>NZ_FMUF01000025.1:0-48016 GCF_900100985.1 Nitrosospira sp. Nsp1
TCATAACGCGACACGAGGCAAAGATATTGATCGAGAAATGGCGGCAGTTCTACAACAACGAGCGTCCCCATTCTTCACTTGGCAATCGAACCCCGACTGAAGCAGGTCGGGAACGGTCGTCAACTATAGTACTCGAACCCGAAGGCTCACTTTCGAACTGGCTATAAAAAACGAGAGCAGGTCAGTTGCTGCACGCCTTCGATAAAGAAGGTGGCTTTGATTTCGGATATTTTTCCGGTGGTATCACGTCTTGATATTTCATACCGCCCACAATATTCCTTCCGAATACAGGACGAAGTGGCTCAATTATTTTGGAATTGAATTCAATTTGTCCTTTCTCGGAAAACGGCTGGTCATCGGGGGTAATGCGAGCAAAGTCATTCGCCGCAACAAATGTCGCTAAAGCTTCGGCATAAGCTTCATTAAAAGTCATGCATAACCCGGATTCGCTGAACACTTCCGTGAAGGAAGCCCTAAGTTTTCCATGTTTAGCCAGGCCAACGATAAGCATATATTCTGAAACAGGAATCGAATTACCTTCAGTCAAGCCATAATGCATGACTGAACCACACGTTCCGTTGGCATCAAGGTCACGACACCATATCGGCTTCTCTTTCACCAATTGTTTAAGGTCGTCATTTGAAATATAGTCTGCCCCTATGGCGGCGCAAGAGACGAGTGACGCAATCGCTGACAACAAAAAAACATTATCTTCAATTCAACTCCGAGTAAGTAACGATACTACCGATCAGAGCTTGTGGTTGGGCAGATACCCCAGGTATAAGGTCGAGTTCGTTTCCCGGTCTTTCTAATTCAGCTCAAGAACTCGCGGGAAAAGTTGCACCGATGTTTATCCGGGGGCAGGCGCGTTCATATATGAAAATAGAATAAGCAGGGCAATTGCGCTCACTATCAGCCACTGCCTGATTCTGTCACCCCGCTTCAGGTTCCGGACGGGATCATCCTTTGTCGCCTTGAAGCCCGGCTTGCGCTCGTCAATCACTTCCACATCCAAGTATCGACTCAATAAAGTGCGAAGCAGCAGCGCTTCCCTGAAGTCAGGATAAGTCGACGAAACATCGAACTGAAACAGTCTCCCTGATGCTTCGATCGAAAATATTTTTTGAGATGAATTCGAGCCGGCCACGCCCAGTCCCTTGAATATGGTTCTTACCACGATACTCGCCCGGGTGATCTCATCCCATCTGAATGCACACTGCGTCCCAGACTGGGTGAAAGCCAACCCCTCTTCCGAAATCTCGATCGCCTCGACTGGTGTAGAAGTCGTGACATAGTTGACGAAGTTTCCGCGCTCCGCGCCCGACAGCCTTTTAAACCGGATCGGTCCCATAGCAAGATCGAAGATAGGCACATCGTCCACCATCAAGTTAGCCCGCTCCTGCTGGACGATATCCTCATAAGTAAAACCCAGAAGATACTCTAATCTCGCTTGATCCCGGAAACTCTCAAAAACCTCCCGGGCGCTGCTATAGAGTTCTGCGTATACGAGTCGGCCTACTGCACGCATAAGGACCGCCTCATTTGTCGGCTCCAGCGCAATCGCCTGCTCTATCAGGCCCTTGGCTTTATCGATATCGTCATTGTCTATGCATACATCGGCCAAATTAAACAGATCGCGGCATGCCCGACTCAGTCCCATGGGATTTCTCTATTTGCGATTGCCAAACACGCTCCCGCTTGGATTGCTGGTCACGCTGGACGTCGCCCTATCTACTACTTGAATCCCGCCCAAGCCCGTGCCAACTGTCTGAGCAACCTGGCGACCGATATCAGTATTCAGATTAAGATTTGCTGGAGTTTTAGAAAGTGGGATACTTACATTTTGATTTATCGATGGGATCGCTGCACCTGCTACCTTTCCTAATACAGCTCCCGCAACAACCGATTTGATAAGATTCGTCGGGGTGTCAGGCAATTTGCCCTTTAGTCCCGTGTCAATCGCATTTGTTACCCCTCCGCTAATCGCTCCGGCAATTGCGGCATTTTTGGTTACAAGCCCGGCAGCGGTTCCCGCATAACCTGAAATAAAGCCCTTGCCTGCCGCGGCGGCTATCTCATATGCGCCCCCTCCCGCCTGGCTGGATTCATAAGCCTGGAATGCGGCATTAATTACTCCTCCTATCCCCGGAAGCACAAAGAACAGCGGAACCTTCCCATCCGGGTCGATGCCGTTGATTGGATCATTCCCCACATACGCATACAGATTCAGGCCGCTTTCATACCCTACCGGATCGGTCTGAAAGAACCGGCCAAGCACAGGCGAATAGAATCTCGACTTGTAGTAGGTACCAACCTCCACGAACTTTAGCTGGCCGGTATAGCCGAAGTTTACCGTAGCCATCGATTGCTCACCATAAGGACTGTAGGTGAAAATCCCGGTAGAAGTGCCCGTACTGTCGGCCCGGGCGGAGATGGAGCCCAGATGATCGGCATAAAGCCAGGTCTTGTCCGTGGTACCGCTCCCCTCGTACCACACCAGTCCGGCTCATGAACGTAGCGGCGCGCCAGGCTGCCATCGTCTCGGTTTATACGATGGCATACTCATCAAGGAAAACCACATCGCCGCCGCGGGGGGAATCGAACCTGCCCTGCGCGCCGCGAAAAGAATTGCCCCGGCAGGCGTGTTTGTTCAGATTGAAGTGGAAACACTGGACGACCTGTGCACCGCGTTGAATGCGGGGGCTAAACTGATTCTGCTGGATAACTTCGACCTCGGCACTTTATGCGAGGCAGTCATCCTGAATGCGCGGTTGACCAACCGGGCGGCGGCGCTGGAAGCATCGGGAGGAATCACCCTCGACAACGTCCGCGCGATAGCCGAAAGCGGCGTGGACCGAATTTCGGTCGGCAGCCTCACCAAGGATATAATGGCAGTGGATTTATCGATGCGCTTTTCAGCCGACCCGCACGGAATACCGTGACGAATGCAAATGCGCTAACCCATTACCTGCTATCAGCTATCTCTTTTCTCCTTAAAGCAAGACAATATTATCCAGCAAGGGTAACGTAACCGATCCTTGCCCTTCCTCCCGGTCGGTACTCAATGTACCCAGGGGCCACGCGTGGAGATGCACCAGGGGCACGGCAAATTCCGGCGGTTGCCCGGTTTCATCCTCGCTAAGACCAAAAAGAAATAAACGGTTGGGCAACCAGGCATCATTGCCCTTTATACTTAAGCGAATCGAATCGGCATTCAGCTCAGTCCTGTTGAACGGGGTGCTGACCGGCACGTAGTAAAGATTCGCTTGTGCCCTTTCCAGATCAGCCTGCGACGTGTCCGGAAAGACGTGGTCCACGACGAGGCGCCCGTCGATGGTCGTAATCTGAAGCGCGATATCATTATCGGTACCGGCATCATCCACATCCGCGGTCGTCACAAGCATGAGCAACCGCCGAATCACCGTCGTTGCGGTCCCGAGCTGTATGCGCGAAGGCGCAAAGGAAAGTTTGCCTTCGCTCGCATCCGTACTGAGGTCAACATTGACCAGTTGACCCGCAATGCCGATATCGCCCCGCAACTCGGTATCCAGAGCAAGCGGAACGATGAGCCCATCTTTTTGCTCCCCCCAGATGAAGACACTCTTCGGGCGCCATAAATCATTGCCCCGGATGCCGATACGGATGGAGGATGCATTCAGGTCCAGAGGATCAACCGTGGACCCGACAAAAGCTTGCGGCTCAAAGTCATCCTCTGTTATCTCGTAAAGATTCGCTTGCCCCTGCTCCTGATCGCTCTGGGCCGTATCAGGGAAAGTCCGGTGCAAAACATCGAATCTGCCGCCCCTTACATTGATAATCAAGACGATGGGGCTGTCAGTACCAGAGTCGTCCGAATCATCGGTTAGCATGCCGAACCATACGGTTTTGAGATCAGACATGATTTATTCCTCGCTTGATGTAGGACTTATCAGAGTAGTCACTCTTTAACAAGGCTTCAAGTTCATTTTTCGCCGCGAGAGCATGGAATCCTGATAGAAACAGATGTGAGCTTAGCCATGATGAAGAATGAAAAATAATCCGCCGCTAGCTGATTTCAGCTTTTCAAGGGTTGCATCCTTGACAGTGGCTGACAGGCCATTATTGGTGTAAGCGTAGGCGGTTTACTATAACCGCCGAGCCAGCAAACTCGCGCCAAATTCCTTTATGCGCGTAATAATCGGACGCTGCCGCCATTTTTCCAATGTGACAAGCCGGGAAGATTTAATATCTTCGTCGAACAGCGCTTTCATTTGCGTACTAAACTCTTGACCAAGGATAACCGCATTGATTTCCTGGTTGTGCTCCAGGCTGAGCCAGTCAAGATTGGTCGAGCCTATGGTGGACCAGACACCATCGATCAGGGCGGTCTTGGCATGCAATAAAGCGCCCTCCCGTTCATAAATCTTCACGCCGGCACTCAACAGTTCATCGTAATAGGAGTGCGACGCATACAAAACCAGGTTCGAATCGGTTTTGTCCGGTAACAGCAATCGCACGTCGACGCCGCGCTGCGCTGCACCCTTCAATGCAACCAATAACCTCGGATCAGGCACAAAATAAGCGGTAGTGACATATGCATAGGTTTCAGCGCTGTTTATGGCGGATAGCAGCGTAACGTAGATGAGGCTGTAAGACTCATCGGGAGAACTGCCGATGGCACGCACTACTTCGTTGCCCCTCCTGCCTACCCGTGGAAAAAAGGACTTCGACGCTAGCGGCTTACCCTTCTGTTTTTCCCAGGTCGCCAGAAACAATTTCTGGAAATCGCTGACGACGGGTCCTTCGATACGGAGATGCGTATCGCGCCACGGTTGGATATCCTTGGTATGCGATTTTGATCTGAATGATCCGCTGGAATATACGCTGCTGATATTGACGCCACCTACAAAGGCGATCCGGCCATCAACCACGAGCAGCTTCCGATGATCACGGCCCAATTCCAGTTTCTTGCGAAGTGTCAATGGGTTGACGGAGTTGAATTCCAGTACATTGGCGCCGCTGTCGATCAACGGCTTGAAGAATTCTTCAGGTGTAGCGCCCGATCCGATGCTGTCGTAAATCAAGTTGACTTGCACGCCCTGTTTTTGCTTTTCGATCAATGCAGCGGCGAAGCGGCGGCCAACCTCGTCGTCCTCGATGCTATAGGTTTCCATGTTGATATGATGCTTCGCGCCCCGTATTGCCGCATACATCGATTTGTAGGTGGTGGGCCCGTCAACCAGCAGCTTCACGTTATTGCCGGTCATCAGCGGGCTTCCCGAAAGCTGCTCCGCCTGAGCAAGGTGCCTGGTAAAGATATTGGTTTCAGGGCCACCGTTTTTGAGATTGGCCAGGACTGCCTTACTTTCCTGGATAGAGAGCGCACCGCGTACGCCATCGACTTGCACGGAACGGTTTGCATGTGCCGTTTTATCTGGAACTGAAAGAGAGCCGCAACCAGCCAGCAGCATGATCATGCAAAGACTCACACTCACTGCACATTTCGGAGCTGTCATGATCGAGCTTTCTCAGGTTTGCGATACAAACGGCCGATTTTTTGGGGGGTTGGCGATTTTCACCAAATCAACAATTTTGGGCGTGATGCTTTTCTTGCTCATGGAAAATTTAACCTAACAATTCAGCTTGTGAGGACAAGCAGCAAGAATCGTTCCAAGGTATATCAATCAAATGGTTATCGGTAAGAACCAGAGTGACATGTGAAGTTCCTCGACATGACCTGATCGAAGAAATACAGGTATTGCATGGCATTCCATTCGCCTCGATTATTCCGGTATGAGGCTATGAAATTTAAAGCTGAAGGTTTGACCGTGCTGCGTCCAACTGAGATGGATAGGCCACTAATTCGCCCTGAGCGGCTATGAAAGTCACTGTGATGGTATCCGGTTCCATTTTCGTGCCGCCCCCTGCTCCGTCTGGGCAGGCACAGCTCCTGCCTTGAAATATATCAAGCGGCGACAGAAACGCGCCAATGCTGGTTATCGCACCGCACAAAATCCGGCATGTACTGATTTTTAGTACAGTCGATTACGGCAGACGTTTCCTCTTCGCATTCATGGTTTATAATTCACCCACATCTCTTCCAGATAGTTTATTCAGTCCCTCGCTAACTAACCTGACAGTTATCTTGTAATCCCGGGTTCAGTTTGAGGATACCGTAAAGATTCCAAAGTACAGACCGAACATCCGCATTGTCCTTAAGGAGACCGGATGCATCTGACCATAACGTTCGCGGTTGACGGAACAGCCCTATTTCGGCTGTTTCCCCGCATTGTTTCATGAACTGGCCCGCATACCTGCCTTTTTGGCCGCTTGAAGTCAGCCCCGCTCTCTGGCTTGCGTTGACGCTGGTTGCAGCCGTACTTGTGGGTGAAGCACTGGTGCGTCACCTGCGGTTGCCGCGTATCGTCGGCTATATCGGTATCGGCGCACTGCTGGGCCCTGGCGGCATGGGCTTTATCCCGCCATTGCCCGCCACTGAATGGCGGCTGGTAGTTGACCTGGCGCTGGGCATTCTCCTGTTCGAGCTGGGCAGCAAGGTAAATCTGCGCTGGCTGAAAGCCAATCCCTGGATTGCCGGTACAAGCCTGCTTGAATCCACCGCCACATTCGCCGTTGTTTTCTCGATGCTGAGCTGGTTTGGCGTTGCCAACATTTCCGCCGTGGTGGTCGCTTCCATTGCGATTGCCACCTCACCTGCCATTGTGATACGCATCGTCACCGAATCACGCGCTCAGGGTCAGGTGACGGACCGGCTTCTGTTGATGACCGCGCTCAATTGCATTTATGCTGTCATCTTCCACAAACTGGCAGTTGCCGGCATGCATGGCCAGGCCGGCACCAGCATCATCCATACGATATTGGCGCCGTTTTATCTCCTTGGGGGGTCTGCGCTACTGGCCTGGTTGTTCGGCATTACCTTCGAGCGAATCCATCATTATCTCGGGCAGCATGAGGAAACTTTTTCTTTCGTCCTGTTCGGCATGATTGCATTTGCGACGATCATGGCGTCGACACTCAAGCTCAGCCCGATCCTCGTCCTATTGGCTGCCGGCCTCATAACGCGATACCGGCGTCAGCGCCCGCGAACTTTCCCGCCGCACTTCGGTTCCGCCGGCGCCGTTCTGGTTGTGTTGATGTTTATCGCTAACGGCCTCGCGGGCGACCTCAGCGGGTTGCGTGACAATTTTCTGCTGGTCTTGCTGCTTATCACGGCACGCGCGACAGCCAAGCTACTGGCGGTACTGACATTGGCGCATTACAGCGGCATCAGCCTGCGCCAGGCCGTGGCCTTGGGGATTGCCCTGATACCCATGTCGAGTGTTGCGCTGCTACTTACATTGGATACGGCGGTGGATTTCCCCATGTTCGGTTCAGGGTTGGGGCTGGTACTGATGAGCTGCATCGTGATACTTGAGCTGGGGGGCCCCATTCTGGTCCAGATGGCCCTGCGAATGGCCGGGGAGACACCGGAGAAAAAAACATGAGCCTGATGCCCTTCGCGCCCTCCAGACCCTTGAGCATCGGGGTGGAACTGGAGCTGCAACTGCTCAGCTGCAATGACTATAACCTGGCGTCTTCGGCTCCCGATATATTGCGCCGGGTTGAGAAACGTGCGCACCCCGGCGAAATAAAACCGGAAATGACCCGCAGCATGATTGAGATCAATACCTCGGTGCAACAGGAATATACCGGGCTGGTCGCGGAGCTGCATGCCTTGCGCGACGTTGTATCCGAGGCGGGACGCTTTCTCAACGTCGCGGTTGCGGGTGGCGGCACACACCCGTTCCAGCACTGGAGCGAGCAGAAGATTTTTGATGCGCCGCGCTTCCATCATCTGTCCGAGCTGTACGGTTATCTAGCCAAACAATTCACCATATTCGGGCAGCATGTCCACATCGGTTGCCCTGGCCCCGATGAAGCGCTTCATCTGATGCATATGCTGTCGCGCTACGTCCCGCATTTTATTGCGCTGTCAGCCAGTTCTCCGTTCGTGCAGGGGCACGATACCGGGTTCGCCTCGGCACGCCTGAATTCGGTATTTTCCTTCCCGTTGAGCGGACGGGCTCCTTTCGTACTGCGCTGGGATGAATTCGAGCGATTTTTCGGCAAGATGACCGGCACCGGCGTGGTCGAATCAATGAAGGATTTTTACTGGGATATCCGCCCCAAGCCAGAGTTCGGCACTATCGAGGTGAGGGTATGCGATACCCCTCTTACCGTTGAAATTGCCGCTGCCATTGCCTGCTATATTCAGGCGATGTCGCGTTATATTATGGTGGAGCAGCGCACGCCGCCGGAAGAGGACGATTATCTGGTTTATACGTTCAACCGCTTCCAGGCCTGCCGTTTTGGACTCGAAGGTGTTTTTATCGATCCGCGTACCCATGAGCAGCGCAGCATTCGTGAAGATATTACCGATATGCTGGCACGCATTGCGGACCATGCCCGGGAATTGCACGCGGTGGAAGCAATGGATCGTGTTCGCGAGATATTACGAGCAGGCAATGGTACAAGCTGGTTGCGCCGGACCTATGCGCGGGAACATTACCTTGCCGATGTCATGCAACTGCAAGCCGAGTTGTGGATGGGAAAGTAATTTTTTTAGCGTGATGCACCAGCGACCTGTCAAACTTGAAGAATCGCGGTGAAAAAATGACTGGGTGAGGGTGGGTTTTGAGGATTTTGAAAATCAATAGTTATTCTATTGGCTGAAAAAGCGGCAAAATATGAACCAGCCAGACGCTTTTGCAGCCGATTTCCTTTAAGTCCGACAGGCTGCCAGATACGGCTGTTGTTAAGTAAGAATACCGGCTGAACGTTAAAATAGCGGGTTGATTTCAGGCAGGGTGCAAAGAAGGTAAATATATATTTATATGTGGCGAAGAACACAGCAGGAATGCGGCAATCTAATTATTCTTGATATTCCTTTATGCACCCTACCCAGACTCTAAATGACGCGCCCGTTACTTATCGGATTGTCACCGCGTATCCTGCATCAAGCACCTGCGGAATTAGGTTTCCGCAATAAAACCCTGCAATACCTCGAACAAAGTGTCGCCCACTGGATCATGCGCCGCCGTGCCCTGGCATTCATGCTGCCCGCCATAGAAACGGGCGGCGTCGAACGCTCCAGCGTGCGCATCAGCGACTATGTCAGGGAAATAGATGGACTGGTGCTGCAAGGGGGAGCGGACGTCAGTCCGATTTCATACGGCGAAACGCCGGTACGGCCCGAATGGTCGGGAGATCGCGTGCGCGACCTTTATGAAATGGAGCTCTTCTGGGAATGTGTCGTACAGGGGAAACCCGTACTGGGCATTTGCCGCGGGCTACAGCTTATCAACGTGGCATTGGGCGGAAGCCTTTATCAGGATATCGCCACCGAGCACCCAAACGCTATCTCGCATGTCGACCAGGCCCTGTATGATCAGCATCGCCATCCGGTTCTAATCGAGGAGAACTCCCGGTTGGCAAAGCTGTACGGTGAGGGTTATCAACATCTCGTCAACAGCATCCATCACCAGGCGATCAAGCGGCTGGGACGGGACTCGGAGGTCGAGGCAGTCTCCAGCGATGGCATTATCGAGGCAATACGCATGCGTGGGACATGCTATGTGACCGGGTTTCAATGGCATCCCGAGTTTCATGGCGGCGCCAGCGAACTGCTTGACTCGGGACCCATACTGGATGATTTTCTCGCCGCCGCTGAAAAGCAGCGCAAGTAAATCGGGTGCCCCATGCCCTTACACGCTCACACAAGGTAGGTCGGGCTCTGCCCGACGATCAAAGAAACGATGTCGGGCGGAGCCCGACCTACTCGGGCCGGAAAATTTGTGTCAGAGGTAGGTCGGGCTCCGCCCGACATCATGCATTGAATCGCGTGGCCGGCTGCTTTCCACTTGCCGCTGCTTAAAACAGCGGTGCAGTAAATCGGTTCCCTAGACCTGTACGGTCTGCTCGGCAATAAACGCCTTGATGGCATCGGCGTCGGCATTCATCACGACATATCGCTGCGGCATGCTTTCAATATTTTCATACCCCGCCGGACGCGTCGGCTCCTGGCCGATGGCCTCGATAATGCTTTCGGAAAATTTGACGGGCAGTGCGGTTTCCAGGCAGATCAGGGGCACTCCGGTTTCGCGGTGCTCCAGGCCCACCTTCAAACCGTCCGCGGTATGCGGGTCCACCAGCATGCCATATTGCTCATATGTTTTGCGGATGGTCGCGATGCGGGTCGCATGATTACTGGTTCCCGACACAAGACCGAAGTTCTTCACTTTCTCCCATAACGGTGTAGCGGCGAGATCGAAAGCGCCACCCTGGTCCACTGACCGCCATAATTCCTTCACCCTGGACGCATCCCGTTCTGTCAGGTCAAAAATGAAACGCTCGAAGTTGGATGCCTTGGAAATATCCATCGAGGGGCTACTGGTCTGCTGTGTCTCTCCCGTGGCGCGGGGCCGATAGCACCCCGTCCTGAAGAATTCATCCAGTACGTCATTTTCATTGGTGGCAAGTATCAGCTTCCTGATGGGCAGGCCCATCATCCGTGCGACATGGCCTGCACAGATATTGCCGAAGTTTCCCGATGGCACGGCAAACGATACCTGCTCGCTATTCGAACGGGTAGCCTCGAAATACCCTTTGAAATAATAGATGATCTGCGCCGCGATCCGTGCCCAATTTATCGAATTGACTGTGCCGATTCGGTATCTTTGCTTGAACACGGAGTCGTTACTGACCGACTTGACAATGTCCTGGCAATCGTCGAATACGCCGCGAACGGCGATATTGAAGATATTCGGGTCTTGCAGCGAAAACATTTGCGCGGTCTGGAACCGGCTCATCTTCCCCTGGGGGGACAGCATGAACACGCGAACGCTGCGCTTGCCGCGCATGGCGTATTCCGCGCTGGGGCCTGTATCGCCGGAAGTTGCGCCGAGAATATTCAGACGTTCTCCGGTTTTCGCCAGAACGTACTCAAACAAGTTGCCCAGCAATTGCAGGGCAATATCCTTGAACGCCAGGGTCGGTCCGTTCGACAATCGCAGAATGTGCAGCCCTGGTTCCAGCGTCGCAAGGGGCGTGATCTCCTCACTCTGAAACGCTTCAGCAGTGTAAGTCCGCGTAATGATGCCGCGCAGATCGGCGGCAGGAATATCGTCTGCAAAACGTGAAATAATCTCGAACGCGAGCTCCTGATAATTCAGGGCGCGCAATCTTTCCAGCTCGGCGGCATCGAACTTCGGGTAGGTTTCAGGCATCACCAACCCACCGTCAGGCGCAAGCCCACCCAGGAGAATCATGGAAAATTTTTTCGGCGGCATGCCACCGCGAGTAGAAATATAACGCATTATTTTCACCACAACAGGATACTGGAACGACTCTCACATATCACTTATGCCACGCCAGCCACGGCACGAGGAATTGTGCCCGCACGCCCGGGTTACCAACTTGCCGCTGTTGATTGCCGGTATCGTGCGTTTCTGGAAGCACCAAGGATGGTCCCGGATTACTTACTGCTTAAATTTTCCAGCCGGATACGCGTCACCTTACTGGTCGTCAGGGGAAGTTTTTTTATTTTCGCGATCGCGGCATTAATGTTTTTTTCAACCGTCAAGTGGGTGAGCATGATGATATCCACCTGATCTTCACCCTCGCTGGGCTCTTTCTGCACCATTGCGTCGATGGAAATGCCCAGATCGGCGAGTACACGGGTGATGTCGGCCAGCGCCCCGGGTTTATCCATCACTCGCAAGCGAAGGTAGTATGAAGTCTCCACCTCCTCCATCGTCAGGATGGGTGTATCCGAAAGCAGGTCGGGCTGGAAAGCGAGATGAGGAACGCGATGTTTGGGATCGGCGGTATGCATGCGGGTCACATCCACCAGATCCGCCACCACCGAACTGGCGGTAGGCTCGGCGCCCGCACCCGCGCCGTAATACAAGGTGGCGCCTACCGCATCGCCTTTTACGACGATCGCATTCATGACACCCTCCACATTGGCTATCAACCGCCGCGTAGGGATCAGCGTTGGATGAACGCGCAGTTCGATCCCCTTGGGGGTGCGCCGTGTAATGCCCAGCAGCTTGATGCGATAGCCCAGTTCCTCCGCATAGCGAATATCTTCGCGGGTCAATCTGGTGATGCCTTCGGTGTAAACCTTGTCGAACTGCATGGGAATCCCGAACGCGATGGCCGCCATGATGGTGAGCTTGTGCGCAGCGTCGATACCTTCGATGTCAAATGTGGGATCGGCCTCGGCATAGCCCAGTTTTTGCGCCTGCTTCAGCACGGTATCGAATGTCAGTCCTTTTTCGCGCATTTCGGACAGGATGAAATTACTCGTGCCGTTGATGATGCCGGCAATCCATTCGATACGATTCGCGGTCAACCCCTCGCGCAATGCCTTGATAATGGGTATGCCGCCTGCTACCGCCGCCTCGAACGCAACTATTACGCCTTTTCTCTGCGCCGCCGCGAAGATTTCGGTCCCATGCGAGGCCAGCAGTGCCTTGTTGGCGGTAATGACATGCTTGCCGTTCTCGATGGCCTTCAGCGTCAACTCCTTCGCCACGGTGTAGCCGCCGATCAGTTCGACGACGATGTCGATATCCGGATTCGTCACGACCGCATTCGCATCGTCGGTAACCACAACGTCATCACCCGCGATATTGCGCGCTTTCTCCAGGTCGCGATCGGCGATCATCCGGATGACGATGCCGCGTCCCGCACGACGCGTGATTTCCTCCTGATTGCGTTTGAGCACAGCAAAAGTACCACCGCCGACAGTGCCGACGCCTAGCAAACCTACATTGATGGGTTTCATGTTGAGTGCAATAAAAAATAAAGTTGGCGGATGGGCTGAGTATTTCGGCGTACGGTTGGCAGTTGGAGTTTATCCCTCCCGCTGCGTTTTTTCTGTTTTGTTTTTACTGTTTTTTCAGATTGGGCTCAGGTTCGGCATCGCTTGCGATACCGCTCGAGGAAATTCGCTATGCGGCCGATTGCTTCGGTAAGGTCATCGCTGTTGGGCAAAAAAACCACGCGAAAGTGATCGGTGGAGGGCCAGTTGAAGCCGCTGCCCTGCACCAGCAGCACCTTCTCTTCCAGCAGCAGATCCAGCGCAAACTGCTCGTCGTCTTCGATCGGATACATTTCCGGGTCCAGGCGCGGGAATAAATACATCGCCGCCTGTGGCTTGTAGCACGTAACACCGGGAATATCGGTCAGCAATTTCCAGGCGAGATCACGCTGCCGCATGAGCCGCCCTGTCGGCATCACCAGATCCTTGATGCTCTGATAGCCGCCAAGCGCGGTCTGAATGCCGAATTGCGAGGGGACATTTGCGCACAGGCGCATGGAAGCAAGCATGGTCAGCCCCGATATATAATCGCGGGCAAATTGTTTTGTTCCCGAAACCACCGCCCAGCCGGAGCGAAACCCGGCGGCACGATAATTCTTGGATAAGCCGTTCAAGGTGACAAATAGAATGTCGTCCGCCAGCGAGGCTATCGAAGTGTGCGTGGCGCCATCGTACAGCACTTTATCGTAAATTTCATCCGCATAAATGATGAGCTGATGCTGGCGGGCGATCTCGATAATTTCACGCAGCATGTCATCCGGATACAGCGCGCCGGTAGGATTATTGGGGTTGATGACAACGATGGCGCGCGTGTTCGGCGTAACCTTCGAACGTATATCGTCCAGATCCGGCAGCCATCCGGATTGCTCATCGCATACATAATGCCGCGCCGTGCCGCCCGCCAATACCACCGCCGCTGTCCACAACGGATAGTCGGGGGAAGGTATCAGCACCTCGTCGCCGGTATTCAGCAGCGCCTGCATCGCCATCACGATCAACTCGGAAACGCCGTTGCCGATGTAAATGTCCTCCATCCGCACGTCTTGAATACGTTTTTCCTGGGTGTAGTGCATGATCGCCTTGCGCGCTGCGAACAAACCTTTCGAGTCGCAGTAGCCGGACGCGGCGGAGAGGTTATGAATGACATCCTGCAGAATCTCCTCGGGCGCATCGAAACCGAACGATGCCGGATTGCCGATATTGAGCTTGATGATGTAGTGCCCTTCCTCTTCCATTTGTCTCGAGCGGTCGAGCACCGGTCCCCGGATGTCATAGCATACGTTCGCCAGCTTGCTGGATTTCAGGATGGGTTGCATGAATGGAGAAGACCTGGTTGGCAATGGCGCCGGTAAGCGCCGGCAGAAGATGACCTAATGGTGGAGGATTTGAAATTCAAAGCTTTGCGTTTTCCATCGCAGGTACCCAAAAATCCTGCCCTGCGTTGTTCCCCTTAATTGACACAAAAACTTTATCAAGGCGCAAAAAAGATGTAATGTTACCCGACACGCCAACCTGCCGCAAATGGAGCCTTACGTGAAGTTGCATCTTTCCGTGTTTTCCGAACAAAATATGTTCACCGGCTACGGGGCCGGATATGTCATGGTCAACAAGACGCGTCATGAGCAGAGCCTGATCGTATTACCCGATCGCCTGATCGAAAATTGGGACGCCAAAACCTTCGAGCAGCTCACAGCGGAGCATTTCGAATTCGTGCTCTCGCTGCAACCTGAAATGGTATTGTTCGGGACGGGAGCCACCCTGCGCTTTCCTCATCCGACACTGACGAGAACACTGATCGAGTCACGCATCGGCGTCGAGGTCATGGATACCGCCGCCGCATGCCGCACCTACAATATACTGACAGCCGAGGGACGACGCGTGGCGGCCGCGCTGCTTATCCAGACCGAATAAGTCGACAAACCTCCCTGCCAATGTGTTCGATGTGTGCGATCACGCCTCGTTCAGCGATCCTGAACGCTGCCGGCGGGGCGGCGCCTCTCGCAGGCCAATACCGAAACAAGATACAAACGGCCATCAATGAATGATGGCTGTTTGTTAAAAAGCAGAATTTTTCGGGAGAACCCAGTACCTGCCCCGGTTTTGCATGCTCTACTGCACACTAGCGCCCAAAGCGCGATGCCTTGAGTTCCACATCGGCACGCGCCCAGGCCTTGTTGAAACGTGCCTCGATGAGCGTCGCCTGATCATCCTTCTTCTGCGCGCGCAATGCTTGCATCAATCCGTAAAGCGCCCATCCGCTGTTGCGATTTCGTCGCAGCTCTTCCCAATACACGGTCTCCGCTTCGGCCGGACGTCCTGCTTCCAGCAAAATTGCACCCAGCGTCAGCCGTGGCGGAGCATTGAATTCCGCCGGCTCCGTGTATATCAGGGCGTCTTCAAGGCGAACCGCTCGATCAAGGGACGTGATGGCCTGATCGAACTGGCCGCGCGCCGCTGCGATCTCGCCGGCGAGCACGTCGGGTGCAGCGCTCAACACGGTACGCGCGGTATTTTTCGAGAAGAGCGGGAGGTCCAGTGCCGGGTTCTTCATGATCTCGCGCAACGCACCCAGTTCCTGATCGGCCTGTTGCAGCTGCTGCGTTGCGACAAACGCGAGGCCGCGCACATAGTGCCAGCTTCCTTTCAAAAACGGGTTGGTGGATGGCGGGACGGGTTCTTCGAGAATTTCCTTCCAGTACCCGAACCTCGCAAGCGCCCAGTACGGCACCATGCGGAATATTGCTGTCAGCGGCATCGCCTCCAGTACTGCATCGTCTACCTTGCCGGCAACTTCCCGTGCCGATTTGATTGCAACCTTGCTTTGACCATCCCCCGTTGCCGCGAACCAGAGGAAGTGAATGTTATGCGGGTAATACATCATGGGGTATAGCCCCTGGGCACGGCACTGCGCGATGTAATCCTCGTCGGCTGCGATGGCAAGCTGATTGCTCTTCATCGAGTCGGCGTAGCGGCCTACACGCTGATAGATATGCGATGACATGTGTATCATGTGCCCCGCCGCCGGCATCAGCGTCAGCAGGGTATCGGCCGCCTTCTCCGCCCGCTCGGGCGTGTTTGTCGGCTCCATGATGTGAATATACATATGCAGCGCGCCCGGATGTCTGGGATGGCGCCGCATCACTTCTTCGGTGAGCGCCACGATTTCAGCTGTACCCTCGTATGGGTAGCCATCACGCATCCAATAGCCCCAGGGACGCAAATCCATCACCGACTCCACATAAAGCATCGCGATATCCGGGTCGTCCGGAAAACGCTGGTGCACTTCCCGCATCGCCTCCGCGTACACCTTGTTATTCGCCGTCCGGTTCTCGGTATTCCCCGAGTAACGCTTTTCGAGGGCGCTGATAAGCGCTTTCTCCCTGGGCGATGCCTTGGCCATGAGCGACTTGGCCTGCTGCACGATCTGCAGAGCCTGTGGCTCCTCGTTCGGTTCCATCATCGCGTTGATATTGGGGCCGAGCACCAGCGCCTGGCCCCAGTAAGCCATCGCAAGGCCGGGGTCGAGCCGTGCCGCCTCGCGGAATGCCCGGCGTGCCTCGGCATGGTTGAAACCGTAGGCGAGATTCAGGCCTTGATTGATATATTGCTGCGCCAACCTGTTGCGCGTACTGACAGGGAATGTATGCGTGCCCAGGTTCTGCAGCCTGGGTGCAAGTTGGCCATCCGGGCCGGGCTTGTTCGCCCTATCGGATTGCACGTAATGCTGGTGACCACCTCCAGATTCCGCGGAAGCTTCGCGCTTTTTGGTCGAGGTCACGTCGCCGGCCTCGGCGAATGCGCCGGGAATACCCGCGACGGCCAGGGCCAGAATTAATATCGTTGAACGGACGGCAGCGGATTGCATGGACACTATCTCCTCTTCTGAAGAATTAAACCCAGATAATCCATTAGGACACGAGATGATGGCGAGGCGGGTTGCGAGACAGTTTTGCTGATTGAGAGAAGTCCATAGCTTGGTCTATAGACGCCGAGCAAGCAGCGAAAATGGCCGCAAACTGACCGCCAGCACTCGGGTAGGCTCGCAGAGCCGCCTAATGAATTATCTGGGTTAAACATATATGACCGGTCGTTTTTTTATTAATAAAAAAATTAGGGTCTGAAAAAATCACCGAGCAAATCATGGCAGCACTGCTTGACCGGTGCGGATGATTTTTCTATTTTCATCCTCAACAAAGCACCCTGCCAGGTATTCGTCAGCAGATCAGCCATCTCTTCCGGAGATTTGTCCAATCTTACGGTACCCTGTTGCTGCGCCCTGGCAAGGCCGGATTGCAATAAATTCCGGTAACGGGTAACGGCGGACTGGAGAGATTTCCGGCAAATTTCGCTGGTATCGCCTATTTCTCCCATCAGATTGCCCATGAGGCAGCCGCCTTTAAACTCATTCCTCTCGAGCTCCACTATGAGTTCGTCAAAATAACGCTTTATGGCACCAAGCGCATCATCATCGGCTGCTTCCAGGTGAGCGGTCAGTTGTACGATGAATGGATTTGCATAGTGTTGAATGACCTCCGCACCAAAGTCCTCCTTGCTGCCAAAGTAATTGTAAAAAGAACCCTTGGGAACCTTTACCGCATCCAGGATTTCCTTGAGCCCAGTGCCGTGATAACCCTGGCTCCAGAGCATGGCGACCCCCTGGTCCAGCAGGTTTTCCCTGTTGCTTTCCTTTCTGGTTGGCTTGAGCATGGATCAATAATACGACCGGTTGTATTAGATGTCCAGAAAAAATGATATATCCCTTTTATAAAACCAGGGGCGCGGCGCGCAACGGATCGGGCTTCCGGGTTTTTATAACAGCTTCAAGCCATACGGAACGCTGGACGGCGTCATGCCAGATGCACTTCGCACATCCGCACGCGCGGGCGTTTATTCTTCGAGCGGCTTAAGTTCAAGTGGGAGGCAGGAGAAAATATCGAATGGGTTGCCCCATTCACTTCGAATCGCCAGCGGTCAAAGACTCCTTTCGAACCCGCTCGCGCCATTTTTCGATCCAACCGGGTAGATCGGCGGCCAGCATGGGCCTCGACATGAATGTCCCTTGAGCCAGATCGCATCCCGTGCGGCGCAGAAGATCCCAATCGTTACGGTCTTCGACTCCTTCCGCCACGACCTCCATCTCCAGTTGCCTTGCCAGAGACAGGCTGGCGTCATACATTGCGCGTAATGTTTCGTCTTTCCAGGCGCCATGCACAAAGCCCTGGTCGATCTTGAGTTCGTCGAAGGGAATGTCGCGCAGTTGCGCCAGGGAAGAGTGCCCCGTGCCGAAATCATCAATGGAAAGACGGAAACGCTTCAAGCGCAGCCGCGTCAGAATCTCGAGCGGCGCTCGCGTATCCTGCATCAACCGGGTTTCCGTTACCTCCAGCACCACGTTATGCGCCGCCACACCCAGCTTTGTCGTGATCTCGGCGACAAAATTCAGAAAATCCAGGGATGCCAGATTATCCATCGATACATTGACGGCGATCCGCAATGGCAGATGCGCTTCCTCCCAGGCTTTCGCCTGCGTCATCGCTCCCGTGAATACCACTCGAGTCAGCTTGTCGATCAGGCCGGAGGCCTCGGCTATACTGATGAACTGGTCTGGAAAGATGAGGCCATCCACAGGATGCCGCCATCGCGCCAGCGTCTCAACACCGATCAACTTGCCGGTGGCAACCGCTACTTTCGGCTGGTAATAATTGATCAGTTCGCCATTGTCGATGGCAGCCTTCAACTCATCCGAGCTGTATACTTTCTTCGCCACACCGACGGCTTCGGCGGGGGGCGGCGTCCACTTCTCAAGCATCGCGGATAACGCATCCGGTTTGACGGGCTTGTGCAGATATCCAAGTATGGGGATTTTATGCGCCCGTACCAGTTTCTCGGCGGTTTGCAGCATGCGCTCGTCTTCGCCGCTGATCAGGATGAGGCTACCGGAATAATGCCGGTCGACAAGGTGCCGCACAAACTCGATTCCATCCATTTCGGGCATGTTGAGATCCAGCAGGATCAGATTCGGCCGTCCGCTCGCATCGGTTATCTGTTCCAGGGCCGAACGTCCGTTATCGCAAAATATTACCGAGGTAAATCCCAGGTTCAACAGGATGCGTCCCAGTAGCTTGAGCATGAAAGACTCATCGTCAAGTACCAGAATATTGACCGCGGATCTATCTGTCATGGCGCTCGCTTTTCCCCCCAGGTTGGTAGCTGGAAACTATGCTCATCTGTCAGCCCATCATTCCTCGCCGCAACACTCTCCTGGGGAAGCCGCATAAATTCCGGATTCCCCAGGCTCCGGTGCTGAATCGCGGCAGGGCGCTTTATCGTGATAACCGGAGCATAACCCATTCGACTCGATATTTTGTTTACATTAGCCTTGCAACGAGTCGATATATTTATTCACGGCCGTTAACTCCGACTCGAAACGCGGCAATAGTGCGTTCAAAGCCTGAGTGTCGCCTGTTTTTCCTGCTTGTTCCATCTCGGCACATAGTTCGCCCAACGCCAACGCGCCGACCGCCCGGGCCGACGACTTGAGTTTGTGAGCCGTGTCGCCGGCTATTTTAGCCTGCCCCGACTGGCAAGCGCCGCGCAAGTCCGCTGCTATCTTTTCCGAGCTGGTGCGAAAATCTCTCAAAAACTCGCTGGTCACGGTCGGATCATCTCCGACAAGCTCTTTGAGGACATTCACGTCCACCGGTTTTTGCGCCGCCGGCGCTGCGGTAGGGGCCGCGGCAGGGGCGCCGGGAGCGGCAGTGGGCATGGCCGTGGGGGCTGCAGCGATAACCGGGGCCGCGAGAGACAACAGCTCTGTGGTAGTGGCGGGAGGCAGCCATTTCTGTACTATCGCTTTCAAGTGCGCAAGTTGCACGGGCTTGCTCAGATAATCGTCCATGCCCACCGCACGGCAATGCTCGGCCTCGCCCTTGAGCGCATTGGCGGTAAACGCAATAATGGGTTTTCTGATTTTGCCTTGCTCGGCGAGGCGAATGGCTGAGGTTAACTGGTAGCCATCCATTTCCGGCATATGCAAGTCGGTGAGCAGCAGGGCGTAGTTGCCGCTCTCCCAGCGTTTCAGCGCTTCGCGGCCATCGCGAGCAATATCTGTCGCATAGCCCAGCAACGTGAGCTGTTGGCGGATCACTTTCTGGTTGATTTCGTTGTCTTCCGCTACCAGAATCAGGCGCCCTTCCTTGAGTTCCTTCTCGCGAGACGGCGCAACCGCCGGCCCGACCTTGACATCCTCCTGCACCTCGATTTCTTCATGCGCGCGCCCTGCCGCGATGGCCACCGCCCGCAGAAAAGCTTCACGATGCATGACATCGCCATCCAGCGTGACGGTATCGACCATTTCAGACCGCTCATGACGACGGCGGCCGCGCCTGATAACGACAAATCGCGGTTCGATGTCGGGCTGATGATGCCCATGCTCAAGAACCACGAAGTGCGGGTCCATATCCGGCCGTGACTGGAAGGCTTCACGCAGCTGCTCGATTGGCGGAACATCATGACCCGCATCGATAATAAGCAGCCATAAGCCGGGCGGAAGTACTTCTATCCGTTCGCGGGCCGCCGCCAGATCCGTGACGCGCTCGGCAATCGCGCCGCTGTATTTCAAATACACCGCCAGATCGTCAGCCATTCCCTTCTCGTCACCCAGTACCAGGCAGGAAACTCCCGTCAGATCCACCACCTTGTCTCCCGGGGGGGTAGTCGGCAATTGTACGAACGATACACGTACGGTAAAGATGGAACCCTTGCCCGGCACGCTTTGCACTGTGATCGTCCCTCCCATCAATTGAACCAGATGATAAGAGATAGCCAGTCCCAACCCTGTGCCGCCATATCGACGGGTAGTAGAGGTATCGCCTTGGGTAAAGGAGGTGAAAAGACGCCCCTTGGTCTCCTCGTTCATGCCAATACCATTATCCGTTACCTGAAACTCCACCGTTACCCGATCCGCGCTATGATCCGCCAGTAATGCCCGCACCGATACCCTGCCGGGCTCTTCCAGCCCGCTCGAAAATTTGATGGCATTATTGGCCAGATTGACCAGTACCTGGCGCAAGCGGAGTGCATCGCCATAAACCTCCTCCGGAATCGCCGGATCGAGAAACAAGGTAAGCTCCACCCCTTTCCGTGAAGCCAGACTTTCCAGCATGTTGCAGGCCTTCTCCACCACGGTAACGACCGACGTAGGCGCTTGTTCGATTTCCAGCCGCCCCGCCTCGATCTTGGAGAAATCGAGAATATCCTCGATGATCTCCAGCAAGGCAAAGGCGGATTCCCGTATCAGATCGACCATTTCCATCTGATAGCCGCTTAAGCTGGTTTGCTGCAGTACATCCGCCATGCCGATCACACCGTTCATGGGCGTGCGTATCTCATGGCTCATGGCCGCCAGAAAAATGGATTTGGCCTGGTTCGCCTGCTCGGCATCAAGCCGGGCTTGCTGCAAATCCTTCAACATGCGTACTCTCTCGCTGATGTTGATGCCGGAAGGTATCAGCTTGGTCACCCGGCCTTTGGCGTCGCGAACCGGCACAAGCATGAAATCCATCGTCATGAGGCCGCCGCCGGTGATGCGTGTCTCAATATCATGGCGCACTATTTCGCCGCCCACGGCGCGCTTGATGTCTTCACGCACTTGTGCCTGCACTTCCGGCCTGAAAGAGAACCAGGCCGTTTCATCGAGTCTTTTGCCGATGACATCCTGGGGCCGCAAACCGCCCCCCTCCAGCGCGGTGCGATTGATCTCGACCAGCACCCCGTCGGGTGTCATTTCGCCGACGAATGCCGCAAGATTATCCACTATGGCGCGCAGGCGCTGCTCGCTTCCCCGCAAGGCCTGCTCCGCCTGTTTACGCTCATGGATATCGCGCAGAATAGCGGTGAAGTAGCGCTTTCCCCCAACGAAGTATTCGCTGACCGCAACATATAGATCGATAGGTTGGCCGTTCTTGTGCCGTCCCTCGACTTCCCGGCCCATGCCGATGTTATGTACTCCCTCGACTTCGAGCGTGAGAATGTGATCGAATTCACAGCGGCCCCTTCCTGTCCGGTAATATCTTTTGATGTAATCATCATGGCCGCTGCGATGGGGTTCGGGCATGAGTATCGAAACGCTCTGGCCGATCGCCTCCTCGCGCGTGTAACCAAAGAGTTTCTCAATCACCGGGTTGACTGAGCGGATAATGCTTTTGTCATCGATGGTGACGATGCAGTCCACCATATGTTCGACAACGGAACGTGTTTCCTCCTCTTTACTTGCCAGGATCGCATTGGCTCGCTCCAGCTCGGCGGTGCGTGTCGCGACCCTGGTTTCCAGGTCCTGGTTCAGCTGACGCAAATCGTCTTCAGCGAGGTCCCGTTCACGATTGCTGACGTTCAGGCGTTCGATCATCGTATTGAACGTATCAGCGAGTTTTCCTATCTCGTTCCACCCCTTGACGGGCACACGCTGCTGCAGATTGCCCGCGGCGATATGCTGTGCGCTATGGCTAAGTTTTTTCAGCGTGGTTACTACGCGCCGGCTGAACAAAACAGCGCCCAGCAAGGCAATCAGCAGCGTCAGGCCAAGAATCAGCAAACTGAAAGCTCGAACACGCTTCACTGAAGCAAATACCTCGTCCGCATCCATTTTGACCTCGATGCTCCAGTTCATACGCGGCAGGTACCGCCACGCAGCGACAACCTCCTTGCCGCGATAGTCCATTTTCAGACCGCCTCCGCGTTCGCCGTACAAGCCGTTATGGACCGCTGTCGAAAATGGCGGATTATGAAGGGGTATCCTGAACTCCAATGCTGCATTGGGCTCATGCTTCAGCGGCGCCATCACCAATGCGTTGTGCTCGTCCAGAAGCCGTGTAATCACCGTTTCGCCACTCGCTCCCAGGCCCACATTGTCGGTTACCACGTCAAACACGCGCTCACTGTAGAATTGCAGCGCCAGTACTCCTTCGAGTTTTCCCTCAATCACGATGGGAATTGCCATGAACGCAGCGATCGCTCCCCGGGATGGCGGATAATATTCGAAATCCGATACTCCACTCTGCAAGGTATTCAGCGCTGCACGTGTGATTCTGCCCAAGCCGCTGTTTCGATAAGGACCCGTGATGAGGCTGGTGGCAAAATCTGCTTCATGAGCCTGGGTATAGACGATTTCGCCTTGAGTGGAAATCAGGAACAGATCGTAATAACCGGCATCCTCGACAAAACGTTTGAAATGCCCGCGGTAAAGCGTATCCAATCGACGATACGCATGTGACTCAACTCCATCATTGGCGTACGCGCTGGCAAATTCGCGCATAGCCATGCGTGTGGTACTGGCGACCTGTATAATCCTGGCATCGCGGATACGCTCGCGCAGGTAACTATCGATTTGCTCCGCTTTCATGTCGGCGATGGCCGAGACTTGCTGGACGGCCGTTTTCTGCGTCTCGGTTTCGAAAGTACGCAACAGGCTGTAACCGATCACCAGGATGGGAAGCAAAGAGACGGCCACGAACCAGACCGCGAAGCGCTGGGTGAGCGAGGTGAACCCTATCATGGTTGAGGGCTCGTGATGGTTTCGAGCAGATGGTTCCACTCTTCGCGCGACCGATATGCGGGAAATGGCGCCGGCTCGAGCGGCTTCCCGGAATCCCAGACAACATCGATCTGGCCGTCTTCGCGGGATCTGCCAACGCGAGCCACTTTCCAGACGTGACGCGTGACCGGATCGAGCGAAACGATTCCCTCAGGTGCAAGCAGGCTCTGACGCAGAATTGTACGCTGCACCTTATGCAAATCGCCCGAATTTGCCTCGAGCGCTGCCTGAATCCACATCCGCATATTGAGGTAAGAAGCTTCAGCCGGGCTGTCGAGCAAAGCATGCTCGCCGAAACGGTCACGGAATCGCTTAACGAAAGCCTGGTTCTCATGAGTAGGAATAGTCCGGAAATAATTCCGCGCGGCATAGTGACCCGCCATTGGAGCGGTTTCTGCGCCTTTCAACTCCACTTCGGTAACGCCGAACGACAAGACCGGCATCATGGCGGCGCCGATTCCATTCTTTTTAAGCGTCTTGAAGAAAACGTTATTATCAGGGCCGCTGATCGTATTGAATACAATATCAGGCTGCTGACCCGCGATATCGGCTACCAGATCGTCCATGGTGGCGGACCCCAGAGGCTGGTACCGCTCGCCCACCACTACCGCGCCGTGCGCGCCCGCCAGATCCTTGATAAGGATGCTCAGCACCCGCGAAAAGATATAGTCTGACCCTGCCAGATAAACGCGCTTGCCATGCTTTGCCGGATTACCTTCCTTGCCGAGATTCTCCAGCGCCCAATTCACCGCAGGCATGACTAACTGGTTAGGTATGGCACCGCCGTATATGATATTCGGCGACTGTTCCATACCCTCATACCGTAGCGCGTAAAAGAGCAGGTGGCCATGCTCTTCGACTACTTCTTTCACTTTTTTCCGACAGTCCGTTGTCCAGCATCCGAACAAGGCTTGTACGTGTTCTTCAGTAATCATACGCTCCGCCTGTTGGGCGCAATACGTAGCGTCAGACCGGCAATCGGCCACCACAGCCTCGATTTTCTGTCCCCCGATACCACCTGCCGCGTTAGCCTCTTCGATGGCAAGCTGGATCGCATCGGCCAATGGTTTTTCGCTCGCCGCCATGGGCCCCGACAAAGAGTGGAGCACACCAATCCTGATGCTGAGCTTTCCGCTCGAGTAATGATGCCAAAGCAGGGCACCGCCAATCAACAGAGCGATCAGCAAAATAAGAGGGGTACGCGATTTATGGCTGGTCTTCATTGTCCTTTTCGAGGATACAGGAAATCGACTGAGGTCAATCGTCTGCCTATGTTTCTATCATAGACACAATGGCTGCGTTATGAAACAAGTCCAGAGAGAAAAATTGCTCCTGATGAGTTCGACGATGGTGATCCAAGTTTGCCGCGGAGTATGGTCCGGCATGCGATAAATTGTAGCCAAAATAGGCGAAGCACGCTGCGTTGAACGAAATTCCGATAACCGGTCAAGGATCGTTAAGGGCTTTCAGATGGGCAGCAACGCTTCGCCCCAGCGCGGGCAAGGCATATCCCCCTTCCAGAGCGGATACGATGCGGTTGCCGGCGTACTTTTGCGCTACCTCTCTGATCTTTTGTGTCACCCATGTGTAATCCGCTTCCACCAGATTCAATGAAGCAAGATCGTCATCTTTGTGGGCATCGAAGCCGGCTGAAATAAACAGCATCTGCGGTTGGAATCTTTCCAGCGCAGGTAGCCAGAATTGGCTCACTGCTTCGCGGAATGGTTCGCCATCGCTACCGGCGCGCAGCGGAATATTGACCATGCGTTCCGAGCGCCCCTTCACCCCGCTATATGGATACAGAGGGTGTTGGAAAGTAGAAACCATCATGACTCGCGGGTCATCCCGGAAAATATTCTCTGTGCCATTGCCATGATGCACATCGAAATCCACCACGGCAACACGCTCCAGGGCATGCGCCTCAATGGCATGCGCGACCCCTGCCGCGATATTGTTAAACAGGCAGAAGCCCATCGCGCGGTTGCGTTCCGCGTGATGTCCCGGGGGGCGAATACTGCAAAAGGCATTTTCCACCTGCTTTCCAGCCACCAGATCCGTTGCCAGGATGACCGCCCCTACGGCACGATAAGCGGATTGCAGGCTGTACCGGTTCATCGCCGTGTCTGGATCTAGATTCACGAGGCCCGCTGAAAGCGCCTGGCGCCCAGCGGCATCCAGCAACGCGATATACTCTGGCGCATGCACCCGTTTCAGTTGCCCGAGGGTCGCTAGTGGTGCAAGATGGTGCTCCAGTTTATCCATCAAGCCGGAGCCGGCCAACTCATCCTCAATCGCTTTGAGCCGCGCTGGAGACTCGGGATGGTGTAAACCCATATCGTGGAGCAGGCAATCGGGATGCGAAATGAAGGCGGTATGCATATCGAACTCCTTTTTATTCCCTGCCGCGCGCACGTTCTCTACTTTGACGCATTCTTCATGCCATTGGCTTCTTACAAATTGGAAAGCAACATTCGGTCCGTGATAATCTCATAAAATAAGAACCTCTGAATAAGCCCGCCATCACGCTCATTCGGCAACTGAACCGGCAGCCCAGCGGACTTATTCAGAGATCCACCAAAAATAAGGCGTTCGATGTCTCTTCTTCGACAACTCCGGTTGACGGTTATCCTGGTTACCCTGGCAAGTTTCACAGGCAGCTTTGCCATAAGCCTGCTCAGTGCGCGAAGCTATCTGGAACAGCAACTCCATCAAAAAAATATCGATAGCGCCAACTCCCTCGCCCACTCGATCTCGCAACTGAGCAAGGATACGGTTACGATCGGCCTGCAGATCGGGGCACTTTTCGATAGCGGCCAATATGAAACGATCTCGATCACTTCGCCGGATGGCAGGGTGATTGCCGAACGGATACGGGATCGGAAAGACGGTACCGTTCCCGAATGGTTTATCGACCTCTTCCCCGTCAGCGCCGAAGCGGGTATCGCTCAGATTTCGGACGGCTGGATGCATTTCGGCGTCATCAAGGTTGCGGCTAACGCCCAGTTCGCCTATCAGGCTCTCTGGGATCAAACGGGAACGTTATTGATCTGGTTTCTGGCTGCGGGCATATTTTGCGGGCTCATCGGCATATTGATACTGCAGCGTATCAAAAAACCATTGGCGGCAATGGTCGAGCAAGCTGAAGCGATTACGGAACGGCGTTTTCTCACCATTTCCGACTCTCGCATACCGGAATTGCGCACCATCGCGCATGCGACGAATGACATGATAAGACGCTTGCATAACAGGGCCATAGAAGAAGCGTCCCGGATGGAGAGCGTGCGCAAGCTGATAAATTACGACCCCGTCACGGGCCTGGCCAATCGCGCCCACTTCATGAACCGGTTTCTCGAAATTCTGGACGGCAAAGAGGGCGAAGGCGCCACTACGGATGGAAATGGTAAGGATACTGTTCCCGGCAAGGACAGCGAAAACATGGCTACGACCCAGGACGTCGAAGACGCGGCTTTGATCCATGATGGCAACGATGCGGGCCCCGGCGACGTTGAGGAAAATACCGTTCCGAGCGTGAATGATAAAGATATCGTAGCCGTAGCGAAGACGAAGCGCGCACAAGGCGTTCTTTTCCTGGTACGGATCAATAACCTGGAAGAGATCAACCAGAAACTCGGCCGTGATGGAACAAACAGTCTGCTCCGTGAGGTCGGGAGGCTCATAGGCAACATTGCCGGCAGGGCTTGCGATAGCACAGTATCGGATCCACTGGCTGCGCGCCTGAACGGGTCGGATTTCGTCCTTGTCATTCCTGATATCGATGATACCAGCCAGATCGCAAATCAGTTGGCGATGGAATTGGCGGTATTGACATCAAAAATCGACCGGGAGATAACCGACCTGTACCACATCGGTGCGGTTCGATACCGGGGTGGGGATAAGCTGGGCGAACTGTTAGGCAACGCCGACCTGGCGCTGACCACCGCCGAGCGTACGGGTATCAATGCCTGGCACCTCATTGCTGCGCAACCTGATCAGCTTCCTGCGCCTGTCGTCAATATCGGTGACTGGCGCAATATCTTTAGCGATGCGCTCGCCGAAGATCGCTTCAAGCTGGTTCTCTATCCCGTGATCGGTCCGACGGGCGCTCCGTTGCATCAGGAGGCCTTTGTCCGCATGCAAGCCCAGCATGACGGAGGCTGGCTGGATGCAAGCGATTTCGTCAACATCGCTGCACGTCTCAACCTGACTGGGCCTCTTGATCTGGCTGTCATCCGTCACGGACTCGAAACGTTACAGTCATTGACCGGAGACCTCGCGATCAACCTATCCATTGAAACGATCGCGGACTGGGATTTCCGGAATAAACTTGCAGAATTGTTGCGCCAATATCCAAACTTGTGCCAGCGACTCTGGATCGAAGTGCCAGAGTATGGGGCTTATCGAAAATTCGAAGCATTTCGTGACTTCTGCTACACCTTCAAGGAACTTGGCTGTCGTATCGGCATTGAACACTTTGGCCATCACTTCGCTGAACTGAGAGAGCTTACCGGCCTCGGCCTTGATTACATCAAGGTAGACGCCAGCTTCGTGCACGGCATCCACCAGAACAGGAATAATCAGAAATTCCTGAAGGGGTTGTGCAGACGGGCCCGCAGCATCCGTATCATAGCAATTGCCGACGGTGTGCAAACGGAAGCGGAGCGGCGGGCATTGATAAAACTCGGCTTGGATGGCGTTACCGGACCCGGGGTAAAATAGTTCGACCTGTTCTCTTGCAAAACTTCGAATCTTGTGGTGGCAATGTTCTTCTTGCATTGCTCAAGTGCTGCATCTATAACTCCTCAAGAAGTCTCGGAATTTCTAATAATACTAAAGGATAGATCATGGCTCCCTCACACATATGGAAATTTTTCCGCGCAGGCGGATTCGATCAAGTACAAATTGATAACGGCGCGGATTTGCTGGCACTGAAAGGATTGGATCAAAAGTTGTGGGTAGCGTTGAGTTGCCCCACACGCGGCATAGAATTCGACACTAAAACCCTCGATTTGATCGATCATGATGCCGATGCGCATGTGCACGCGAATGAAGTGCTGGCAGCTATCGCCTGGACAGGCGGCTTACTGAGGAATTCAGACCTGCTGGTCGAAGGGTCGGATCGGGTGGTTCTGGCTGATATAGACGATAGCAGCGAAGAAGGACAACAGGTGCTCGCATCAGCACAATACATTCTGAAAATGCTGGGCAAGCCGGATGCGGCAGAGATTTCACTGGCGGATATGGCTGACATCGAGAAGTTTGTTGCCGGTTTGGAATTCAATGGCGATGGCGTGGTTCCTGCCAGCCAGATTACGGATGCGGGATTGCGCACAACGATCGAAGACATCATGAAGTGTCGCGGCTCAGTAGTGGATGTGAGCGGGAAGGCGGGGATCAACCAGGAAATCAATGATGCGTTTTTTGCGGAAGTTGCCATTTTTTCGGACTGGGGGATTAAGGGTGACGCCGATGCCAATATTCAATTTCTGGGTGACAAGACACAAACCGCGGCGGATGCCTTCCATGCCGTCAAAGAAAAGGTCGATGACTACTTCACGCGTTGCCAGATGGCTGCTTATGATGTGCGCGCAGCCGTCCCGCTAAGCCGCTCCACCGAGGATTATCAGGGCATTGCCGCACAAACGTTATCGGCAAAAAACACCGATATCGCAAGTTTTCCGCTTGCGACAGTGGAGCCAAACAAACCCCTGCCATTGGTTTCCGGCCTCAATCCCGCATGGCAAAAACAAATAGACGCGTTACGCGAGCAAACCATTGTGCCGGTATTTGGTAAAAAAGAGAATTTGCTCGCATCGGAGTGGGCCGCGCTCTGCACCAAATTCGATGCATTTGAAAAATGGCAATCCGCCAAACCAGCCTGCTGTGCCGAGCAGCTCGGCAAGGCACGCCTGCGCGAGATCTTCGGCAGCAAGCACAAGGAAGCAATCGATGATTTGATTAACCAGGATAAAGCGGTGGAAAGCGAGGTAAAGGCGATCCATTCGGTGGAAAAACTGCTGCGCTATAAACGCGACTTATTTAACCTGGTGAATAATTTCGTATCGTTTCGCAGCTTTTATACCGGCAGAGATAAAGCGATATTCCAGGTAGGCACGCTGTACCTGGACGGACGCAGTTGCGAGCTGTGCGTGAGAGTTGACGATATTGGCAAACATGCTGAGTTTGCCAATATGAGCGGCCTGTATCTCGCGTATTGCGATTGCGTGCGCAAAGGGGGTACGGAGAAGATGAGCATTGCCGCTGCCTTTACCGCCGGCGACTCCGATTTTCTAATGGTGGGGCGAAACGGTATTTTCTATGATCGAAAGGGCCAGGACTGGGATGCCACTATTGTGCGAATCCTGGACCATTCGATCAGTATCCGCCAGGCGTTCTGGTCGCCGTACAAAAAACTGAGCAAATTCATCAGCGATCAATTGCAGAAGATGGCCGCGTCGAAAGCCGCCGCATCGGATGAGAAATTGATCAAGGCGGCAGTGGAGAGCAGCACGCCGATAGCGGCGGGTACAACGCCTCCGCCAACGCCGAAGCCGCCTTTCGATGTAGGCAAATTTGCCGGGATTTTTGCGGCGATAGGGCTGGCGCTCGGCGCTATCGGCGGTATTCTCGCATCACTCGTCAGCGGAATACTTGGACTGCAGTTCTGGCAAATACCTTTGGCGATAATCGGCTTGATGTTATTGATTTCCGGTCCGGCGATGATTGTAGCGTGGTTCAAGTTGAAGAAACGCAACCTTGGCCCCGTGCTGGATGCAAACGGCTGGGCGATCAACGCGCGGGCGCGCATCAATATTCCATTTGGCACGTCGTTGACCAAGCTTGCCCGTTTACCGGAAGGTTCGCGTCGCTCGTTGGCCGATCCCTTTGCGGAAAAAAAGACGGTGTGGCCATATTATGTGTTGATTGCGGGCGTCATCGTCGCCCTGATCGTGATGTGGCAAATGGGCTTTTTCGGGGCGCCTCCAGCCAAATAATCAGGCTGGAGCGGAATTACCCGTGAATGCTTCCGGCTTCGATGTGAATCTTCAGCCTTACAGGAGAATAAGCGCTCATGAATATTGATGAACTCAAATCGGTGGCCGAAGCCATCGTTGCAAAACAGAAGGGTATTCTCGCGGCGGATGAAAGCAACCCGACGATCAAGAAACGCTTTGATTCGATCGCGCTTGAATCCACCGAAGAAAACCGCCGGCGGTACCGGGAAATACTTTTCACTGCGGAGGATATCGAGCGCTACATCAGCGGTGTCATTCTTTTTGATGAAACATTGCGCCAGCGCAGCCGCGACGGTACGCCTTTTGCCGAATTGCTGTCGAACCGGGGGATCATACCGGGCATCAAGGTGGATAAAGGTGCAAAAGCGCTGGCATTGTGCCCCGGTGACAAAATCACGGAAGGATTGGATGGGTTGCACGACCGGTTTGCGGAGTACAGACAACTCGGGGCAAGGTTCGCCAAATGGCGGGCTGTGATGGAAATCGATGAGCACGACCTGCCTTCGACATACGCGATCCATGCGAATGCCCATGCCTTGGCGCGCTATGCCGCCCTTTGCCAGGAAGCCGGCATTGTTCCGATTGTCGAGCCCGAAATACTCATGGACGGCGCCCACACCATCGATCGGTGCGAAGCCGCTACCTCACAAATGCTTGAAATCCTGTTTGGAGAGCTCAACGCGCATGGCGTGCTGTTCGAGGGGATGCTGCTCAAGCCGAATATGGTGATTTCAGGGATGAAATGCCCGCATCAGGCCAGCGCGCAACAGATTGCAGCAGCGACTATCCGTTGTATACGCCGCTATGTGCCTGCCGCGGTGCCTGGAATCGTATTCTTGTCGGGTGGCCAAAGCGCGGAAGAGGCAACCAATAATCTGAACGCGATGAATACGGGGCACGCCCATCACCCGTGGCAACTCAGTTTCTCCTACGGGCGCGCGCTGCAAGCGCCGGTTCTAGCTGCCTGGAAGGGGCAGGAAAGCAATGTTGCCGCAGCACAGCGGACTTTCTTCAAACGCTGCCAACTGAATGGCTTGGCTCGCGAGGGATTATATAGCGGGGCAATGGAAAGCAACTGACCTGTAATAACAATAAAACAATAAAATGGGTATCTACGCGATAACGGCGGTGGGCACAGGAGCTGCGCTGGGCGCATGGCTACGCTGGTGGTTTGGCATGGCATTAAACCCGGTATTCCCTACTCTCCCTCTCGGCACTTTGATGGCGAACCTGACCGGTGGCTATCTTGTCGGCATTGTGGTCGAGTATTTTCATCACAATACGATGCTGCCGCCTGAAGCACGGCTGTTTGCCCTTACCGGTTTTCTCGGCGGATTGACCACCTTCTCCACTTTTTCCGCTGAGACGGTCACCTTGCTGTTACGGGAGCAATATGGCTGGGCTAGTCTCATTATTTTTTCACACCTAGCGGGTTCTCTGGCGATGACAGTGCTTGGAATCATGACCATCAAATGGCTGGCGCAACATTAATCCGCTCAGCCCGCTCAACCTACTTAAGCCGCGCAGCATCGGTTCGGGCGCTGGCTGAACTCAACCGCGAAAGCGAATGACGGGAGAAAGAAGATGAGAGAGGATGACACGAAAGGTACCTTTCTCAAGTTCTTTGTGAGCGAATATCGGGAACACGATGGCATTCTGCTATATGAATGGCTGCTGGAGCGCGCCAAAAAGAATGGTTTGCACGGCGGTACCGCGATACGCGCGGTGGCGGGCTTCGGGCGACACGGGGTATTGCACGAAGAAACTTTCCTCGAGCTTGCGGCGGACCTGCCGGTGGAAGTAAGTTTTGTCGCAAGCGAAGAGGAAGCAAGGCGCTTTCTGGATTTGCTGCAGGCGGAAAACCTTGACCTTTTTTACGTCAAATTCCCGGTCGAGTACGGGTTTCTGCCGGAGTAAAAATACTGGCTGAACCGAGGCGGTCTTTCACATCCACAATTCCCGTTTCATTGCGCTACACTGACTCAAACCGATTTTACATGGCAATTGCATACCCAGCCAGGTAGGTCGGGCTCCGCCCGACATTGTTTTTCGATCGTCGGGCGGAGCCCGACCTACCTGCTGGGCGCGCAGTGCGACGTGTAACTACGTGATCGCGTGACTGCAAATACGCTGTCAAGACGACGGTGCGTTCACCTGTTCGATATGCACGCCTGAGATGCCAGGGTCGGCCGTGGCGCGCGATGGTTCTCGCTCATCGGTGCGCTGGTATCGCTTTGGGTTATCGCTTTCATTTTTACGAAGGGCCATCCGGCAGCATTGTTTCTCGGCACGGACAATCGCTACAGCAGTTCGAAATTCCAGACCGTTCTCTGGTTTACGCTGGTAATCAGCGCTTATATCGCCATCGTGTCGCACCGCATCGCGGCAGCCGGCTGGACTTATGTGGGCGGGGTAGATATCCCACCCAACCTGCTCATCCTTTCCGGCATCAGCGTACTCACCTTTGCCGCTGCCAAGGCGATTACGACAGGAAAGGTCGAAGGCAAGCCCGACATGAAAACCAGCGCCAGTGCGCCGAGGGCAACCGATCTCATCACCGATGACAACAATAGAACCGATCTGGGCGATTTCCAGATGGTGGCAATCACAATCCTGGCAGTTATCATCTATGCCATATCCGCAGTCGAATTCATGGAGCACATCGAGTTCCGCCGTGTCGTTACGATGCCTGATGTCGATGCAACAATGCTTTCCATATTCGGCTTGGGTCAGGCTGCCTATCTCGGCAAAAAAGCCGCTGGAGAGGGGTAGCCCAAATATTGATCAGGCCTGCCATTTCCAGCTTCGAGTGGAAAGCAGCAGGCCACGAAGCGAGTTGCAACCATTCTGTTTAGGCAGTAATGTCCGCGATGCGGGCATTTTCACGAGGTTAGCGCGAGCGAAAAAGGGAAGCCTTACGCGAGCCCGATATCCCCCCAAGGCTGGGCATTCTATCCTGCGGAAAAATGCGTGTGTCGTAAAACGGAGGGCTGACCGGCCTCAGCGCAACTCTCGAAGCGCGCACTTACCCATGTCGAACGTCAACCCCTCGTTACGATACCCCCAGACAGCCGTAAAGTTGGCGGTATCGTTATTTCCGGTACCGATTGTCAATGAAACGATTATCGGCTCATTTCCTGGATGCGCAGTCGGTATCAGCTTAGCCATCGCCGTGAGGTCGCCCGAGGCCGGGTCCCTGAATACGGTCGCCTTGGCTGCATAGCAGTTCGTCCATAGACAAGCCGATAACTCGCCGGTTGTCGTGCTGTAGGCGAACCACTCGGCATGCTGGAAATCGCTGACTATCTTTTCGCACTGGTCTACGGTGCACTCATATTTGATATCCGGCCTGCAATCATATTCCCGATTTTCCCGAGCTGCGATCGCCGGGCTCGATAGCAGCATAGACAACAATGACAACAATGCAGAGCCGCAGAGGCCATCATCCCGGCGCCAATGATGCGCCCGCTGACGCTCGTCACTGCGGTCCATTACGGTTCCGCAATGGTAAACCCCCATCCCCTTAACCGGGAGATAAAAGCCGGGAGGTCCCTGGCAGTCCCCGTTTGCACGTGCATCAGGATATTGAAGGATTCCTTACGCGGCTGTTGCTCGAACTGACTCTCGATATTGTTTATTTTTTCCGGTCCCAGACCTTGCGGGGCTTTCCAATCCTCGGTATCGATGTCCCAGGTTACGATGTCCAGGGACAGATCCCGTGCCACCTCGACCAGCTCCGGATCGAGGTGGCCACGGAATCCCCCCGCACCGTATGGCGGACGGATTTTGGTCGGCGTTACGCCGGTGGTTTTCTTGATAATGTTCTGGGTGCGTTCCAGCTCACTGCGCACGCTTTGTTCTGTCGCCCGTTCAAGATCCGAATGGCTCCAGGAATGGTTCTGGATGTCATGCCCCTGATCGACAATCATTCTTGCCGCTTCAGGATACTGCCTTACCTCGTCGCCCAGAACATAAAACTCCGCCTTGATTTCCTCCTGTCGCAGCGTCTGCAGGATGCTTTCAAGTGCTGCCAGGGGCGCTGGCCCGTCATCGAACGACAGAATTACCGATTTTTCATCACCCAGCATTCTAATTCTCCCAATAAGATGAATAATGAATAATTAACGCAAATCCTGGCCTGCCAATGGCGCATCAGTTCCTGAATTCAGGTATTGCTCCTGCACTAGTGCCAGACGGTGAAATACGGCGGAATGAAGTCTTAATTTTTTTGCTGCTATATTATGGATACAAAGAACGTTATCATTGGATAGCCTATTTAACTATTAGACCAACGCCAGCAGCGAGTCAAGTTTTGGTATATTCGAGGTGTCTCCTAGCAGCCTGTCGGACTTGAAGAATCGTAGCGAAAAAATGGCTGGATGAGGACAGATTTTGAGGATTTTGAGACCAATAGTTATTCTATTGGCCAAAAGCGGCGAAATATGAACCGGCCAGACGCTTTTGCAGCCGATTTCCTTTAAGTCCAACAGGCTGCCAAGTAGGGTTGCTGAACGCGAAATACGCATATTCATTTTCTGCAATTTTTCATAAGGAAATCTCACATGAGCCAATATCGCATTGCGATAGTGATCGGCAGCCTTCGCCGTGATTCGTTCAACCGCAAACTGGCTGGCGCAGTGATGCGACTGGCTCCGCCGGAGCTTACTTTCAAACAATCCCTGATCGGCGATCTGCCGCTCTACAACCAGGACGACGATGGAAACCAGGCACCGGCAGTCAAGCGATTGAAGAGCGAAATCATGAATGCCCACGGGCTACTGTTCGTCACGCCCGAATACAATCGTTCGATGCCGGGCGTGCTCAAGAACGCGATCGATCATGCCTCGCGCCCCTATGGGGCGAATGCCTGGGCCGGCAAACCAGCGGGGGTGATAGGCGCCTCCCTAGGTGCCCCGGGCACAGCCATGGCGCAACAGCACTTGCGCAATACACTCGCCTACCTGGATGTACCAACGCTCGGCCAGCCTGAAGCGTTTATCCATGTAAAAGAAGGATTGTTCGACGAGAACGGAGACATCGGGATTGAAGATACCAGAAAATTCCTGCAAAACTGGATGGACCACTATGTCGCCTGGGTGAAAAAGCTGGCCGTCTGATAAACCAATTCTTATCGTTGAAGCGCTTTTACCGGGCTATTTCTCGCGCCCGGGATTTGCCGCCGGCCTGATTATCATCCTCAACGATTGGTCCTTGGTAAAATAAGCGACTCCCCAGTTGAGTAAGGTCATTACCCTGTTTCGATAAGTGATCAAGGAAAAAAGATGTACGAACAGCCATGTCATCCAGGCAATCAAACCGTTGAAGTGTATTTCGGGTTTGGGAAGGTCTGCCACGGCTTTATTTCGCCCGATAATGGCCATCGAACCCTTGTCATGATAGAAAAACGGCTTTAACGGTTTGTCATAAAATGCGGCAAGCAGGTTAGCGGCCAGGTTTTTACCCTGCTGAAGTGCTACCTGCGCCAGTTGCGGGTGCCCCTGCGGAAAATTCCTGTCGGTAACCATCAGGCAGGTATCGCCGATAGCATAGATATTCGAGATGCCCTTCACTCTGTTATGCTCGTCCACCCGAAGCCGGTTACCGCGACCATAACAATCCGGCGGAATGCCGTCGAACACTCTTGCAGTTACCCCTGCGGTCCAGAGCAGGATCCGGGTCTTGATCGTTTCGCCATCCGCAAAGATGACGGCATTGTTTACATAATCTTTCACCAGTTTGTTCAGCCGTACTTTCACGCCCATTTCAACCAGCCTGTCATAAGCATATTGCTGCGATTTTTTGCTCATTGACCCCAGCAATGCGGGCGATGCATCCACAAGATAGATATCCACTTCGTGGCCGGTCAATTCGGGATAATCCTTTTGCAGGATATTCTTGCGCATCTCCGCGAACATTCCCGCGATTTCAACTCCGGTGGGCCCGCCACCCGCTATGACGACAGAAAGCCGCACCTTTTGCGCGCCGGCGGCAACGGTTGCCGCCTCCATTTTCTGGATCATGTCGTTGCGGATTTCTATTGCATCATCCACTGTTTTCATCGGTAGCGCGGCCTTGCGGATGTTTTCCATTCCAAAATAGTTGGTATCCGTGCCCGTCGCGAGAACAAGATAATCATAAGACAGCTCTCCGGTAGACAATAAAACCTTGTTATCTTCCGCAATAACCCTTTGCAGGTCGCCCAGACGGAAACTTACGTTCCTTCTGCCATGAAAAAATTTGCGAAATGGATAGCAGATATTGGATACCTCAAGAAAACCCGTCGCTACCTGATACAAAAGCGGCGGAAAGAGGTTGTAATTATTCATATCGACAAGCGTGATATGAAAATCGGGTTCTTCAGCCAGGTGCTTTACCAGGTTAAGCCCTGCAAAGCCGCCGCCGATGACCACCACTTCTTTTTTCATTTTTTATATGAAAAAAATGACGGAAAGCTCAAATATCAAGACATATCTTGCCGAAGTGCCGGTTGGATTCCTGATAGCGGAAAGCCTCGACAATCTGTTCCAGCGAAAAATGCCGATCGATTATCGGCTTCATGTCATTAGCATCGATGGCGCGGATCATTTCCATCTGGTGGCGGCGGCTGCCGACGACCAGTCCCTTGAGGCGTAACTGGCGCGTGAGGACTGGGAGCAGCGGCAGCGTTCCCGTCACGCCGGAAAGGATGCCGATAATCGCGATGTGCCCACCGATACGTGCCGATACCATGGATTGCGCCAATGTCGACGGTCCGCCTACCTCGATGACGTGATCGACCCCGCGACCCGCAGTCAATCGGCGTACCGAGTCGCCCCAGTTCTGGTCTTTCCGATAGTTGATCAGGTAGTCTGCGCCCAGCGCTTCCAACCGGCCAAGCTTCTCATCGCTGGATGAGGTGGCGATTACCGTCGCGCCCGCCATCTTGGCAAATTGCAAAGCAAATACCGAAACGCCACCGGTTCCCTGAATCAGCACGGTCTCGCCGGGCATCAATGCGCCATCTACCATCAATGCACGCCAGGCTGTCAATCCCGCGCAGGTAAGCGTGGCCGCCTCGGCGTGGCTATATCCCTTGGGCGCACGGGTGAACGCGGTGACAGGCATGGTGACCTGCTGGCGTGCAAAACCATCGATGCCGTCGCCAGGAACAGTGCTCATATCATCAACCTCAGGTTCACCGTCCAACCACGTCGGGCAGAAAGTACTGACGACATGATCGCCAGATGCGAATTCAGTCACGCCTTCACCCGTTGCCACAACCTCTCCTGCTCCATCCGACATCGGGATACGTGAAACGGTTGGCGCCCACATTCCGCTGACGACCGCGTAGTCGTGATAGTTAAGCGAACTCGCCCGGATGTTGACGGTAATCTCGCCCGGTTTCGGCGGTAAAGCGTCGCTTGTGCCCAGCGTTACACGATCGAACCCCCCGCCTGGTTGCACGTAGATGGCTTTGTTGGTCATGATTGTTTCTCCTGTCGAAGCTTGGAACAGGTTGAGATGGAAAAGAACGTTTTTGTATCTGTAGCGTATATACTTTAGCAGGTTGCAAACAACTAAACGATACTCGCGGCGCCAGGTATCTATCCCTGCGATCAGGCGATCAAGCAAAACGCTCGGCAGGATCTTTTGATGAACAAGGAAAAACAAATCCATGGAATCCAGGGCCATCATCAATACCGAGAACATAATAACCACCAAGGAATTGTTCACGCGTATCAAACGGCTGGAACAGGAACTGAATTACCACTGTTCCGATGAATATTCGAAAGAGCTGAAGGCGCTGGAAATACTGGAGAGGAACGTTGAAGCCGCCGCCACGGTTTCGACTTTTGAACCGGGCTCGGACCTGGTTCGCGACAGTTACCTGGAGGAATATAAAAAAGCCGTACAAACGCTGCCGGGTACGGCGAATACGGGTAAAGTACGCTTCCGTCCCGTTGATTTCGGCGGCATAACCTACTGGCTGCGTCAGTAAAACTCAAGCATCATGGCGCTTGAGCTTTAACCCAGCTTGGGCATTATTGCATCCGCTGAATTTGCTTGAGCGCCTCGCTCGGCTGGCCTATCGCCTTTTTGCGCGCATCTCTGCGGTCCCGGTATATTCCCGCCCGTATGAGCAGCATCGAGGTCACCGGAGATGTCGTTACGACAAATAGCGAAATCAGCAATTCCTGAAAGACGAACCGGTGAGCATGCATGGAAGCGATCAATATCGATGCCAGCAATACGCAACCGAGGCCGAGCGTATTGCCCATGGTAGGCGCATGTATCCGCGCAAACAGATCGGGCAGCCTGAGCAGGCCGAAAGAGCCCGTCAGCGCGAGCACCGCACCCGATACCAGCAGCAAGGAAGCCAGCACGTCCGCCCACACGGGAATATCCGCCGTCATCATGACTCGATTACCTCTCCGCGCAGCAGGAATTTTGCCATGGCAGCCGAACCGACAAAACCGAACAGCGCAATCAGCAGGGCGATATCGAAATATATTCTGGACCCGAACTGGATACCGAGCGTCAGTACGGTCAGCATGGAATTAATATAGAGCGTATCAAGCGCCAGCACGCGGTCTTCCGCAGCCGGCCCGCGCAACAGCCGGATAGCCGCGCAAATCATGGCCAGTGCAAAAGCAATCAGCGCGAAAGATACGGCCCAGGGTAGCAGGGTATTCATTCGAAGATCTCCATCAGTGGACGTTCATAACGGTCTTTGATCGTACGAACCCAGGCCTCCTCATCTTGCAGATCGAGGACATGGATCGTCAAGGTAGCACCATCCGGCGCCAGGCCCGCCCAGATGGTGCCGGGTGTAGCAGTCACTATACAGGCTAGCGTGGCGAGGCCATACGGAGCACGCATATCGATAGGGATCTCCATGAAGCCGGAATTGGAGCGTGCTTCCGCCGACCCGAAAATAATGCGTGCAACCGCGATATTGGACAGGGTGATATCAAGCAGCACAACGAAAAGCAGCCTGACCGCAACCAGGAGGTGGCCGGGACGCGCGCGCGATCGCAGCATCGCAGCGGTCGCAAGGGAAACGGTTATCGTCATTGCGAGGCCCAGCACGATCTGGCCCGGCGCCAGCGAATCATTGAGCAGGAGCCAGATCGCGAACAGAACTATCGTAAACAGCGATAGGGATGGCCATCGTTTCATCGCCCAGGTTCCCCGGCCCCATTTGACGGGGATGATAAAAGACCGTTCCCCAGCACGGCATCAATGTATATTCGCGGTGAAGACAACGAAATCTCGGTAAGTGCGAGATAACTAGCCGCCGGCCCGGCTCCCGCCGTGAGCCCCATGCTCAGCAGCAGCAACACGGCCACCGGGGCCGCTTCGGTCAGATGCAGCCGCGGTGTGACGATCTCATCCGAACTCCAGAACAGGCGCATGCCCATTCTGCATAATGCGATGATACCGACCAGCCCCGACCCGAGCATCGCCGCCCATAACGCCCAAGTCGATGCCGGCACGGTCTCGAGCGGCGCAGTTCCCAGCGCGGCCGAAAGAATCATGAATTTGCCGACGAAGCCGGACAGCGGCGGCAGTCCCGTTACCAGCAGCGCACACGATACGAAGCTCAGGCCCAGAAACGCCATGGCTGCGGGCAGTACAATACCCACCACCTCATCCGGACGATCGGGATCGAGCGGATCGTCGAGGCCGAATGATTCCAGCGAAACGTCTATCGCGTTGTCGCCAAATCGCTGGGTCCGCTCGATCATTTCGCTCAGCATGAAAAAAGCGCCGGTCGCCAACACAGAACTGACCAGGTAAAACATCGCCGCGCCTTTCATCCCCTCTCCCCCCAGCCCAAGCGCCGCCAATAGCGTGCCGGCTGACACGATGACGCAATACGCCGCCAATCGCTGGGGTTGCTGCACGCTCAGCATGCCTGCGGTACCGAGTGCAAGCGTGACCATGCCGATGCCGAACAGCCATCCATCATTAAACGGTGCAGGTGCGCCTGAGGCAGACAGCAGCGACCCCAATCGCAGCAGCGCATAAATTCCTACTTTGGTCAGGATTGAAAAGGCTGCCGCCACCGGCGCCGCCGCAGCGCCATAAGCCGCCGGCAGCCAAAAGTTCAATGGCCATGCCCCGGCCTTGACCAGAAACGCCACCCCCAGGATAGCAGCGCCCGCTTCGAATAAAACACGGTCGCCGTCGTCCAGTCCCGGCACCCGCACGGCCAGATCCGCCATGTTCAGTGTGCCGCTTGCGCCATACATCAGCGCGACGCCAATCAGAAAAACAAGCGAAGCCGCCAGATTGATGGCGATGTAGTGCAAGCCTGCCTTGACGCGAGCAGCGCCCAGACCATGCAGGAGCAAACCATAGGATGCGGCCAGCAACACTTCGACAAATACGAACAGGTTGAACAGATCGCCGGTCAGAAAAGCGCCATTCACGCCCATGATCAGGAACTGGAACAGTGACTGGAAATGAGGCCCCATCCGTTTCCAGCGCGCTAATGCATATACCAGCGATGCGAGTGCCAGTACCGCGGTCAGCATCAACATCACAGCAGACAGTCGATCCGCTACCAGCACGATGCCAAACGGCGCCTCCCAGCCGCCTAGCAGATACACCGCGATTCCTCCCGGCCAAATCTCCGGCAAGCCGCGATTGGCCATATATACGAGCAAGGCCGCCACCGCGAGGTTTGCCAGCGTGGCGCTGAGTGCGATGAACGTGCGAGTGGTGCGCCGGGATTCGGTAAACAGCAACATTACCGCTCCCGCCACGAGCGGTATGACTACCGGTAATACCGGCAAATGCTGTAACCAGCTCACGGTTCAGGCTCCTCCTCGCCGTCGACGTGATCCGTGCCGGTCAAACCCCGGGATGCGAGCAAGACAACCAGAAACAGTGCCGTCGTGGCAAAACTGATCACGATTGCTGTCAGCACCAGCGCCTGGGGCACAGGATCGTCAAAGCGGGTTGGGTCGGGGTCGAGCGTGGTAATGATGGGCGGGAGATGGACAACCAGTCGTCCCATGCCGAAAATGAACAGATTGACCGCGTAGGACAGCAGGGAGAACCCAATGATGACCTGAAAGGTACGCGGCCGCAGCAGCAGCCATACGCCGGATCCGGTCAGCACGCCAATCGCGAGAGCGTAGACAATTTCCATCAGCCCTCCGGTCCCGCCTGCGCCGGAAGCGCTGCCACACCGCCCGCGGCCGCCTCGGGTCGTGCCTGGGCCGCGCTTTTCCGATGGGCGCGTAACGATTGGTGCGCGAGCGCCACCAGGATCAGCACCGTTGATCCAATCACCAGAAAATAGACGCCTAGGTCGAACAACAGTACCGTGGAAAGATGCAGTTCGCCGATTACCGGCAAAGTTTCGTGCCACGCCAAGGCTGAGAGAAATGGGCGCGTTGCCACCCATGCCGATATACCCGCACCCGCCGCGCACAAAAGCCCTGCCCCGATCCAGTATTGCGGGCGAATACGCGTGCGCGACTCCGCCCAGGCCGTGCCACCGACGAGGTATTGCAGGATAATCGCCGTCGCCATGATGAGCCCGCCCACGAACCCTCCACCGGGCTCGTTGTGCCCACGCAGCAGAAAAAAGACCGATACCATGCCGGCAACCGGCAGCAGTAGCTGGACGAGCGTACCCGGCACCATCATCGGGCCCGGCGGCAGCGGCGCATGCGGGTCCGGCGCGGCCATGCCCGTCTGCGCATCCTGCTCACGCTGCTGGGGCGGCGGTTCCATGCTCTCTGGCGCGGGGCGGAACCGCCGCAGCAGAGCGAATACGGTCAGCGCAACGATTCCAACCACCGTAATTTCACCCAGCGTATCGAAACCGCGGAAATCGACGAGTATCACATTGATCACGTTGGCGCCGCCACCCAGCGGCAACGAATTTTCGATGAAGAAATGGGAGATGCCTTTTCCAGCCTGCCGCGTCAGTACCGCATAGCTCAACATGGCCAGGCTGACTCCGGCAATGCTTGCAAGCGCCAGGTCCCGCAGACGCCGGCTACGCGCCCGTACCCGTGCCCCGAATGAATCCAGTGCGTCGTCGATCCAGGCGTACCGGGGCGGAAGCCAGCGCAGACCAAGCAGGATCAGGACAACCGTCACGACCTCCACGACCAGTTGCGTCAGAGCCAGGTCGGGTGCCGAAAACCAGACGAATGTCATGGCCGTGGCGAGCCCTGCGCCACCCGCAAGGCTAAGCGCGGCAAGACGATGGTACTTGGCCTGGGTCGCCGCACCGACCGCACAGGCCGCGCCGACCAGCCACAGCAGCGCGAATGCCGGCTGGAACGCCGACCCGGCCATATTGCCCGCCGGCAGCCCCTTGTGCAATGGTACCAATGCAATTGCGAACACCGCACAAATCAGGAGCAGCAACTGAACTTGCAAACGTTCTGTCGAGAGCCACCGCATCAGCCAGGCCGCCAACGCGTCGAGCTTCTGGATCGCAAATTCGAAAAGGCGCCTGCCGTCGAAGCGGTTGATCAACGGTACTACCGCCGCGCCCTGCTGGTATTTGCCGAGCGCCAGATAGAGTCCGGTTCCAACAACCATTGCCACTAGGCTCATCACCAGCGGGAGATTCAGCCCATGCCAGACCACCAGGCTATAAGACGGCATGTATGCGCCCAACACCGAGCGGGCCGCCGTATCCAGGAAAGGTCCTATGGTCGCGGCTGGAAACATGCCTACCACTAGGCAAGCCAGTACCAGCAGTGCGCTGGGCAGCAGCATCCAGCGTGGCGGCTCGTGTGGCTTTCTCGGTAAATCCTGCGCAGGGGGTCCGAAAAACACCTGCAAGATAAAACGCAACGAATACGCAACGCTGAATATTCCCCAGATCACAGCCAGCACCGGCAAGCCAATACGCGTGACCGCGTGGCCGCTGACAAATATTGTTTCCGCGAAGAACATTTCTTTTGAAAGGAAACCATTGAGCAGCGGGACACCCGCCATCGATGCCGCCGCAACCATGGCCAGCGTTGTGGTGATGGGCATGGCGCGATACAACCCGCTCAATCGCGTAAGGTCTCGCGTGCCGGTCTCGTGGTCGACCATGCCGGCTGCCATGAATAGCGACGCCTTGAACGTCGCATGATTCATGATATGAAAAATGGCTGCAATCAATGCCAGCGAGCTGTTCAGCCCGAGCAGCAGCGTGATCAGCCCCAGATGGCTGATAGTCGAATACGCCAGCACACCCTTCATGTCCCGCTGGAAGATCGCTGCATAAGCACCCAACACAAGCGTAATGAGACCCGAGGTGCCAATGATCCAGAACCAGGCTTGTGTACCGGCAAGCACGGGCCATAGCCGCACCAGCAGAAATACGCCAGCCTTGACCATGGTCGCCGAATGAAGGTAAACCGATACCGGCGTCGGCGCCGCCATCGCATGCGGCAGCCAGAAGTGAAACGGAAACTGGGCGCTTTTGGTGAGTGCGCCCAGTGCGACCAGGACCAGCGCCGGCAGATACCATACATCCGTGCGGATGAGATCGCCTGAAGCCAGCACGACGTCCAGGTCATAACTGCCGACGATATGCCCCAGTATCAGCATGCCCGCAAGCAGGCACAAACCGCCGGCCGCTGTCACGGTGAGCGCCATGCGGGCGCCACGGCGCGCATCCACCCGGTGGTACCAGTAAGCGATGAGCATGAACGACGTCAGGCTGGTCAGCTCCCAGAAAACCACGAGCTGAATGAGATTACCCGAGAGCACAACCCCGAGCATGGCGCCCATGAAAGCCAGAAAGAACGCGAAGAAGCGCGGCACGGGATCTTGCGCCGCCATGTAGTAGCGCGCATATAGTATGACCAGCGCCCCCATCACGGACACCAGCATGGCAAACAGCCAGGCGAAACCATCTACGCGAAACGTAAAATCCAGGCCCAGTTCCGGCACCCAGGGCAGGACTGTGCGCACCACGCCTTCGCTGACTACCTGCGGGTAGAGCTGAAACGTCAGCGTGACACAAGCCAGCGCAACCGCACCTGCGAGCCAAACCGCCGCATTACGTGCGTGAGATGGCAGGACCGCCGCGCAGAGGCTGCCGACAAATGGGAGGATGACAATCCAGACGGGTGACATGAGTATTGTTATTGTTCCCAGGAATAATGGTGCAAACCCGAGGACAGGCGGTCAGCTGTGTTGTACGTTGCCCGCGCAGCACCTGAACCGTCCGCCTCGAAAAAGAGCCGAAGTTTCCCGCGCCTGCGATTTTAAATGTGATGGCTCTCTGGATTGGCGGCCAAATAGAGATTATCGCTGTTAGTGAATCAGCAGCGCCGCATTCCAGGCAACGAATAGGGTGTTTTCCTCGGATTTTACCGCAGACTGACCGTTAACTTACTATTGATCGTAGGGGGTTTAGGTGGTTACGGCGCCACCCATGGGGCCCAGCTATCTTCCCTTGCGCGAAGCTCCCACGAATATACGTGAAGGGAAAGAAATTATTTTTTTATCTTTATGGGCCGTTAAGTCTTTTTGACCTTCCTAAAATGGAATCCGATTAGGACGTGTCGTTGAGGCGACGCGTATCCAGACTTTCCGTCCGCAACCCTAAACCACCGACTTTAGCCGGTGGTTGTTGAGTCTCCCATTGATTTTGCCACAGCCTTTCGCCACACTGAGAAGATAAAAAAAACAACACATTAGCGTTACCCATTTTGGTATAGCAAAAGGGAACCCTTTTGATACACCTGCCAGTTTTCAAGTAAAAAAGACGTAAGCTGCACTAACAGTCTTCCGGAACTCACTCCATAACAGACCTTGGCCTGAATGGGGTATTCCCACCCTCCGTTTCGCATTTTTCCGATTTGGCGGATAGGGGCAGCGTACGGCAGCCCAAATCGTCTCGTGAAATCGCATTATGCAGAAGAGCCTTCCGAAATCGCCCCAAACCCAATTGCGGACGAACATATAGTCGAAAACCTGAATCTTTCCCTTGCTCGGGCAGGCGACGGTTTGAAGGTGTTTCCATGGGCGCGGACGGAATCGCTCCGTGTGTGCCATCATGAAAATGAAGTTGCCTCTATCGGAATCGTGGATCGGCTTGAGAGCAAGGAAAGCGTTCAGCGAAGGAATGGTCTTAGGGGTATAGCGATGGCAATAAAGGCCGAAGGCTACCTTCTGCACGATGTTTGCTATGCGGATTTCATCCGGTATAACGAAAACCCGACTGTTTTTTGCCACGCCCATGTTTTCCAGGAAATGAGCATCGAGACCTCCGCTTCTCTGCAGCATCCGATCAACAACTCCGCCATCCTCTACCTTACTTTGCAGAGACGGTGCGCAGGAGGCCTGCGCCATTACTGCCAAAAAATATTGTTCATCGCGGGAGTATGCTTCATTGCATGGTCGGCAGCTTGGAACTGTTGGGAGATTTGGCGGAAATGGCTGCTCCAATAGACAGCGCGGAATAACATGGTCTTTGGTAGTTGCTGGCTGGCAGCAGTAGACACAAGCTAGAGGCGACCGCTTTCTCATCAGAGTACCTAATCAAAATGCATTGCGTGTGTTAACAGTCATTCCTCGACCAGTTCCCAACTTTTGCCCCATTCATTCACGGTTTTTCCAGACCGGCTTTTTTCGAGCGGCCAATACCGGCGCAGGTATTTTTTACCCCTGTATTCCACGGTCTCTTTGCTTTGTGCATTTGGGAATATACGGTCAAGTTCCCCCTCCAGCTTCTCCCTTTCGGTCCATTCAAGAAAACCCGCATTCTTCAGGCACTGCTCTATCTCTCGCACCCTCCGGGCAGCGTTCCTGATATCGGTTTGATACTTGTCTGGATTGTTGCCCCTATAGTTATCCCATGCCTCCCTCCAGCAGGTGAGTTCGGCTTTCGCCTTTTCGTAGTCTTCAAGGGTATACATTTTTCTATTAGCTCAACCAAAGCTTTCAGATATGAGGAGCTGAGACCGTCTCCCGGTGCTTCACCTGTACGCTAACTTCAACCCTCGATCCCAAACTGTTAAGAATGGTCATGAGGCGATCAACGGTGAACCGGCCAAGGTCGGCGTTCCGGATGCGGGAAAAATCAGCAGCGGCAAAGCCGGTTTGCGCATGGGCTTTGCGGACGCTTAAATCCTGTTCATCCAGAATTTTGATGATTTCTGCTGCGAGGATAGCTTTGAGCTGCGCAACATCTGCATCAGCATGTCCGAAATCGCGGAAAATGTTTCCGCTTCCCCGCACCAGTTCGATAGGATCGTTTTTCATTTCAGCATCTCCTTCAATCGTTTCAGACGATCTTTCACAAGATCAATTTCGTGCTTAGGTGTCTTGATTCCGGTGGCTGATTTCTTCTGGAAAGCATGGATGATCCATATTTCATTCTTGATCTGCACAGCATAAACAACCCTGAAAGCATTCCCCCGAAAAGGCAGGGCAACTTCAAAAACGCCACTGCCCAGCCCTTTCATCGGCTTTGCGATATCAGCCTTTCCGCCTTCGGCGGCAATGGTGAGCGCGGAAAGAATGATTTCCTGCGCTCCTGCTGGAAAGTCCGTAAAGGCTTTCCGAGCTGAACTGATCCAGGAAACCGGCCTGGTTGTTTTTATATTCATCGGAATCTCCCTTATGATGTTGTCAAAAATGACAACACACGTCAAGTATTATTAAGGGATTTTCACCTGGCAAAGGTCGAAGGCACGGCTAGCATGACCCGCGGCGGGTGGGGGGCGCGGGTGGCCCGGAAGGGACAGGGGCGCGGCTTAGAAGTGGTCCCAATTGTTTGAACAACGACCTGAACATTTTAAGTGGAATCTCTGCTGATTCTCACGCTGCCAGTTCAACCGTCGGCAGCATCACGGCATAAGCCTCATCAGGTGTTTTCTTGCCCAGGCTCGAATGTGGCCTGGATCGGTTGTACCAATCCATGTATTGCATAATTGATGCTCTGGCTTCTGCGATCGAGTCATAGGCATGCAAGTACACCCGCTCGTATTTCACCGATTTCCACAGGCGCTCGACGAACACATTGTCCCTCCAGGCGCCGCGCCCGTCCATGCTGAGGTTGCAGCCCTGTTCCCTGACGGCCTGCACGAACTCATGCGCGGTGAACTGGCTGCCCTGATCGGTATTCACGATCTCCGGCTTGCCATGGCGATGGAACGCCTCTTGCAGTACATCGACGGCATGGCAGGCTTCCAGCGTGATCGCTACCTTTGCGGCTAATACCCGGCGCGAGGCCCAATCCACGACGGCGGTAAGGTAGATGAATCCTTTGGCCATTGGAATATAGGTCGAATCCAGTGCCCAGACCTGGTTGGCCCGGTTGATGGCGAAGCTGCGCAACAGGTAAGGATAAATTTCATGGCCAGGGTGCCTCTTGCTGGTTCCAGGCTTTCTATATAGCGCCTCAATGCCCATGCGCTTCATCAATGTGCCAACATGCTTGCGTCCAGCATCGCGCCCTTCCCGATTGAGTTGGTCGCGCAGCATGCGCGCGCCCATGAACGGGTGTTCCAGGTGCAATTCGTCAATGCGGCGCATGAGCGCCAGATCCGTGGCGCTGACTGGTTTGGGCAGATAATACACGCTGCC
>NZ_FMUF01000008.1:0-135117 GCF_900100985.1 Nitrosospira sp. Nsp1
AGCGGACCCTCGAACGGCAGCACGGTGCTCAAATGATAAACCGCACTGCCCGGATGCAATTGCTCGAAAAACCACAGCCTTTGCTGCGCAAAGGAGGCAGGAAAGATGAACGCTTCGCGGTTTACGGTATAAGGCGATCGTCCGTCTTTTTCGATAATGGCCGCTCCTTCCGAAACGAGAGCAAATTGCTCGTCTATCGTCTACTGCTGTTAAGAAATTATAGCCTCCCAAAATATAAATTCAGCCCAATCGACACTTTTTTCAAACTCATGTCGATTTCATACATTCTATACCGCTTGTATACTCCCTTATCGACACATGAGCCTGGAGAGTTTTCTGGTCTTGATAGGAAAGAGCCCGAGTGATGCCAGAGCAGTCCACCGTGGGGAGGATAGGATTCAGCCGCGCTGGAATATGCGGCATAATTCACCCTTTTTTGGTTTCGCTGCGATGAACGCTGCCCAGTTGTCGGCCTGGCATCCTGCCCCGTCTTCCGTTTCGCCCCAAGCCCGAGGGTGGCTGCTGAACCGTGGTTCACTCACTCAGCTCATCCAGCAGCATTGTTGCGGCAATTTCCGTGTCAAGCCGGTATTCCAGCGCCTGGCCGGGGTGTGCGTCGATGAACTTGCCATGATGAATCTGCGTCGAAACGAGTTGGCATTGGTGCGGGAGGTATACCTGTATTGTGGTGACACACCGGTGGTATTTGCCCATTCGGTGGTGGCGAGGGAAGATCTGAGGGGCGCATGGCGCGGGTTGAGCGGCTTGGGCAGCAGATCACTGGGTACCGTATTGTTTACCAATCCAGCGGTCGAACGTACACCGCTTCGCTTCAAAAAGCTGAATTCAACGCACCCGCTTTTCATCCGTGCTTGCCGGCATTTACAGGCAAAGCCGCCTGGTCTTTGGGCACGGCGCTCCTTATTCAGTTTGCAAGGGCAATCCATACTCGTCACCGAAGTATTTCTTCCTTCCATTCTGGAGTTGGCATAGTGACGCTCACGCAACGCCTCGGCCATTATGAAAAACTGATGCGCCTGGACAAGCCCATCGGTATTCTGCTGCTGCTGTGGCCGACATTATGGGGTTTATGGCTTGCCGCCGGCGGCATGCCCAGCATGCATATCCTGGCGATATTTATACTGGGTACCGTACTGATGCGTTCCGCCGGTTGCGTCGTCAACGACTATGCAGACCGCAATTTCGATTCGCATGTGGAGCGCACCAAAAATCGGCCATTGGCGACCGGCAAGTTGAGTTCCAAAGAAGCGCTGTTGCTGGCAGCGGGATTAAGTCTGTGCGCGTTTCTGCTGATACTGCCGCTGAACCATCTTACGCTTGCGCTGTCGGTGCTGGCGCTATTTCTGGCCGCGAGCTATCCGTTCACTAAACGTTTCTTCGCGATGCCGCAAGCCTACCTCGGCATCGCTTTCAGTTTTGGAATTCCGATGGCTTTTGCCGCGCAGACCGGAGAAGTGCCCTATATTGCCTGGCTATTGATGGTGGCGAATCTGCTTTGGGTGATCGCTTACGATACCGAATATGCCATTGTGGATAAAGTTGACGATCTCAAGATCGGGATCAGGACGTCCGCCATTACTTTCGGCCGTTTCGACGTAGTGGGCGTGATGCTGTGCCATATCCTGTTTCTGAGTACCATGATCGTCGTGGGACTGATCCAGAAACTCGGCGCTATTTATTACGCGAGTCTCATCGTCGCGCTGGGATTGGTATTTTACCAGTACCGCCTGATTCACGATCGCGACCGCGCCCGCTGCTTCAAAGCCTTTTTGCACAACAACTGGGTCGGCGCGGCGATTTTCGTTGGTATCGCGCTTGATTACCTGATAAATGAGGCCTCATCCATATGAAATACAAGGACCTGCGCGATTTCATCGCCCAATTGGAGAAGCAGGGGGAATTGAAACGCGTAACGGTCGAAATCGATCCGTATCTGGAGATGACCGAAATCTGCGACCGGGCATTGAAAGCCGGTGGTCCCGCCATCCTGTTTGAAAAGCCCAAGGGACATACCATTCCTGTGCTGGGAAACCTGTTCGGTACGCCAAGGCGCGTAGCGATGGGCATGGGGCAGGATTCGGTCGAGGCATTGCGAGAAGTCGGTAAACTTCTGGCGTATCTCAAGGAACCTGATCCGCCCAAAGGGCTGAGGGATGCATGGGACAAGCTGCCCGTCCTGAAACAGGTACTCAATATGGCGCCGAGAGAGCTTTCCAGAGCGCCCTGCCAGGATATCGTGTGGGAGGGTAAGGATGTGGATCTCGGCAGGCTGCCGATCCAGACCTGCTGGCCGGGAGATGCGGGTCCGCTGGTCACCTGGGGATTGACTGTTACGCGGGGGCCGCACAAGACGCGGCAGAATCTGGGGATTTATCGCCAGCAGGTGATCGGGCCGAATAAGCTCATCATGCGCTGGCTGGCCCATCGTGGAGGTGCGTTGGATTTTCGCGATTTTTGTCTGGCTAATCCAGGGCAGCCTTATCCGTTGGCTGTGGCGTTGGGAGCAGACCCGGCGACCATACTCGGTGCCGTCACACCGGTACCCGACAGCCTGAGCGAGTACCAGTTCGCCGGTTTGCTGCGCGGTGCAAAAACGGAGATCGTCAAATGCCTGAGCCATGATCTGCAGGTTCCGGCGAGTGCCGAAATCGTACTGGAAGGGTATATCCACCCTGGAGAAACGGCGTTGGAAGGCCCGTTCGGCGATCATACCGGCTACTACAATGAGCAGGAAACCTTTCCGGTATTTACCGTCGAGCGCATCACCATGCGGCGTGACCCGATTTATCATTCGACATACACGGGCAAGCCACCGGATGAACCGGCAATACTTGGTTTGGCGCTCAATGAAGTGTTCGTGCCACTGCTGCAAAAACAGTTTACCGAAATCGTCGACTTTTATCTTCCACCGGAAGGCTGTTCCTATCGCATGGCGGTGGTGAGCATGAAAAAGCAGTATGCGGGCCATGCCAAGCGAGTCATGTTCGGTGTGTGGAGCTTTCTGCGGCAATTCATGTATACCAAATTCATCATTGTCACTGACGACGACGTCAATATCCGTGATTGGAAGGAAGTCATCTGGGCCATTACCACGCGCGTCGACCCCGCGCGCGATACACTGATCGTGGAAAATACGCCGATAGATTACCTTGACTTCGCCAGTCCGGTATCGGGCCTGGGCGGAAAGATGGGGCTGGATGCGACCAACAAATGGCCGGGGGAGACGAACCGCGAATGGGGCACGCCAATTGTGATGGATGTTGCGGTAAAGGAGCGCGTGGACAGAATCTGGAAAGATCTGGGGTTTTAGACATGTAGCCGCAGCTTTCGCGAGTGGATCCAATTTGGGCTTGCATGCGATCTGTTATTAGACGCTACAATAGGCAATATCGCTACTTTTCCTTACCTCATGCTTCTTGATGGTGATCCCCGTCATCCCGGTTGAAGCTTGTAAACCTTACTATCTGAAATAATGGATCGCGCAAATACTGACGACGTGGCTGGTGTTGAAGAATGTAGTCCTTCCGTTGCGCTTCGTCCGGATTTCGGCGTAATCGCGGCATGGGTAAAGCCGGGTACGAGAGTACTCGATCTCGGTTGCGGTGACGGTTCGCTCATGTGTTTCTTGCGTGATACGCGTGACGTCCGGGGCTACGGCGTTGAAATTGATGACGCCAATGTTCTGGCATGTTTCAATAATGGCGTGAACGTAATTCAGAGCGATCTGGAGTCAGGCCTGCAGAGTTTCGAATCGGATTCATTCGATTATGTAGTGCTCTCCCAAACACTGCAGGCGGTCAAGAATACCGAGCGAATCGTGAAGGAAATGCTACGGGTGAGTAAAGAGGGTATTGTTTCATTTCCGAATTTCGGCTATTGGAAAAATCGCCTGCAGGTTTTAGCCGGCCATATGCCGGTTTCGGAAGCGCTGCCCTATCAATGGTTCGACACGCCCAACATTCATAATTGCACGCTTGGCGATTTTGAAGAATTTTGCAGCCAGCATGGCGCCCGCATTCTCGAACGCCGGGTGCTGAATGGCAATCATCAGAACACATTTTTGCCTAATTTGCTGGGAATGCTGGCGTTTTATCGGTTCGAACAGCAGAAGTAAGCGCAAATTTCCTTAGCTGCGATGCATTTCGGAATCCGCAGTGTCAAATTTCGCCCGCCCGGCCAGCCATACTAGAACCAGCACAGGGAGACCCAGTAACGCTGTGCCGGTAAAGAAACTGGCATAACCGTAAGCATCGACAAAGTCGCCGCTGAACCCCGCGATAAATTTTGGCAACAACAGCATCACCGAGCTGAACAGGGCGTATTGCGTGGCGGAATAGGCGGAGTTGGTCAGGCCGGAAAGATAGGCGATAAAAGCGGAAGAGGCAATGCCGGCTGAAAGATTATCGGCGGAAATGGTGAATATGAGCCCGGTGACGTCGTGCCCGCGCCCTGTGAGCCAGACAAACAGAAGATTAGTCGCCGCCGATAATACCGCTCCGAGGAAAAGCGTGCGCATAATGCCGATTTTCGCTATGAATACACCGCCGATGGCCGCGCCGGCGATCGTCATGACTACGCCATAAACCTTGGAGACTGTTGCCACTTCATCCTTGGAATATCCCATGTCGACATAGAACGGGTTGCTCATCACGCCCATCACCACATCCGAGATGCGATAGACCGCGATTAAAGCCAGAATCAGCAATGCCTGTCCGCCATGGCGCACAATAAAGTCCCTGAAGGGCGCAACCATTGCCCCGTACAGCCAGGCCAGCAGTTGCGTAAGCCGTACGCTCAGATTCCAGTGCGCAATAGCAGCCTTGGCGCGATCTTCATTCTCCGAGATGAGACGGTTAACGGGGACGTCGGGCTCCCGTATCATGAGCGTGGTAATAATCCCGACCACCATAAAGGCCGCCATCGCCAGGTAGGCAGTTCGCCAGGGAGCGTAGTCATAGGTGGCTTCCGAAGGATCTACCGCCGCTGCTATCCATAAGGCGCCGGCGGAAGCCAGAATCATCGCCATGCGATAACCTGCTTGATAGGTGGCGGCCATGGCGCCTTGAAGCCTCAGCGATACCGCTTCGATTCGATAGGCGTCCAGTGCAATATCCTGCGTTGCAGAAGCGAAGGCGACGGCCAAGGCGAAAAAGACCGTATGTGTCAAATTTTCGAGCGGATCGGTGCTCGCTATGCCGATCAGCGCGACGACAATAGAGATTTGCGATAGCAAAAGCCATGCGCGCCGTCGCCCCAGTAAACGGGTTAATAATGGCAACGGCAGACGATCCACCAGGGGGGACCACATCCATTTGAAGCCGTAAGCCAATCCGATCCAGCTCAGGTGGCCAATAGTGGAACGATCAATCCCCGCTTCCCGTAACCAGAATGACAAGGTCCCCAGTACCAGTAACAGCGGCAACCCGGCAGAGAAGCCCAATGACAGCATTCCCAACACGCGTGGGTGGGTGTAAATACGAAAAGCGTGCAGCCAGCCGGACAAGGCAGCGGGCATTAGACCAAATCCGGCATTCGAGGCAGTGCATCCAATCGATCGATTACCTGATTCGGGATCATAAGCTGTAGTCGTAGTCGATAATAAGCGGTGAATGATCGGAAAACCGCTCCGTCTTATAAATGGAAACAGCCTTGGCCTTGGCGGCAATTCCGGGGGTCGCAATCTGATAATCGATACGCCAGCCCACATTTTTTGCCCATGCCTGCCCTCGATTGGACCACCACGTATATTGCTCAGGCTCCGGATTGATTTGACGGAACACGTCGACAAATCCAAGCTCGTGAAAAACGTCAGTAAGCCAGGTGCGTTCTTCCGGGAGAAAGCCGGAATTTTTCTGATTGGATCGCCAGTTTTTCAGGTCGATCTCCTTGTGGGCAATATTCCAGTCGCCGCATAAAATGATCTCCCTGCCGCAATCCGCCAGTTGTTTGAGCATGGGAAAAAATCGCTCCAGAAAGAAGAATTTCGCGGCTTGCCGATGTTCTCCGCTGGAGCCGGAAGGAAAATAGACCGATATCACGCTCACCCGGCCAAAATCAAGGCGCAGATAACGTCCTTCCGCGTCGATCTCGGCGATGCCCAAGCCCGAGATAACGTTGTCCGGCTTACATCGGCTGTACGTGCCTACGCCGCTATATCCTTTTTTTTCAGCGCAATGAAAATGGCCGTGATAGCCATCAGGCGATACTATTTCGCGGGTAATATCAGCGGCCTGTGCTTTCAATTCCTGCATACATACGATGTCTGCTTCCTGCGTCGGCAACCATTGAAAGAACCCCTTGTTTGCCGCAGAGCGTATGCCGTTCAGGTTAACCGTTATAATTCGCATATCCATCTTCTCGGGTTCATCATTGCAATGTCCAATTTTCGCCAGGAATTTATTGAATTTGCCATCAGCCGCCATGTACTTTGTTTCGGTGAATTTAAAACAAAAGCCGGGCGGATGTCGCCCTATTTTTTCAATGCCGGACTGTTTAACGACGGCGACTCTCTGAGAAAGCTGGGCCAATTTTACGCCAAAGCCATTCTTGCCGCCCAGCTTCCGTTTGACATGCTCTTCGGCTCCGCCTACAAAGGCATTCCGTTGGTTAGCGCCATAGCCATCGAGTTGGCAGAGCGCGGGTATAACTACCCTTTCTGTTTTAATCGTAAAGAAGTGAAAGACCACGGCGAAGGCGGAAACCTCGTGGGTGCTCCCCTTGGCGGACGGGTACTGATCGTTGACGATGTGATTTCCGCCGGTACGTCAGTACGCGAATCGGTTGGTTATATTCTCGGTTCTGGCGCTGTTCCCGGTGGACTCATCATAGCGCTGGATCGGATGGAGCGCGGCAACGGGACGCTTTCCGCCATGCAGGAGGTGCATCATGAATTTGGTATTAACGGCACAAGCATTGCCAACCTGGACAGTATCATCAGTTATCTGCGGGACAGGAAGGACTTGGTACACAACCTGCGTGCGATGGAAGAATATCGCGCACGGTATGGTGTTAATCAATCGGGCGCTGCATAACTAGGCTTGCAAGGCCGGGTTGATGTGGGGTGATGCCTGCGTTCAGGCAAGTCGGCGCCCGGTTGGGGTAACCGCGCAATCGTATTTACTGCGTTTCCTCTGGCGGCAGGGTTGGCAACGTAATTTCTCCCGTGGAGTTGAAGCTTCTTCCAATAGCGAGCCCCGCTCCGCCCAGCCGCCCGTGCAGTTCGTATTCGGTTTTTGTACGATCGCCGGTCGCCAGGTCAAACGCATGACGGATAATTGCAGTCGCGGGCACGGTCACAGGCACCGTAACGACCGTTTCTCCAAAACGGGAGATTGTGCCGCGCTGATCGCTGACGCCGCTTGCGAAGCTCATTCCACGTAGATCGAGATCGAGTGCAATGCCGTCATAATCGATCGGTTTGTCGCTATGGTTCTGGATTCTGAGTTGTACCGCGAAGCGGGCTTCCATGCCCTGTCCCTCCAACGGATCAAGTCCCGCTACAGAGATCCGAAGGGGTTCCTGAGGATGCAATAAAGCGCATCCGGAAAGGATAAGCACTAACGCAGAAATAAGCAGTTTGCTACGGTTCATCCGGGTCATCCGTTTTCCGAATCCGGATCATACCTCGAATATTTCATAAGCTGTGCATTTCCGTACACCTCTGATTGAGAAGTTTGCTTCCTCTGTGCCGCGTTAGGGTATTATCCCTATCGAAGCTGGCTAGACAGTCGCCGCTTGTTTTTCAGTAATGGAAGGCAGGGGGAGGAAAGTCCGGGCTCCATAGAGCAGGATGCCGGTTAATGGCCGGCCGCCGTGAGGTGCGGAATAGGGCCACAGAGACGAGCGTATTAAGTTACGGTGAAACGCGGTAACCTCCATCCGGAGCAAGACCAAATAGGCAGGCAATGATGCGGCTCGCTGAGCCTGCGGGTAGGTTGCTTGAGCTTGCGGGTAACCGCACGCCTAGAGGAATGACTGTCCACGACAGAACCCGGCTTACCGGCCAGCTTCATTTTCTTTTGTATGAGATCAACGCCGATACAAAACAAAAAAATGGTTCTCACACAAAGCTGAGGTCGCGCGGAAGGTGATGCGCGGCTGATATTGATTGATTCGGTTTCGGTGATTGAATTCTCATTCGACTTACTGAATAATTCCACGACATAACCGCCATTTACCTTCGCCACTCCTATATGATGCCGGAGCTCAGCAATATTGCATCAATCAGCGTATGGTTGAGGTAAGTACGTAGCTGGATTGCTTGGATTGTCCCATGCCACAATCGCGGCAGTGCTGGGATAAAACACATTCAAGTCTAGTTAGCTCATCTTTTCGCAAAACGACCGGACGTACTCTATTTCCTATTCCCGGATGGTTTGTTATACAATCTTTTACTATCGTCAGCGCTGTGCGCGATGAATTTGCGAATTCGAAACCGGAGATATTATGAAGAAAATGTTTGAGTGGGCTGCTGGGCTAGCGTGTGCTACGCTCGTAGCACTGGTGGCGCTGCCAGTCCACGCCCAGCTTATGCTTGCTCATGAAGGCCATCATTCGGGAGACTGCGCCATCAAATCAGGTGCTTTTCCCGTTGCCTTCAGTGCCTATGAAAAACCCAAGGGTGCACTTCCGCCCACTCATGCGTATTGCGACCATGTTCCGGAAGTTGGCGAGTTGTATTTCACGGTGGACTTGACGGATCTCGACTCCCGGGAAATACCCATTGCAGTCCGTATGGTTATGGAAGGGCATGGAGAGGGGGGCGGAGAGCATGAGATTATGTCCATACCAGCCAAAGAGTACGCATCTGGAAGCATCACCTTCTCGCTGAACCTGGAGGAACTCGGCCAGTATGCCTTGCTACTGGAGACAGAGAAGGGCGGGAAGATGACGACAGCCGTACGCATTCCAGTACATGTCGGAGGAGGTGGAGGTCACGATGGCCATAACTCAGGCTTTGGCGCGACAGAGATCGTACTCTTACTGGGTGCCGCCGGCGCCGCAGCCTTCTTTTTCTTACGCCGTCGGACAACGAGTCCCAAAACTTCCTGACTTAGCGGTATCGAGCAGGCACAAGCTTTGCGTTTTCCATCTAGCGGTTGCCCATCATGGGTGACCCTAGCAGTCTGTCGGTGTTTTAAAGGAAATCGGCTGTAAAAGCGTCTGGGCGGTTCATATTGCGCCGCTTTTTCGGCCAATAGAATAACTATCGACCTTCAAAATTCTCAAAATCTGCCTTCACCCAATCACTTTTTCGCCGCGATTCTTCAAGTCCGACAGACTGCCAGGAACATGGAAGTCCCAAGTTTCTGCTTTTTGATTTATCGCTGATAAGCGATATCCGTCACTTTCATTGTTTGTTGGTTAGATTCGGGACCGATGTGGGGCTATCAGACTCTGCCGTAACAGGACGAAGCCTCCACAGCTGAGAAGCGAAAAGACCAAGCAATTGCTCAGAGCCTATTCGAAAATAATCTCGCGCAACTCGGCGAAAGCGCTGCCTACATGATCCATCTGTTCGCTGGTATGAACTGCGCTAACGCTGCAACGTACCAATGAGCGGCCGTCAGGTGTGGCCGGCGGTAATACTAAATTTACATAAATACCATGATCAAGTAGGCCCTTCCATAGCATCAGCGCCTGTCGCGGCGCGTCGAGTATGATTGCGATAACGGGGCTTGGCTCCGGGCCAAGCTGATAACCGAGATCATCGAGCCGAGAATAAAGCTGGTGCACATTCTTCCAAAGCTGTTGGCGTAGCTCGATGCCGTCATGCAGTAATTTGAGTGCTGCCCGGGTTGATGCGATAGTAGCTGGCGTAGGCGATGCGGTGAATATATAAGGGCGGCTGACATAGCGTAACTGATCAAGTTGCGCATGATTGCTCACGCAGTAGCCTCCAATGCCGCCGAGGCTTTTACTGAATGTACCTGTGATGAAATCAACTTTGTCGATGAGCCCTGTTTCTTCTACCAGACCCTGGCCTGTCTTGCCGAGGACGCCGAGTGAATGTGCCTCGTCAAGAAGAAGCGTGCTGCCGTAAGCATCCTTTAGTTTGACAATATCCGCAAGTGGCGCTCGATCGCCCAGCATGCTGTAAATACCTTCAACAATGATTAACGTGGAGCGAGAGCGGTCTCCCAGACGTCGGAGACGCTTTTCCAGATCCACCATATCATTGTGCCTGAACCTGATGATTTCAGCGCCGCTTAAACGGCATCCGTCATAGATGCTTGCATGGGAGTCACCATCGATGAGAACGACATCATCAACGCCAGCCAAGCCGGAGATCGTAGCGAGATTGGCTTGATATCCGGTTGTAAAGACAATACAGGAATGGCAGTGGTAAAAATCGGCAAATTCCCGCTCAAGAGCACGGTGTCCACTGTAGCTACCATTGGCCATGCGGGAACCGGTAGTGCCCGTGCCCTCGTTATCGATTGCTGAGTGCGCTGCCGCCAGACACTCCGGCGCGAAGGTAAGTCCGAGATAGTTATTCGTGCCCAGGAATAGTATGCGGCGATCGCCAATTCTTGCCTCGGTCGAAGAATAAACCTCTTCTATGGGCGTGCCAAAAACGTCAATTCCCTCGGGTAGCAGGGCTTTTCTCGCCGCAGCAACGGCATCAAGCTTATCTAGCAAACTCATTGTTGTGCAGACTTTATCTGATGGATTAAATTCGCAAGCTCGTGAACAGTCTGCACATCCGCAAGCGCATTGAGCGGAACGGAAATGTCAAACTCATCTTCAATTTCCATAACCAGATTCAGCAATTTGACAGAGTCGATCGCAAGTTGATGAATGAGATCGGTCTGCGGTGTGATTTGCGCGTCGGGCTCACAAAATTGCTTAAGGTGATGGCAAAGTTTCTGCAGAACATCGGTGTAATCGCTCGCCATGGCTGCTCGGTTTGAATTGATTTGTTTGTTAGAAATTATACCGCTTGAGGCAAGGCATCACGCAGTTGGACAGAGGGCCGCCAACCGGGAAGCGCGTGAGTTAGAGGCGTTATATCGCAAACCCAGTTGGGATGCTGTAATTCCCTGACTTTCCCCGGAGTCAGCATTGGGGAATATCGTAGCAACCGCGCCGACCATAAATTAATGGTCGCAACCAACCAAACAAGCGATGCCGGAAAGAAGATACAATGTACGGGCCGCTTCCAGACTTCCTGCGCAATTACCGCTACGGATTGACTATTGTAGCCTCCGGGCGTCCCATCATCAAGTTCATAGACACCTTGCACGGGATTCTTGGTGGAAAGCCAGCATATAACAGCCGCTACCAAATCATTAACGTGTAGCAAACCAAAACGCATTGCGCTTTGACCCACCATCGGCAACACGCCACGGCGGGTCGCTCTGAAAAGCGGACTCATTTCTTTATCACCTGGACCATAGACGGCGGTCGGACGAAAAACCGCATATGGCATCCTTTGCGAGTGGTCACTAACCAGTTGCTCAGCCATGCGCTTGCTGGCTGCATACCAGGAGAGCTCCGGTTGTCTGGCAGCCAAGGAAGATATAAGGAGGAAACGAGGCGGTGAACTCTGTTCTATTGAAGCACGCACGAGGTTGTCCGTACCATCCACATTAGTATGGACGAAATCCTTGAGAGAGCTACCGCGAACCTGCCCTGCGCAATGTACAACTGCCGAAACACCCGTGACGAGGCTCCGCAGCGCTTGGTAATTATCTAAATCACCTTCAATCCACTGCGTAAATTCATCGTCAGCCCGCGGACGCCGGGTCAAGGCCTTGACCTTCCACCCTTCCTTGATCAGTGACTGTAGCAGAACACGACCAATAAAGCCGGTGGCACCGGTCACGGCCACCCAGGACCCTGACATATGCTGGTTATTTTTCCCCGGACTCAGCAGATAGCTGGTCAGTCAATTGTGTCCGCTGTATGAAACCCTGACGTGCGGCAAAACGCGATAGCTTACCTGAGGAAGTGCGGGGCAAAGTATGCGGCGAAACCAATTCGACCAGGCAATTAACGCCAAATGCCATATATACAAGACGTTGCAACCGACTGGTGAGAGATTGACGATCTGCTATCGAGGTTAGACGGCATTCTATGACCAAAACGATCGTTGTAACATCATTAGTATCGGTTATACCAAAGGCAGACGCCTCCCGGGCTCTCACCTCAGGTTGTTGCTCGGCAAGTTCTTCTATGTCCTGTGCGCGGATATTGCGCCCGTTAACGATAATTACATCTGTACGACGGCCAGTGACATAAAGATCGCCCTCGAACAGGAAACCAAGATCTCCTGTATCCAGCCAGTTTCCGGGCTGCAGCGTTTTTTGGGTGTCTTCCGGATTGTTAAAGTAGCCCGTCATGATACTGCTGCCTTGCACCAGCACGCTGCCCACTTTTAAATCAGACAATTCCTGACCAGCATCATCGACGATCTTGACCGTGTGTCCTGGCAAGGGCCGTCCACAATTTACAAATTCGCTATATTTCCTGCCCTCCACCTGTAACCGAACCGCCATTTTTTTATCAATCAAGGTTCCAGCGTCAACCTGAATGCTCTGAAAACCTTTCCCAATTTGAGAGAAAGTTACGGCAAGCGTTGATTCCGCCAGCCCATAGCAAGGGAGAAAGGCTCGCGCATCAAAACCCGCGGGTGCAAATTTTTCCGCAAAATACCTTAAAGTATCGGGCCGGATCATCTCTGCACCGACACCCGCCGCTCGCCAACTGCTAAGATCAAGATCTTCCAAATCGGAATCGCGGACTCGCAAGGTGCAAAGTTTGAGTCCGAATGGCTGGCTAAACGCCACGGTAGCACGATTTCGACTAATCAGCCGCAACCATTGCAGAGGTCGAATGGCAAAATCGCGGGTGGCCAGATAGTCGACGGAAACCTGCGCCACCATTGGTGCCATCACCATGCCCACCAATCCCATATCGTGATAAAACGGTAGCCATGATGCGCAGCGGTCGCCAGCGCGTATTTCCAGTCCGTGCCGAACAATTCCCTGTAGATTGCTCATCAGTGCACGTTCGGTAATAATTACCCCACGCGGAGTGCGCGTGCTGCCAGAGGTGAATTGAAGATAAGCGATTTCGTCGGGGGTATTTGTCGGTAGCGCTATATCGGGAACTGCAAACTTTCCGAGTTGTTCCGGCGTGCCGACCCAGCGTAATCCCTGGGATCCCTCTGCAGCTTCGCTCAGAAAATTAATATAGTCCACATTGGCTATGGCGGCGCTCGCCTGACCCGCATCAAGCATCCCCCGCAGCTGCTGAACATATACAGCATGACTGCCAAGATTGACTGGTACCGGCATCGCAAAAGGAACCAATCCGGCATAGCGGCATGCAAAGAACAATTCTACAAATTCCGGGGTGGTATCGGCAATAATGGCCACGCGATTGCCGCTGGTCAGACCCATGCCCATCAAGCGTTGGGCTGACGTCTGGGCATTTTGCTTTAACGCCTGATACGGAAGGATCGAGCGTAGATTGCCTTTGGCATCATAGAAATTAAATCCCGCGACGCCGGCTGCCGCATATTCCAAGGCAGCGGTCAAGGTTTCAAAATCAGCTAATCGTTGATCTTGAGTGTTGTACGTCGGTGTTGGGGTTATTGCTATCGGCGACTCGTCTAATAACCGAGGATCAAACGCTTGCGTTAGCGGAGCGTTCAACTTCGCTATTGTTGAACTCAAGGTCTTCCCCTCCAAATTAATGGTCTAATCATCTTTTTGTAATGTAAGTAATCCGGTCCGAAATACAGTAGTTCTGATCGCTATCTGTTTACCGCTCGAGTTCGGAATGCTCAGCTTGAGTTTGAATCTTTATCAATTAAATACCAGGAGCTCAGGTGCGCTACCAAGATCAGTAACGGACGACATTTCTGTTGACTTCGTTGTCAACACAATACCATCCGTCATATCCATGTAGCCGTGATGCCACCATTTTCAGTCGTGTCAGGCGTCGTTTAAATAAACAGCAAGCCTTCCTTAACACAGCAAGATCGACAGGTTCCATTCTGTACGAGTTGGCGGCCAATATAAAGAGATTTTGGAGAATAGAAGAGAAATGTGTCGTTTTTTTGCAACACTACTTGAACCTGCATCTTCGGTTGGGACTGGCCACACCTGGCCTCGACCTCTTCAGCAGGCATTCTACACGAATACGACTGCCAAATGAACGAGCGATGTCATGTTCGTCATGCGGGGCTTCAGCTTGTCCACGGGCATGTTCATTACATGCTCATGGAAGGGATAGGCGGGTAGTGGGAGGAATTCAGCCTTCCTGATCGTGATAAGTGCAGATAAGTTTGAGTCCGCGCCAGGCCGCTTTACGCTTCTACCCAAGCTTTGGCATCGGTGTAGTGACCGAATACCCTGATGTCGGCATCAACGAATAGATTGGATACCCAAGCACCCCAGGCCTGCCACTGGTTCTCGGTAATTATTGCAACCCGGTTGAATTCGCTGCCGTGCGCGCGGATGAATTTGAGGTCTTCCCATGCGACATCGACAGTGTAGCCCAGCATGTCGCGCCAATCGAACAGCACATTCACTTTGCTGTCGCGCCTGGATTTGTAGAGTACCTGCTCCTCGAATTGCTTATAGTCAGCCAAGGTAAACTCACCGAAAACAGCAACGCTGATTAAATTGTCAGCTTCCTGAATGGTAATCATGGGGTAACCTCAAAAAAGCATGCAAAATTAGTCAGTGGCAAATTCGAAATCACTTTATGTGCGGCCCGATTTCGCGTCGCACAAATTCATGGAAATGAACCATGCCATCTTCCATCGGTGACTGATACGGGCCTGTTTCATTGATTCCCTGCTCGTATAGCGCGCGGCGTCCGGCTGTCATCAGCTTGCATATTTCGTCATCTTCAACCGCGGTTTCATGATAGGCGGCCTGTTCCGCTTCAATGAATTCACGTTCGAACAAGACAATGTCTTCCGGATAGTAAAACTCGACGACGTTGGTGCAGCGCTCTGTTCCCGTCGGAATCAGCGTGCTGATAATCAATACATGCGGGTACCATTCTAGCATGATGTTTGGATAGTAGAGCATCCAGATCGCACCGTACCTCGGCATTTTTCCTGAACTCTGGCGCAATAGTTGCTCATGCCATTTAGCGTAGACCGGCGTGCCGGGACGAGTAAACGCATCATTCACACCCACCGTCTGTACGTTGTACCACTCTGAAAATTCCCATTTAAGTTCAGCGGTATCAACGAAGTTGTTCAAGCCTGGATGATATGATTCGACGTGATAGTCTTCCAGGTAAACTTCGATGAAAGTTTTCCAGTTGCAGGCATATTCTTCTACCTGGACCCGTTCCAGTACATGGCCGGAAAAATCGAAATCCTTGAGAAGGCTCAGGGGTGCTAGGTCGCGCGCGATGTTTCTCTTGCCTTCAAATAGCAACCCGTTCCAATTCTGAAGCGGTGTGCTGCCAAGGTTGAGACAGGGATTTTTCGAAAAATGAGGGGCACCCAGCAGCGTGCCGCTCATATCGTAAGTCCATCGATGTATGGGGCAGACAATGTTTCTGGCATTGCCGCGGCCCTTCAGCAGCAGAGATTGCCGGTGCCGGCAAACATTGGATAGAAGTTCAATGCCGCCTTTGTTACGCACCAGAAACTTGGCATTACTCATCCATTCCCGCACATAATAGTCGCCCACATTCGGCAGCATGATTTCATGGCCGACATAGCCGGGCCCCTGGTCGAACAAAAGGTGCTTTTCCAGGTCGAGAATGTGGGGGTCAAGGTACCATTCAACCGGTAGTTGAGTCGGTGCCAGTTGGAAAACATCAACGAGATCGGCCATATTTCGTTACTTTTAGATCTTTTGAGGAATAAAAAAGAGAGTTGAAAGATTAAAAATGCTGAATAAACGCACCGGGCAAAGTGGAAAGCGCTTGCTCTCGTTCTGAAACGCTTATAATTGCCACCAAGAGATCGTTTTTGAGGGAAAGTTTCGTGGATTAATTGACCTGACCCTGCTTATTGCGTTATTTTTGTAGCTTGCCCGCAATATACCTAATTTGCGACAATGTGTTTATCATGACAAAGCCCGTTAACTCCGTCAAATTTTCACGGCCCGAAAGTTTCGAAGCCGCTTTGACAGAATTGGAATCTATTGTAATAGAAATGGAAGCAGGACAAATGCCGCTTGAAATATCGCTCGAAGCTCACAAACGTGGTGCGGAGTTGCTACAATACTGCCAATTAAAGCTACAGGATGCGCAACAACAGGTACGTCTTCTTGAGGCCGACACGCTGAAAAATTTCTCCCCGTCTGGTATCGATGACCACTGATTTCCAGGATTGGGCGAGGAGCCGCCAGGTACGCATCGAAAATTCCCTGCAGACCTTGCTTCCCGCTGCAAACGTTGCTCCCGAACGTCTGCACGACGCCATGCGCTATACCGTTCTGGGTGGAGGCAAGCGCGTGCGGCCATTGCTTGCCTTTGCGGCAGGAGAGCTGAACGGGGCGGCTGAAGAGCGGGTGACGATTGCCGCGGCCGCAGTGGAACTGATACATGCCTATTCGCTGGTGCATGACGATTTGCCCAGCATGGATAACGACGTGTTGCGGCGGGGTAAGCCTACTTGTCATATCGAGTATGGCGAAGCCATTGCATTGCTGGCGGGCGATAGTTTACAAAGCCTCGCCTTTCAATTACTGGGCGAACATTGCTTGGCTGATACCCCGAAAATGCAATTGGAAATGGTCAAGCATCTGGCGCAAGCGGCGGGTTCTCGCGGTATGGCGGGAGGGCAGGCCGTTGATCTTGCCAGCGTTGGAAAGACATTAAGTCTGCCGGAGCTGGAGTTTATGCATATTCATAAGACTGGAGCGCTTATTCGGGCTGCTGTAATGCTTGGTGCGGGTTGCGGTAGTAGTTTGAACGAGAGCCAACTGATGAGCCTTGATCATTTCGCGAAGTGTATCGGCTTGGCATTCCAGGTAGTGGACGACGTGCTCGATGCAGAAGCGACTACCGCGACGCTGGGTAAAACCGCCGGCAAGGATGCCGAAAATAATAAGCCAACCTACGTGAGTATCCTCGGGAGCAGTCGGGCACGTGAGTTGGCTGAAGAGCTGCGGCGCGATGCATATCAGTCGCTGGATGTTTTTGGCGCAAAGGTGGGGCGGTTGCGGCAAGTAACCGACTTCATCATCCAGCGGGAGTTTTGACCCGTATTTTCTTCGGTAAAGAATACTATAATTTTCAAGGTTTAAATGTACCCACTGCTTGATACCATCACTACCCCTTCAAAGTTGCGAAGGCTGGAACGCAAGATGCTGCCGCAACTTGCCGACGAGTTGCGGCAGTTCCTGGTCGAATCCGTTTCTAAAACGGGCGGGCACCTATCTTCCAATCTCGGTACGGTTGAATTGACCATAGCACTGCACTATGTTTTTAACACACCCAATGATCGCCTGGTATGGGATGTGGGCCATCAGACTTATGCCCATAAAATTCTTACCAGTCGTCGTGAGGGCATGAGCAGGCTACGCATGCAGGGCGGTATAGCAGGATTTCCCCGGCGTGACGAAAGCGAGTACGACGCCTTCGGTACAGCTCACTCCAGCACCTCCATCAGCGCTGCTTTAGGTATGGCGGTAGCAGCGCAACGCGAGGGTAAAGGCCGATGCGTGGTTGCAGTGATTGGCGACGGCGCCATGAGTGCAGGTATGGCATTCGAAGCCCTGAACAATGCGGGGGCCATGGACACCAATTTATTGGTGATTCTCAATGACAACGACATGTCGATTTCGCGCCCGGTAGGCGCACTCAACAATTATCTTGCAAGGCTCATGTCAGGTCAGTTTTATGCGACGGCACGTCGTGCCGGCGAAAAAATGCTGGGTGTCGTTCCACCCGTGCTTGAACTCGCCAAGCGCGCCGAAGAGCATGTAAAAGGCATGGTGACGCCCAGTACGCTATTTGAAGAGTTCGGTTTCAACTATATCGGCCCTATCGATGGTCATGATCTCGACGCGCTGGTAGGCACGCTCAACAACATCAAGCATCTTGACGGTCCCCAGTTTCTGCATATCGTAACGCGCAAAGGCGCGGGCTATAAGGCGGCGGAGGAAGACCCGATTCTCTATCACGGTGTAACCAAGTTTAATCCGGACGCCGGTATCATTCCCAAAGCCGCAGGCAAGCCCTCTTATACGCAGATTTTTGGAGACTGGCTATGCGACATGGCTGCGCTGGACCAGCGCCTGGTCGGGATTACGCCGGCTATGCGCGAGGGTTCCGGCTTGGTGAGATTCTCTCAGGAATATCCTGATCGTTATTATGATGTCGGTATCGCGGAGCAGCACGCAGTCACTTTTGCCGCGGGCTTGGCCTGCGACGGATTGAAGCCGGTTGTCGCTATTTATTCGACTTTTTTGCAGCGCGCTTACGATCAGTTGATTCACGATGTCGCCATTCAGAATCTGCCGGTCGTATTTGCTATCGATCGGGCCGGATTGGTTGGAGCAGATGGCCCTACGCATGCCGGGAGTTTCGATTTAACCTATTTGCGCTGTATCCCGAACATCACCGTAATGACTCCTGCGGATGAGAATGAATGCCGTCAGATGCTCTATACCGCATTTCAGATGGATACGCCCACAGCGGTGCGATATCCCCGAGGCATGGGAACGGGTATAACGCCGCAAGCGCAGATGCAGATGTTACCGATAGGCCGGGGTGAGATTCGCCGGGAAGGCGTAAAAATCGCGCTGCTGGCTTTCGGCAGCATGCTCAAGCCTTGCCTTGAAGCGGCAGAAGAATTAAATGCTACCGTGGCTAATATGCGTTTTGTCAAACCCCTGGACGACGATCTGGTCGCGTCGTTAGCGGCAGACTACGAATTGCTGGTAACGGTTGAAGAAAATACGATCATGGGTGGAGCGGGTAGTGCGGTGATCGAATCTCTGGCAAGCAGGGGTTTCACGGTTCCCGTATTGCAATTGGGTTTGCCCGATGTTTTCATAGATCAGGGTGAGTGCTCTCAAATGCTGGCTGATTGCGGATTGGATAAGGCGACCATCGTCGAGTCCGTCAGAGCAAGATTTTTTGAGTAGTCAACGCAACCGGATGCATATATCCATGCATCCGTGTTCGCTTCCAGGAAAAAATATCCCCTCATGAACGATGCGAATTTTCCTATTGCGGACGTGCAGAATGCATTCGATGCCCGGCATATTGCAATCAACAGGGCGGGTATCAGGGCCATCCGTCATCCGATCTCGATAAGAGACAAGGATGGGTCTATCCAGCACACTGTCGCCGTATTCAATATGTATGTGGATCTACCGCATCAATTCAAAGGCGTACACATGTCGCGCTTTGTGGAAATACTTAACAGCCACGATCGGGCGATTTCCGTGGAATCGTTTGAAAGCCTGTTACAGGCCATGGTGGAGAAGCTGGAAACGGAATCTGGCGATATCGAAATGACGTTTCCTTATTTCATCAGCAAAATGGCTCCCGTTTCACGCATAAAAAGCCTGCTGGATTATGAAGTGACTTTTACCGGCGAACAAAAAAAAGGAAGCTACCAATTCACCCTGAAAGTCGTTGTACCCGTGACCAGCCTGTGCCCGTGCTCGAAGCAAGTTTCCGATTATGGCGCACATAACCAGCGATCCCATGTGTCAATATCAGTTAGAACCAGGAGCTTCGTATGGATAGAAGATCTGGTACGTATGGCAGAAGACCAGGCGTCGTGTGAACTCTACGGATTATTGAAACGTTCGGATGAGAAGTATGTAACCGAAAAGGCTTACGATAATCCGAAATTCGTCGAGGACGTGGTGCGTGACATAGCAGCGATACTGAATCGGGACGAACGTATAGACGCCTATGTGGTGGAATCTGAAAATTTCGAATCCATCCATAATCACTCTGCGTATGCGTTGATCGAGCGGGATAAATGCGAGAGCTGAGGTTCAGCTCAAATCAAGAAGTCGGCAAATTAACCTGTGTGCTGGAAATGCGGAAGAAATTCCTGTCAATGCGTGAGATTCGATATACCATTCCCCAACAGTATAAATTGACCTTTTGTAGCCGGAAAGGTATATTATCGCCCTTCCGGGGTGTAGCGTAGCCTGGTAGCGCGCCTGGTTTGGGACCAGGATGTCGGGAGTTCAAATCTCTCCACCCCGACCAATTCATGCTAATCTGAGGCGAAATCCGATTTGAGTGGTGCCCGTAGCTCAACCGGATAGAGCACCAGCCTTCTAAGCTGGGGGTTACAGGTTCGATTCCTGTCGGGCACGCCATAGGCTATTTCTTTAGCCATTGGTGCCTGAGCATCAACAATGCGTTATTTTTCTCGGATGGTGGCTGTAGCTCAGTGGTAGAGTCCCGGATTGTGATTCCGGTTGTCGTGGGTTCGATCCCCATCAGCCACCCCATCGAAAATTGCTTTCGTCTCATGGCAAACCGCCTTCAATAGCTCAGTTTGCCGAAGACTCCTCATGTGTGTCCAGCTTTCCTAAAGCAGATCATCTATCTGAATTGTGCGAGTAGTGGGTGAGTAAACAATCTTTCTCCAACATATGTCGCTCCCTCCTTGGTTAAATGCCCACCGTCATACGAAATCAGGCGAGAATCCGCGGTAAATAAAGGGCAGAGCTTTTCATCACCGCAAACGGTGTTCTGAAAATCGATGAAGATCTCTGAGGAGAGGTTTTTCTTCATGAACTCATTCACCACATGATGGGATTCCTCGACAGCATTCGTGAGATCTTTTCGCTGATCGTTGGGCATACCCAAATAGCTGATGGGCTCTACTTTTCCGAAATTCTTTCTTCCTACCACCAAGATTTTCTTGGCGCCCAAGCGCTTCAGAGCAGTCATAGTCTCGTCTAGGTATTGTGCTTCCCATAACTTCCATGCCGCGGCCAGAATCAGCACATCCGACTCTTTTATACGATTAATTGTCTTTTCTTGCTCAAAAGGCTTTCTCCGCTCGCAGCTCGCCCTCTTGGCGGGAGATATATGCGAGGAAAAATCACGCCCTGAAATTACCAGGCCACACTCAGCCTTAACCAGTAACGTCGAAACACTGGCATTCCTCATGTAATCGTTCTCGGAATACGTATTCACGAAATCCATTGCATAGCTGTCACCGACGATAAAGATCTTTGGACGTCTGGCATCAAACGCCGAAAGCTGCGCATCATAAAAACGCCTGCTTACATACCATTTCTGATCTGAAAAACTAAGACTGGCCAAGTACCTGTCACTCTCCGGATAGCGCGAGGCATAGCCATCTTTCAATATAAATACCGTACCGATGCTTATCATTAACGCACTCATGGATAAAGCGGAAAAGAACAATACCTTTCTATTCACAATTTGCTTATCTCTGAATGGACGTTCAACGTATTGCCACGTCAAATAGGCAAGCACAATAGAGGAAACGCATAAAAGGGAGGGCAACCAGGTATTGGGTACATCAAAATTCCTGATGCGAGCAAAAGCAAACAACGGTTGATGCCACAAATAGATGCTATAGCTAATCAACCCTATGCCTACAAGCCATCGGTGAGCAAGCACTCGCCCGACAATTGTGTCAGGATTGGAAAAGAGAATAATTAAGGCTGTACCGAGTGTGGGGATTAAAGTATAAACGCTGGGGTAGGGCGTCTCTTTATCGAAATTGAAAATAGCGTAGGTGATCAAGACAAAACCAGCGAAGCTGACTAGCTGGCTGACTGGTGGAAGGTATCTCCTCCTGTGCAGCATAGGATAGTAGACGGCAAGCAGTGACCCAATCAGAAGCTCCCAGGCGCGGGTGGGTGCCAGAAAGAAATTAGGTACGGGGTGGTTCCACCAACCCCATTCCGCTAGCCCTATACTGGCAACAGCGGCAACGGAAAATAGTACCGCCAACCAATTCTTGCCTCGTCGCCAAAAAATAATGATCAGAAGAGGAAAGATGATGTAAAACTGTTCCTCGACCGCTAAAGTCCAAGTATGAAGTAAAGGTTTTTTTTCCGCTGCAGCTTCAAAGTAACCTGACTGTAGCCAAAATACCACGTTCGACGAAAAAACAGGCACCCCGATAAGACTTTGTCCGAAGTCTATCAACTGGTATGGCAGCATCCAATACCAAGCGAATGGCAGACATATCAGCATTACAAAAAAAAGTGCTGGAAGAATCCGCCGCGCTCTTCTTTCATAGAAAGTGAGAAGCGTGAATTTACCTGCTTCTTTTTCAGCAAGAATTATTGATGTGATGAGATACCCGCTGATGACGAAAAAAATATCAACGCCAACGAAGCCGCCCTTAAACCACTCTGAACCGGAATGAAAAAAAATTACCGGCAGAACGGCGACAGCTCGCAAACCATCTATTTCTCTTCTGTATTTCATTTACATTCGTGTCGGGAATGAACCGAGATTTTCTATTAGAACCCTTTCAAGGGTTAAAAAGTGGAGAGAAAGCGACTGGGGGATTGAAAGTTTTAGAGCGATCCCAAGGGCCTTCCATCCACTGTCCATGGCGCATGGCGACAGCAAGCCTGAGTATGCGTGTTCGGTCCTCCGTGGTGATGAAGCCGCCCTTGGCGAATAGCTTGTAGCACAGGGTTTTCAGTGTGTGCTGGAAATCCCTGCCCCGCTCTGGATCACGCCGCGGCCTAGCGGAACAGGCTCATCAGGTTATAGGTCTCCATCACCATGCTGAGTGCAGCCTCCATCGCCTGGAAGTCACCAGACTGAGAGCATGAGCTGCTGCACCAGTTGTTCCGGAGCGCAGTCATGATTGCTGTTGGGTGCCGGAAATCCACAAGCCTTGCGCGGTGCCAAACTCAATGTGGTCCAGCATCCGTTTCATCAGTCCCAGGCTACCCGGGGCCGTAACCTCTTTGTCGCTGAAGCGTAGATCAAGCTCCATTGTTGTCCCGTATTGAATTAGTACAACTTGAACAGTTCGTACTTTACCCCTTCAACACCGTAGCATCAGTACATTGCGCTATTGGCTTCCATTAGAATTATTTCCTAATGGGAAGCTCGGATGAAACCGGAAGGCGTCGCAAAAATTCATCAAAAGAACATTGATGAGATTGGAGGTTCCGCTGCCCATTTAGGCATTCAGACGGGTAATTGTGTTGTGGCGGCAAACTGGAGTCAAGTCAAAATTTTGCTGTAAATTTATTTTGCTCGGTTCAATGACGTTTTTTTGCCGGTGATGGCACGTTCGCCCGCTACGCGAATTCGTCCATAGCCAGGTAGTGGCGTTCCTGCCAGACCTCATTTCTCTCAACCCGCCAGGCGCCGATCAGTCGCCTGGCGGAATCGTCGTTGGGGAAGATGCGAATCACCCTTCTCAGCGGCGCATTTTATCGTTCAATCGCTCCTGTCTATTCGGGATGCGCAGTCACTTGCGGTATTTTTCCGGCAGCGCGCCATCACGGCTATCGCGTTTTCAAAGCCGGCCAGGCAGGGTACCAACCTGGCAACTTGGCGGCGGCCTTGGCGAACCGCTCATCGAATCCCGCTAACCGCCGCTGTGAAAATCTCCCGGAATCCTTCGCTGTACCCCGTCACGACTAGCGCTGCATGCATCGCACGCGAATTTGCGGCAATCTATAATTGACTCCACCATTCCTGCGTTCGATCAGCCAGCAGCAACTGCAACCGGGACACATCAAGGTGTCTCATTTCAGCGACATCCAAATATTGTAATAAACATATGGTTATATACGAATCGTAAGCAATTGATGTGCTTTGGCGACATTTAACACCAAATCAGTGCGTTAATTGCTTTGTTTAAAGAGGAAATTACCTGGCATGAATTGTGCTTGATATTGCGCCAAGTACTCGTTAAACATGGGTTGACCAAAGCGCGAGCTCCAGATCGAATGATTAAAGTTTTTGATGAGAAGCAGGTGGCGCGAAAGTATAGAAATATGCTGCGCAATGCTATGTGTGATGCCGAACAGACTGCGCTCATCAGAAAAGGAGAATAAAAACTTTTGCTTTAATGTTTTTATCGCAGTTCCAACAATCCAACCCATCCAAATATTTTACTCATTCACGACATGGGTTTTTTCCCCTCACTCTCTGCTGATCATCTCCAACGCTACTTCCGCATCATTCAGGAAGGGATAGCGGTGCGCCGGCATGTAGACCTGCTCAGATGGTTGCAGGGAGAGGTGCAGCATTATCTTCCCCACGAAATCATGCTTGTCGCGTGGGGCGATTTTAGTTCGAACTCCATACGGCATGACATTATATCCTCACTGCCTGGAGTCAGAACCGCGCGATCGGAACCGGCAAGTCTCTCACCATTGTTGCAGGCGTTTCATAATCGCTGGGTCGAACTGGGCAGAATGCCGTGCACGTCAAGCATTTGCAGACCCGGTATTGGTGAATTCGATATTTTTAGTGCAGGCCGCACTCCTCCATGTTCTTTTGGGAGAGCTCTGCACGGCATGCGCTCATCGCTCCTGCATGGCATCAGCGACAAGCGTGGACACCATGATTGCCTTTACGTTATTTTTAGCTCCGAAGACAAACTCGATGATTCCACGCTCAGCGCGATGGAGATACTATTACCATATCTTGACACTGCCTTGCGCCGGATAGTGCCCCTGGCGCAGCGCTCATATATGCCGTCGCTCTTGGCGGACCAACCACGAAGCGAAGGCCGTGGATTGAGCGAGCGTGAAATCGAAATAATGGATTGGGTAAAGAAGGGCAAAACCAATGCCGAAATAGGCAGTATTCTGTGCATCAGTTCTTACACCGTAAAGAACCACTTGCACCAGATTTTCCGAAAACTTGACGTCTACAATCGCATGCAAGCCGTTTCCAAAGTTGAGCGCAGCCCAAGCCATGGCTGAAGTCCATCCCACATTTTCCGCATCAACAGTTTCCGCGCGTCATGCGCAGGTACCGCTCGGCAATAATATGCTGAGCGCAGTCGAGGCCATCCTGGACCCGGCGGTACTTGCACTTTCGCTTTGGCTTGTGAGCGCCAGCGTCTACGGAGAATTGCGTCCACCCTACCTGATTCTTGCGGTCATCGTATTTTCGATCACCTTCCCGGGCACATCGCGTCTGCAATCTTCAGTCAAATTGCTTATCTTCAATATCCTCTACAGTTGGTTTTGGGTGGCATTGCTGCTACTCTTTCTCGGCGTTGCCACCGGCTACATTGCCGAATTCTCCAGCCAGGCACTGATCACCTGGTTATGGGTGGCCCCCTTGAGCCAGATCGGCGCCCAACTGGCGTTGCGCTCCGCCGCTCCCTATCTGCTCTTGCTTCAGGGACCCCCGCAGCGCGCAATCATTGTCGGCATGAACGAGCAGGGGGTTGCGCTTGCCAGCCGAATTCATGAAACACGCTACTCAAAAATAGCATTGTCCGGGTTTTTCGATGACCGGAACCCAAGCAGGCTTCATCAAGCGGAGCACAGTTCACTGCTCGGCAGGCTTCGTGAACTCCCCGAATTCGTCAAGGAAAACCGCATCCAGTTCATCTATCTTTCGCTGCCTATGGCCTCGCAGCCGCGCATTCTTCATATTCTCGATGAGCTGAAAGACACTACGGCCTCGATCTACTTCGTACCGGACATGTTTATTACCGATCTTATCCAAGGTCGGAGCGGCGCAGTTTGCGGTACCCCGGTAATCTCGGTGTGCGAATCGCCCTTCACAGGTTCCAACGGGATCGTCAAGCGGGCAAGCGACATTATTTTATCCATCATTATCCTGACGTTGATTGCACCGCTCCTTCTGCTTATCGCAATCGCGATAAGGCTGGATTCAGCCGGCCCCATCATTTTCAAACAGCGACGTTATGGTCTGGATGGGGAAGAAATCCTTGTTTATAAATTCCGGTCAATGCGCGTGTGCGAGGATGGCGATAGCATCCGGCAGGCGGAGAAGGGGGACAGCCGCATCACACGCATCGGCGCTTTCCTGCGTAAGAATTCGCTGGACGAGTTGCCGCAGTTCGTCAACGTCCTGCAGGGTCGAATGAGCATTGTCGGACCCAGACCTCATGCTGTGGCACACAACGAAATCTATCGCAATCTGATAAAAGGATATATGATCCGACACAAGGTCAAACCTGGAATTACCGGCTGGGCCCAGGTTAACGGTTACCGCGGCGAGACTCGAACACTGGATAAGATGCAGGCGCGTATTGATCATGATCTCGATTATTTGCGTAACTGGTCATTGCGGCTTGATCTGCATATCATCTTGAAGACCATCTTGATAGTTCTCAAAGATCGGGCTGCTTATTGAACTCAAGCTCTGCCGCTATAACCTGTCGCTTCTACTGTCTGCAAACGTGGTTTACCTGCTCTCCATATGCTCTAGGTGATACCCCTGCGGTATTATGTCGTCGGAAAGAAAGAACTAAAAAAATGTCGCTGCTGACTCTTTCCTATCGTAATAATCGGCGTTATGACCATTGGTTCGCGGTCGCCTATCTGTTTTTATTGCTGGTGCCGCAATACGTTCGTGCCGCTCCCGGCGATACCTTAAGCGCAACGATTGGCACCACGGTGATGTATGACACCAACGTCTTCCGATTATCGCCTCTCATCAATCCTGCTTTGGTAGTGGGCGTACCTACTAGAGCCGATCAGATCATAACGTCAACCTTTGCGCTTAACCTGAATAAGGTTTATTTAATGCAGCGGTTCGAGGCCAATGGCAGCCTCGTCGATAACCGCTACAACAATTTCGATTTCTTGAACTTCCTCGGAAAAAACTATACGGCAACCTGGCATTGGTACGCTACTCCTTATCTTCATGGTAGATTGAGCGGGTTTCACACCGAGGCGCTTAACAACTTTGCGAGTATGACGGGTTTCGCCAACTCCACCACTCAAAACCTGCGCACCGCTGACAATTACCATTTTGAAGGAATATTTGAAATTGACAGGGCGTGGCACCTTGTCGGTGGTATTGATCACACCATATCGAAGAATAGTAGAATCACCGTGCAGGACTTTAACAGCCAAGTTTCTTCAGTCGAGGGCGGCATCCGCTACACCCGCCCGTCGGGGGCGTCGCTTACCTATAAGGTAAGGAGTGGTCGTGGGGAATTCATCAACAGACCACAACCCATTGTCGCGAGCCTCTTCGATACCCGCTTCGATGAGATGGAACACGAACTACGCTTGTTATGGCCCGTTACCGGCAAAGCTTCAATCGACGCGCGGGCGGGATACCTGTCACGTGAACATAAGCATTTTTCTCAGCGCGATTTTGCCGGTTTCGTGGGCAACTTCAATCTAAACTGGGCAGTCACGAGCAAAGTTCACGTTACCGCCAGTTGGGCGCGCCAGCTTTCCAACTTTCAAACTGTCGGGTCCGCCTTTCTGAATCCCAACTTTCAGCGGTTCTCAAGCAGTTTCGTATCGAATAACCGTTTTTCGATAGCACCTATATGGCAAATTACAGAAAAAATTGCCTTGCGCATGCGCTACGATTATGTTCTAAGTGATTGGCACGGTGCCATCATTCAACTTCCGACTAGCCGTAGCGATTCAATCCACTCCGGCCTCGTCGCGTTGGATTGGCAACCTTACAAGATACTTTTCCTTAGCGCTGCTTTCCATCGCGACAGACGTGCGTCCAATTTACGGGGCTTCGACTTTGACAGTACTGCAGGCAGTTTTTCGGTAAAACTTAATTTCTGATAACTCACAACTCACGCATTCAAAAAGATATGGAAAAGTGGCGCACGGTTACTGTAATTCGCTTGTCGGCCACCCTGGCTCTGGTTGGATACTCTTCCTCCTGATGGCGGAAAAAGCCAGCTATACAGGTTCTGATAGTGCGTATGGACTATTGCGCGGAAAGTGCAAACTCGCTACTTTGCAGTAACCAAAAGTGATACAGGCGATTCTTCGCGCCACTCCAGAATGTCGAAGTCAACGGTTTGATTTATCTGTTGCTGCCGCTCAAGTATTCTTATGAGGTCATCAGATTTGCATTCAGAAACGAATTGACGACGGTCAGCATCGTGTATATTCTTTTTATTAAGCGACTCTCTTATTACTGGAATAGCGAGTTCGATAAAGCATTGAGCAAGTCACGATAATGTCATGTTTTATGTCTAAAATGCATCTGTAATTTTTTACCGAAACTTGCCTATTGTTCTAATTTTCTATGGTTTTAGCTGGTGGGTGCATGATGCAGGACATCCTATCCAAGTTTTGAACATTGTTGTTATTGATATCCCTCACTCAAGCCCACATGAAACTCAGCCAGAAAAAAATCATATTGCAAATATTCTCCGCGTCGCTGGCACTGGCGCTTGCTGCTTGTGGCAACAAAGACACCGAAAAGCCCGCCAGTCAGATTGCCGCTAAAGTCAACTCCGGAGAAATCTCCGTTCACCAGATTAATTACATACTTTCTCGAGCAAACCCTAACGCTGGCACGCCTGAAACAGCGCCTAAAATCCGTCGTCAAATTCTCGATAAGCTCATTGATCAGGAATTAGCTGTTGAACAAGCCGTTGCCAAGAAACTTGACCGTTCGCCAGATATTCTTATGGCTATTGAAAACGCGCGTCGTGAAATTCTTGCCCGGGCATATATCGAGCAAGCGACTGCGGAAACGGCGAAGCCGACTGCTGAGGAAGTGAAGCAATATTACGTTGACAATCCCCAGCTCTTTGCCGAGCGTCGTATATACAACATTCAGGAAATTGTGGTTCCGGTAACTGCCGGGCTGGACGGCGAGTTGCGAGAAATGCTCAATACGGGCAAATCCATGGAAAGTATCGCCAATTGGCTCAAGGACAAGGAAATAAAATTTGGAGCCGGTAGCGCTACACGATCAGCTGAGCAGATTCCTCTTGAGTTGCTGCCTAAAATACATCCGCTCAAAGTCGGTGACGGCCTGATCATCCAAGGGCCGCAGTCCATCACTGTCATGCGACTCGCGGCTGCGCAATCCGTGCCAATACCGGAAGCTGCGGCTCTACCACGCATCCAGCAGTTTCTTGGCAACCAACGCATGGCGGAAGCTGCCAAACAGGAACTCAAGGGGCTAAAAGAGAAAGCTAAAATTACCTATATGGGTGGATTTTCCGACACAGATACCGGTATGGCATCGCAATCCGCCGGAGCGCCATCCGTGAGCGCCGTAAAGTCCGACATTGACATCGGTATTGAGAAAGGCGTTGCGGGTTTGAAATGATGCCTCATCTAATTAGCACACACTTAAGGGAAATATGACAGCATGACCAAAACCTTGATAAGGCTACTCGCTTTTTTATTTACTCTGTTATCCATGAGTGCGTATGCACAAGATATTCTCGACTATCCGCTCGGTCCGGGAGATATCGTGCGTGTCCAGGTTTTTCAGAACCCAGAGCTGGCGACCGAGACCCGCGTGTCCGAGAATGGTTCCATTACCTTCCCACTCGTCGGGGCTGTCGAAGTCGGCGGGCTTGCTATCGCGGCTGCCGAACGGAAGATTGCCGCCGCACTGACGAATGGCGGCTTTGTCAGGCAGCCCCAGGTTAACATCATCATCTTGCAGATGCGTGGCAACCAGGTAAGCGTGCTTGGTCAGGTCAACCGGCCCGGCCGTTTCCCGCTCGAGACGCTCAGTCGGGTAAGCGACATGCTTGCCGCTGCCGGTGGCGTGGCGCCAACAGGGGATGACTTTGCTATCGTTACCGGTTTACGAGAGGGTAAACCTTTCCGAAAAGTGATAGATATTCCCGCGCTCTACCTCGCCGAGAAAACGAATGAAGATATCCTTCTTTCGGGAGGAGACACGATTTACATCCATCGTGCGCCGGTTTTCTATATTTATGGTGAAGCTCAGCGTCCGGGTGCTTATCGTATCGAGCGCGGCATGACGGTCATGCAAGCCTTGGCGCAGGGCGGCGGCCCAACGTCGCGTGGCAGCGAGTGGTGGTTGCGTCTTCATCGAACAAACGCTGAGGGTATTGTGGAAAGACTCTCGCCGGAGATGACCGATTCAGTGCAGCCCAACGATATAATTTACGTTCGGGAAAGTATCTTCTAATAATGGTCGGCGCGTAATGACCCTACTACAATTCCTGCTCATTCTCCGGGCACGCTACAAGGTGGCCGCGCTTACGTTTCTGGTTACAGTGGCTGCCACCCTTTTTATCAGCCTGCTGTTACCCAAGCAGTATACGGCCACCAGTTCCGTGGTGATCGATGTCAGGTCGCCTGATCCTGTTGCCGGCATGATCATGCCAGGGTTGGCAACGCCCGCATATATGGCGACACAGGTGGATATCATCACCAGTGACCGTGTGGCGCAGCGTGTGGTCAAGCTGCTGCGTATGGATGAAAGCCCGGCTATCCGGGAACAATGGATGGACGCCATGGAGGGTGAAGGGGATCTGACGACTTGGCTGGCTGACCTGCTCAAGCAAAAGCTTGAGGTCAGACCTTCACGTGAAAGCAATGTAATCAACATCGAATTCAGCGGCGTTGAGCCCGGTTTTGTTGCAACCGTGGCAAATGCCTTTGCGCAGGCTTACATCGACGTTCACCTGGAGTTGAAAGTCACACCCGCCCGTCAATCCGCCACCTGGTTTGAAGATCAGACCAAAATGGTGCGTGAGAAACTGGAAAAAGCCCAGACGGCACTCTCGGCATTCCAGCAAAAATCCGGCATCATCGCTACCGACGAGCGACTCGATCACGAAACCGCCAAGCTTAACGAATTATCTACCCGATTAACGAACGTGCAGGCTGAAACTTCGGATAGCAGCAGCAAGCGTAAATCCGCCGGCAACTCCGAAACACTGGTTGAAGTGATGCAAAGTCCAATGATTAATATGCTTAAATCGGACATTGCGCGCCTCGAGGCCAAACACCACGAAAGCAATATAAATCTCGGCGTAAATCATCCGCAAACGAAACGTACGGAAACTGAACTTGCGTCGCTCAGGAGGAGGCTGGCTAGCGAAACCCGGCAAATCTCGGAAAGCATCAGTACCTCCTACGAGGTAGGTAAGCAAAAGGAAAAAGAACTGCTTGAAGCAATGGAGTCTCAAAAAAAACGTATACTCGAACTCAACAAGGAGCGCGATGAAATCGCCGTACTCAAACGTGATGTGGAAGCTGCCCAGCATACTTTTGAGGGTGTGAGCCAGCGTTCTGCTCAAACTCGTCTCGAAAGCCTATCGGCTCAGACCAATATTGCGATTCTGAATCCGGCGACAATGCCAACCAAGCACTCGCGGCCCAGAATCCTGCTCAACGTTCTAATCTCCATTTTCCTCGGTACCTTACTCGGAATAGCGATTGCATTTATGCTTGAACTTGGCAGCCGTCGTGTACGTTCATCGGAAGATCTTATCCAGGCCATCGATCTGCCAGTACTTGCGGTGATTTCCAGCAGGCCGCCGCAAAAAATTCCCAAGCAGCTCGGCCCGGTAGCCGGTTAATACCTAAAACGGAACCAGATCATGAAACCCGTAAGCGCTAGCCTCCCGCTCATCAAGCGGAATCAGACCACGAAACCCGACGAGTCTCCCATTTACGGTAAAGCGCGGGTCACCGGGAATGGCAGTTCAATAGGGGCCATCCTCGTCGATACCGGACGCCTCTCCGCCGAGAACGCGGATCGCATTCTCCGATTGCAGGTGGAGCAGGGCAAACGCTTTGGCGATACCGCCATTGAGCTGGGCCTGCTTACGGAGGATGATGTTCGTTTTGCTCTCTCCCGTCAATTTAATAACCTATACCTTCCTGCGGGGGATAACAGCCTCAGCTATCAACTGGTAGCCGCCTATAAACCGTTCAGCCCGATCGTCGAGAAATTGCGTGCTTTGCGCAGCCAGCTAATGCTGCGGTGGTTCGATACTGAAGCCAGATTGAATTCCCTCGCCATCATGAGCCCCGGTATAGGGGAAGGACGCAGCTTCATTGCTGCAAATTTGGCGGTCGTCTTCTCGCAACTGGGAAAGCGCACCTTGCTCATCGACGCAAATCTGCGGGCACCGCGTCAGCATGAACTATTCAAGTTAGGCAACAACGCAGGTTTATCCAGTATGCTGGCAGGCCGTATCGGGATCGAGGCGATTGCACGCGTACCTTCGTTGCTGGGGCTTTCCGTGCTGCCAGCCGGTGCTGTGCCGCCAAATCCGCAAGAACTGCTCGGCCGGGCCGGCTTTCCCGAATTGTTGCAATCGGTGGTTCGTGATTTTGATGTTGTCATTATTGACACGCCTGCCGCGCACGAATACGCCGAAGCTCAGATTATTGCGGCGCGCGCATCAGCCGCTCTCATAGTCGCCCGCAAAGATCGAACATCAGTCGCGCAAACAATCGAACTGGCCCGTAGCCTCCAGCAAACGGGCACAATGCCGGTAGGCTCGGTGCTGAACGAATTCTGAGTGAAAAAAAACCGTGTGCAAAGCCTCAGGCTTGCAACTGGCAATAAAAGCGAGTAGTTCAAGCCTCCGCAGTAGTCCGAAAGCGCTTCAAGTATTTTTATCAGGAGGCAATCGTGTTCTCCACCGCTTTTATCCGCTTTTTCTCTTTTCCCATCAGTGAGGAGAATTGGACGATGGGAATTTTCCGCTATTGTCGAATTCTAACCACGCTTTCTGCTCCACAACGCCAGCGATATCGTGCCGATGAGACTCCCTGCCATATCCGCAATAAAGTCGGGCCACCCAGCTTGCCGACCAGGAAGATACAACTGATGCCACTCATCCAGCAACCCAACCAGCAGCGAGCCGAAAAACGCAACAGCCAGGCTGCGCCACCCGTAGAACCCGCTAGCAAAGCCAAGTGCCCAGGCGAGCAATGCAAACACGATGCCATGAAGCAATTTGTCCCATGGCTCCGGCACCAGATTCACAGCAATTGGTTGCGCCCCTCCGATGAACAAGCTAACCGTAATCCCGAGCGCCAGCAGTGTGGCTGCGATACGAAGGTGACGGGATAGCGCATGTTGTAAAAACAAAATGAGTACCAATTTGGCAACTACGTTCAACGGATCATCTGGACAACCGGAAGGCTGGCGCGGTTGGCTGCTCATCTGGCTACCGATTATTGCCGGATTAATCGTACTGTATTTACCCAGTCTGGTCGATCTCTTTCGCGGCATCTGGAGTACCGATCAGCAGGCGCATGGTCCGATTGTACTCGGTATCGCTTGCTGGCTTATTTATCGTAAATGGCCGGAAATGTGGCGCTTGAGCGAAAATCAGCCAGTGGCGCCTTCAGCTGGCTGGCCCATTTTTATCTTCGCATTGCTGCTCTATGTGATTGGCCGTTCGCAAGGCATTCTGCTCATGGAGATCGGTTCAGTCATCTGGATGCTGGCCGCCATACTTTTGCTCATGCGCGGCAGCGCCGCACTCAAGGCACAATGGTTTCCGCTTTTCTTCATGCTTTTCATGATTCCCTTACCCGCCACCGTGGTAGATACCCTGACGATGCCGATGAAGATGGCGGTTTCTTATGTGGCTGAAAGCATTCTTTTCTGGTCGAACTATCCCATTGCCCGCACGGGCGTCATACTCCAGATCGGGCAATACAAACTGCTGGTAGCTGACGCTTGCGCGGGGTTGCATACCCTTTTTACACTTGAGGCGCTGGGTTTGCTCTACCTTAACATTATCCGGCACGACTCCCTGTTCCGTAACGTTACCTTAGCCATTCTGATCGTGCCCATCTCCTTTACCGCTAACGTCATCCGTGTGATCGTATTAACGCTCATTACCTATCATTTTGGTGATGAAGCCGGGCAGGGTTTTTTACATGGATTCGCAGGCATGGTGCTTTTCCTCAGCGCCCTGCTGCTGATCATTGGAGTAGATTCGCTGCTGCAGCTCGGCGTCAAGCTGCAGCGCGGCAGTAATGGAACGTTGAGCGGAACGTAACAATGAATCTACTCTTCAGAAATTTGATTCTTTTGATACTCATGCTTGCGGCCTCAGGTCTCGCACTGGCTCTGCGTCCTACCCAAAAAATTGCCGATCAGGGCCCTGCCGTCGATCTGGATACAATGATTCCGCATACATTCGGGAATTGGAGCGAAGAGCAGCAGAACTCGGTGCAAATGGTCGATCCGCAGCAGCAGGAAATGATTGAAAAAATTTATACCCAGACACTCAGCCGTGTTTACAAGGACAACCGTGACTACCGCATCATGCTCGCGATCGCCTATGGAGACGACCAGAGGGATTCCATGCAGATGCATTATCCCGAGGTTTGCTATCCTGCACAGGGATTCTCGCTCCAGAGTAAACAAACGGGTACCTTGACTACTGAAAACGGGTTGATTTCAGTCACGCGTATCCTGACCAATCTCGGTCAGCGCAACGAACCGGTCACTTACTGGACAACGGTTGGTGATCGCGTATTTCAAGGCAGTCTTCAAAAAAAACTTGCGGAAATGAGGTACGGCTTGAATGGGAAAATCCCGGATGGAATGCTGATACGCGTTTCCTCCATCGATGCTGAAGCGTCCCGCGCATATGAGATGCAAGCCCAGTTTGTCGATCAGATGCTTGGCGCGTTAACCTCTGAACATCGCCAAAAGCTGAATGGCATGCCTGGCTCGGGTCATCCATGAAAGAAATTGCGGTTACCGGCAGCATAACAGCGCACCGCGGCTATTCAATCACCAAAGCCCTGTTCCCGGCGAAATCTGTCACTCGCAGATCATTTGCATACGCACATATCAAGCTCGCCCGGGAGTATCGCCTATACCTTGGCATCCCATGCGCTATGCGGTGGGACACCACACCTGCGATTACGCCTGACATGCCATGGTTGATATTTCAGCGGGATAAGCCGTCGGACTTTATTATCGCGCCAGGAGTCACGTACATGCCTGCGATTTTGTCCGCATCGTCTCGTACGAAAGGCCTTTCAATCATTGGCGAAAATTAATTGTGCTGCAACTCACGGTCTTACCACTCGCTGCATTTGTTCTCGCATTGCTTTCGACCATGGCAATCGTTATTGTCGCAGGCGCCGGGTTCCGTTGGCCAGCTCGAATGTTCAGCTATCTAATGCTGTTTATCGCGAGCACGAGCGTAGTGACTACTATCTTGTCTGGCCGGGTCTTGACCTTTATGGACGAAAACCTGGTTGTCTCGTCCGAAGCCGATGTCGGAAGTGCCGTGTCCACAAAGCTGCTTCTTATAGCTGCGATTGGATGCTCCGTGGCACTCTGTGCAGCTTGGCTTTTCAATTTCAAAAATTATAAAGCCAGCTTTGACCGATTTGATAGCCGAGGGCTGAAAGCGCCAGATGACATCACTATCGCGTTCGTGGTGTTCTACGTTGCTTCTAATATTTTACCAATTCTGTTCGGGCAGCGTTATTACTTCCATGTAAACCTGATTTACCCACTTTTCACATATATCGCATTGTTTCTCTGGGTCAGATTGTCAAGAATCGACCCGGTTATTGTCGGGAAACAGTGTCTTGGCTTGATAGTATTCTCCAGCTTGATCGCAGCGATAGTTGCGCCCCGGCTTGTCTTTCAGCCCGGTTATGTTGGGCTGATTCCGGGTTTTGATTCAAGGTTGTGGGGAGTGACATCGCATGCGAATGGGCTCGGTGCGGTTGCAAGCATGTTTCTCGTGCTGGAATTGGCCGAGCCGTCAGCTAGAGCATGGGTTAGAACGAGCATACTTTCCGCAGCCAGCCTGACGCTGATTCTGACGCAGTCCAAAGCATCAATTGCAGCCGCATTCGTAGGTTTTTTTATCATTTTTTGCTGGCGGTTATTGAGCCGAACCAATGGGGCCATTGCCGACCGTAAAGACGGGAACTTAATCCCGATCGCCTTATTGGGCGGTTTCATTATTTCAATTGTAGTGGGTGGGGCATTCGCAATGTTCTTCGACACGGACATACTTGACGCGCTTCAGAGCCATTTGGATGCGCGTGCAGTGGGTACTCTATCCACGGCAACTGGACGAACGTCGATATGGGTCGCAGCGATTAACGCCGGATTGGAAAACCCTTTATTTGGGCAGGGCGCAGATTTTTGGGGACTTGAGAGTCGCCTCCGGCTCGGCTTGGCAACTGCTTTCACTGCGCACAACCTCTTCTTGCAAATATTCAGCCGATCAGGGTTCATCGGGCTTGCCGCATTATTGGTTTTTTTATATTTTCTTATCCGGTACTCAATACGTGCAGCCAAACCCACCCGAGGCGGAAGCATAGCTCTGCTCGCCGTCCTCCTGATGCGATCTGCCTTCGAGGCAAATATTCAACTCAACACGCTTCTTTCAGCAGAGCTTTTTGCAATGATGGCTCATTTTATCTATGTGATCGACAGGGGCGCCAGACCACGCAAGTCTTTCGAACCCGCAAGTTCTCATTATCGTTCCGTTCGTGTTCGAGCATGACTGCATCGGGCTCGGCCTGCCAAAGCGTTTTGACCCGCTGGCGCAGGATCTACTGCGGATATGCTGGCAGGGCAGGAGCCGAGCGCGTATCACGTGTTCCGTCGGTCGCAGCATAATACGTATCAAGATTCCAGGCAGCGCCATAATGAAGGTTCACTCGGCACCAAGGCATAAAAAAATCATGATTGGTCGGCAAGGCGCGTGGAGAAGGAAACACCAGATTCATGTGGTTATCGAGGATGGGCAGATGAGCAAATGGCCATACACTTTTTGCCAGATCAAACGCACGAGGCGCCGGAAGTCGCAAGAGAGGGTGTTATCTATTCTTGCAGTCTAGCGACACACAACCGTAGGAGGACTTGCAAATGTTCCCATTACTTCGCAGTCTCGTCATTGTACCGTTCCTGATAACATTATTTATGGTGCGGAGCGCGTTGGCCGAGGATAACTGGAAAACAGTTACAGATCATGACATTACCGTTTCTTCCGGGAGTGCCCTTGATTTCTCTGCCCTGGTCCCAACCGGACCCGCAGGCAAGCACGGCTCGGTCATTGTGTTACCAGACGGGCATATTGGCTTCGAGCGCCGCAGCACTCCAGAGCGCTTCCTTTGTGCCTCGTTGGCCCTAAGCCCGCTGAGTGGAGGGATGCCGGACAAAGCCGGAAGTGACCGGCTTGTAAGGGAGCTCACGCGCACAGGCTATAACCTGGTTCGCATACATAATGTTGACCCACTCCTGATGACCGGCCGTTTCAAGGATTTCGACTTTGATCCTGAGCAATTAGACCGCCTGCATTACCTGCTCGCCCAGCTCAAGGCGGCGGGTATTTATTGGATCGTCGATGGCATGACGTCCGACAACGGCGCCTGGGGCGATGTGCGCCCTCATCGCTGGGTAAGAAAATACCGCGCCAAAATGGATGTGCTCACCGATCCGAAGGGTTTCGCCCATTGGGCGACCCTTATCGAGCGGTTGTGGGGAGCGAAAAATCCCTATACGGGAATTGCTCCCCTAAAGGACCCCGCGATGTTGGGCATTATCCTGGTTAATGAGGGAAGTTTTTTTTATCTCGTCGAGATCTATCGGCCATACCCGGCAAAAGCCGGCTACGGCCCGTTATATCCACTAGAGTTGGCTCCGCAGTTCCGTGATTGGCTGAAGGCGCGTTACAGCAACGATACGGCGTTACGGTCAGCCTGGGGCGCTGAGCTAAAGCCTCAGGAGTCCCTCACCGGAACAATCGACCTGCCTGTCGTGGTGCGGGGAAAAGGACCCCGCGATATCGATTTTATGCGCTTCGTTGTCGACTTGGAACAGCGGGGCTATCGCGCGATGGAGAAACGGGTGCGCGACCTGGGCTTCAAGGGCTTGACTACCGCTTTCGACAATTGGGGTATTATTAGCTCGGACATTACTCGTTCCAACCTGCAATGGGTGGACATGCACAGCTACTCCGCCGGTTTGCCCAGCAAAGGTGGCGATCCGGGCTCACGAATGATGCAGTCGAGCTTACATAAAGATATGGCTCAATATATACGCGGGCTCAGCAACGCGCGACAGTGGGGCAAGCCATTTACTGTGAGTGAGTACGGGCAACCATTCTGGAATCAATGGCGGCACGAATCGGCCGCCTTGATGCCTGCATTTGCGGCGCATCAAGACTGGGATATGATTTGCCAATTTGCCGAATCACCCATTCAGTTCGATTACGGCCCGTCGCCGTTCGTGCGGCGGCAAGCGATCTACCCATTCAGCGTTGGAGGCGATCCGATCGCTCACGCCGCTGAGCGTCTCGCCGCCATGCTGTATCTGCGGGGCGATGTCGCGAGTTCACAGAAGCGCATCCACGTGCACATGGATGCTGATAAGATGATGGCCAGAAACGGTGGTCAGGAACACCTGCCTGAGCCGCTTTCAAAGTTGGCCTTCATTTCTCCCCTGGGGCTGGACTTCGGCTCGATACCAGAGCGGACAAAACCTGGCGAACTCTGGGTCAACCTGACAGGATCGCAACCTTGGTGGCTTGTAAAATCGGCGAATGGTCCGGCCGCTGGGCGGGATCTACGTTCGGACGCCGTAGCAGCCTTGCAGGATGTGGGATTAATAGGTCCTGGTAATCGCTCTCGACCGGAGAATCAGCTATTCCAATCCGACACGGGGCAGCTTGTCATCGACTCTGGGGCCGGCCTTATCCAGGTTGTAACCGATCGCACAGTGGCACTGGCGCTGAAAGGCGGTGATGCCTCCGTAGGTGCGTTGAGCGTACGCACCGCGAGCGGACCGGCGATGTTTGCAGTTTCATCGCTGGACAAAAAGCCGATTGCCCAGAGCCGTCACTTGCTGCTGTGGGTGTTGACCGATGCCATCAACACGGGCATGACCTTCGTGGATGCGGAACGCACTACAATTAAAACCCGGGGTAAATTCCCGCCGCAGGTTCGGACGATCTCGGCTACATTACGTGTCGCGGCCGAGAATAGTGCCGGGCTCAAGGCGTGGCCGCTCACGTTAGGGGGCGCTCGGCGTGAGGCGATTCCTCTTACGCAGGCAGGAGGCGCCATCGAATTGCACGTGGATACAGCAGCGTTACCGGACGGTCCAGCGCTCTTTTTCGAGATTGCCGGGGAATGATTAAGGGCGGGTATATTCCGGTTTTAACCACTGTGTCCGGATGCGGACATGAGAGATAATTCTTTGCGGGACTTACTGCTCCAAAAACAATGTGATATTGATCCGCCTGACTTCGATACGGATCAGGCGGATTACAGTCAAGCCGGTTTGATCACGCTCAGCAGGACAAGAATTGCGTTAAGCTGCCGATTGAGCTGTATCCTGTAGCAAACGAACCATGAAGCAGTCCTGGTTATCAGGTCCCTGGGCGGAAACAGCTTGTGCCGGATGCAGGGTTGGAAATCCAAGGAGAGATCAGATTCGATCTCTCCTGCTTCAGATATGAATCTTAACCACCCAAGCTATAATTCTTACAGTACCTGTAAATCTTACAGCTATTCAAATATCTCATTTCAAGATTTTTATAGCCCCGTTGCATCAGTGCAACGAGGGGCGTGGTCATGCGCAGCCTATCCATGCGAATTCCCGCTCGCCACTTTTCGGAGAAATCTATTTCATCGACGACACAAGTCGCTATTTACGCAAGACGAGTTGTTAAGCTGTTGTCATACGTTTATTCCTTTTTATCTGCTACTGCTCGGTATAAGTTTCGAAGGTTTGCCATGCTGGTAGTTGTCTTGCTTGGCTGTGTCATGAGGCATGCTGCCCTAGCTACCGAGAATCATTTATGAGTGCTTCGCCTTATTCCCGCCATGCGCTCAAGCGTAGCGCCGCGCATTTTCTCATCGGCAAAGCAATCTCCGCTCTATTCACCTTGATTATTTTGTTTTGGCTGGTGCGCTTGCTGGCTGTGGAAGAATACGGGGCCTACGTGACATTGATCGCCGGAATGGAATTTGCGCTGGCAATAGCGTCACTCGGCCTGCCGTGGATTGCGGCGCGCTATTTACCGGAGTTTCGTCTGCACGCTAGCGGCGAAATACTCGCGCATTTCGTTTGGAAGATTACCACCTGGATCGGCTTTGTTCTAGTCGCTGGTTCGCTGCTGCTTTATGTGGTGATGCCTTGGCTTCTGATCCCTCTGAAACTTGCGCACCAAGTGGATATAGCGCGGCTTTATCTGCTCGTGATGCTCGTGGATGGTTTTGGCCGGCACCTCCGTGAAAGCATCCTGGAACCTCTTTTGCAACAGGGCCAAGCGCAAATAAGCCTTGTGACGCGTAACGCTGCCTTGCTGTTGTTCCTGAGTATCACAGCGGTACATGGAGCGGTTCATCTAGACCAAGTGGTACTGGCCGAGATAACGGCATCCGCCTTAGGCACAATGCTCGCCTTATACAGCTTGGTCAAGCATTTGCGCACGCATGGCGGTTTATTGAAACGGGATGGGTGGCAACCGCCAAGCTGGCCTGTTATGTGGCTTATGGCCCGCCATATGTATTCCAGCCACCTCGTAACGCTAACTTATAGCCCACAAATCTTCGTATTTTTGATTCAGCGTTATCTCGGTCTGGAAGTTACCGCGCTGTTTGGCTTTTTGCTCAGGCTCTACGGGCAAATCTCCCGCTATCTTCCGGCGACTATGCTGTTCAGTCTGATCAGGCCCAAGCTGGTGGCCTCTTATGTAGGAGAAGGTGGTATGGTGGAATTGACACGCAACGTCAATCTCGTCGGGAAACTGAGCCTGTTTGTTTTGATGCCCATCCTGGTATTCGTCTGGCTTGCCGGAGGCGAACTGTTAACCCTGCTCAGTGGTGGCAAGTTCATGCAGTCAGGCCATTACCTGGCAGGCTTGTTGATGGCACTCGTTCTCTACAGTCAGCGTCAGATACTGGAGACTGTGGCGGTAGCCAGCGGTAAGAGTCATCTATGTTTGCGGGGGGCGGCTTTTGGAATACTGGTGTTGCCTTTGACTTATTCGCTGCTAAAATCCGGTCTGGGTTTGTGGGGCCCCATCATCGCAATTGTTGTGAGCGAAATGATATTCAACGCCACGGTTATTATTGCACTGGTGCGTACCACCACTTACAGACCCGATGTTATCGGAATTTATAAACTGGCGGCGGCGGCTTTAACAGGATTCTTGCTGGCGCAACAGATTGCAATACCGACACACGGCTGGTCGGGATTGGCCATCATGGCTGCACTTGCCTGCGGTTTTTTTATGTTGGCATCTTATCTCCTCAAACCTTTTCGAGTAGAAGAACGGGCGAGCCTGAACCATTTGCTCGGCCGTAAGATTTTTGTTTGGTAATTTATAAACCACCGAGCACCCAGCTGACGCTGAGATTGCGTGGCTTTTCCGCAGATAGATGTGCTCGCTGATTAGCAGTGAACTTCCCCGAATAATCGTTTTCCGAGGGTGATGTAAAATTGAAATCACATTGAAGAAAAGGATGATAAGGATATCGAAGCAGGAATGCGCAGACGATCAGGTTGCTGCACCACGGTATTCAATATTTGGCATCATGGGGTGGCCGACCGTAGCGTATCTCTTCTGGAAGATACTGTAATAGGGGGAAGCAAATATGAACGCTGGCAATATTTATAAGGATGGGACGTATTTGGAGAACCATCCAACTTGGCATCAAGAGGATTCGGCATGGAAAGCAAAGCAGATATTAAAGATACTCAAAAAAAATAGCGTTACTCCTTTGACATTATGTGAAGTAGGATGTGGAGCTGGTGAAATACTGAACTGTCTATCACATCAATACGGTGGCGAAGTAATTTTTTCCGGATATGAAATTTCCCCTCAAGCTTTTGCGATCTGCAAGAATAAAGAAAGAGAGAATCTTCATTTTTTTCTCGAAAATCTACTTGACCATGAAGATCCCGCGTTCGATGTATTGATGGCCATTGACGTATTTGAACACGTTGAGGATTACTTTGGATTTCTAAGAAAAGTTAAAAAGAAAGCTGTATATAAAGTGTTTCATATCCCTCTGGATTTATCCGTTCAATCAGTTTTTCGCCTCTCCCCAATATTACGCTCCAGGTCATCAGTGGGTCACATCCACTATTTTATGAAGGAAACAGCCTTGGCAACCCTACGAGATACAGGATATGAGGTGGTGGATTACTGCTATACAAGCGGTTCGCTAGAGCTTTCCAATCATGGTTGGAAAACCAATCTCATGAAAGTGCCTAGGAAGCTTTTCTTTCAACTTCATTCTGATCTGGCTGTAAGAGTATTAGGTGGATTTTCATTATTGGTTCTGGCTAAGTAGAAAATCACGGAAGTTCTATAGCCGACTTTGTATCAGACCTCGTGCAGATCGATAGCTTTGCGTTTTCCGCTTTCGCCGGATATTTTTGCAGATTGGCAGATTGAAACGAAACCTACATATAACATATGTAAGATGAGTTTTTCCGGCCTTCAAAGCTTCTCAACAATCAAAAATAAGTATGCTGAGATTTTGGGGGCGACAACGGGAAAAGTAGTTAATTGAGTAGGTCAGATTAAGGCGTATGTACCAGTTTTAATGCCATTTCTGATAATATTCCATCAACGTGTCGGCCTGCAAGATTATTTTACCCGTAAGCTTCGGTCTGGAGAAACTCACATCGGACCGATCACGTCTCCAAAATAAATGACCCAAAGCCAATGGTCGAATATGTGATCAAGCTTGAACCCAGTAGATATTGTTTTGTCCCGATCCACGGCTTGCCGCGAGATTGGTTTCTAGCGCTCGGAGAGCGGGAGCGATCTGAAGGGTTTGATATCATGCATGGCAAGCCGGTAAGGACTTATCCTATAGTAGTTGAGGTACTCAATGTTGCGGTGCCAGTTGATGTTCCAATACGATGTGACCAACGTGACGATTTTTACATCGGAAGGTTCGGAGCATGAGTATCGCGATGAAGCGCAAGGGTTCCGTTAGTATTCTTATTAAGGCATTCAATGAAGAAGCGCGGATTGCTAACTGTTTGGTTGCTGCCGTTCGCGAGGCGCAATCGATTGATGGGGAAGTGATTCTCGTTGATTCACTTTCAACCGATCGGACTGTCGAAATTGCGGGCTCCTATCCCGTCCGTATCGTACAGTTTTCTCGCACTGAAGATTGCGGCTGCGGTGCTGCGGTGCAACTAGGTTATCAATTCGCCGCGGGAGAGTATATCTACGTTCTCGACGGTGATATGGAGTTGCAACCGGGATTCATAGCAAGGGCATTGGAGGTGCTAGCCGCCGAGCCTGACGTTGCAGGGGTGGGAGGCAAGCTCCTCGATACCCAGATCCGCAACGCGATGGACGCGAAACGGGCCGAAACGGTCGGGAGCGTGAACGATCCAACAGAGGTGAATAAATTGGGCGGGGGCGGTCTTTATCGACGCGAGGCAATCGAATCGGTGGGTTACCTGGCCCACCGCTGGCTTCCGGCCTTTGAGGAGGCTGAGCTAGGCTTTCGTTTACGTGCCGCAGGTTGGCGCTTGTTTCGTCTTCCGGATGTGGCAGTGTTGCATACCGGCCATGCGGAATCAAATTGGGGTATCCTGCGCCGGCTCTGGAAGAGTGGTCGCGCTCATGCTGGCGGCATATTGTTGCGTTTGGCTTTTGGTAAAACCTGGTGGTGGCATGCGGTGTGCAACCAATGGCCTCTGGTTTTCACACCTGCCATACACCTCACGACCTTCGGAATAGCGGTGATGCGTGGAGGCGGTTTACCTGATACTCTTGAAGCATGGCTGTTCCTAGAGTTTGGCGCATGGATGTGTATATGGCTTGCGCTCTATATCAAAAAACGCAATATGGCACTTGCCGGGTTCTCTCTTGTCAACTGGCATATCTTGACCGTGGCTGCACTGCTCGGTGCGAGTCGAGCTCTGGCGGATCCCAATGCACCGATCGCCGCGCGTGAGATAACCTAGCTCAGCCAAGCACGACGTATACCTCTTCAGCATTTCAAGCGCAAGATCTTTTTGGTTCTCTACATGCACCTCAATATATGGGCAAACTAATAGCAGGAATGCAGCACCTCAACCCGCTCGGGGCAAAATTACAAAATATCTTTTTGTCGGTAAGGTGTTGAACTATTTTTCTGTGAGGAATTATATTTTTAAAATATGAAGCACTCGGACGCTCGACAGGAGTTGCTCATGATTGGAACTCACCCTTATGCAAAAGGTGGAATCGCGGCCGTTGTCGCGAAATACCGCCAGACCGGGCTGTTTGACAAATGGCGGATAACTTACCTCTTCACCCATGTAGACGGTTCTACTTGGAAAAAATTGACGACAGCTCTTTTTGCCTACTGGCGAATGATTGCTCTTCTCATCAAGGGTCATGTTGGTTTGATCCATATTCATGTCGCATCTAGAGCAAGCGTTTGGAGGAAATCCATTTTTGCCTTCACTGCCATCCTGTTTCGTGTCCCCTACGTGTTACATATGCATGGGGGCCAGTTCGAGGAGTTTTTCCGCGGAGAATGCGGCCCTTTACGGCGTCAAATCATCCGTGTTCTTTTGAGAAACGCGGCGACTGTAATAGCTTTATCGGTGAGCTGGGCGGCTAAGTTGCGCGAGATGGTGCCGGGGGCGCAGGTGGAGGTCGTTTACAACTCGGTATCATTGCCCAGGCGAAAAACGCCCGGGCACAACGAGGTCAGGAATGGGATTCTTTTTCTCGGACGGATCGGGACGGGCAAGGGAGCTTTCGATCTGATCCGGGCGTTCGCTGTTGTGAGTGGGGATGTGAAATTGGCGCTCGGGGGTGATGGCGATGTCAATGAGGCAAGCAAACTCGCGCGACAGTTGGGTGTTTCGGAGAGGGTGCAATTGCTGGGATGGGTAACGGGCGAAGATAAAGAGGCGCTATTATCGACGGCGTCGATATTTGTATTGCCCTCATATAATGAGGGCTTACCCATTTCAGTGCTGGAAGCCATGGCATGGGGGGTGCCGGTGATCACCACTCCGGTAGGCGGTATTCCCGAGGTGGTGCGGCAGGGTGAAGAGGGCGTTATGGTACAGCCCGGTGATATCAGCGGATTGACAGCGGCACTGCGCCAGTTACTCGATGATGAGCCGCTTCGGCAGCGCTTGGGCGCTAACGGCAGAAGACGCATACAACACATATTCTCTGATGAGGTAGTGTTTCCGCAACTTGAGGCGATATGGGCACGCTTCGGCCTGCTCCCTAATGTGAGCAAAATCACGATTGAGGCCTAAGAAAATATAACAAATGCATCCGGATGCCTGAGATATGGCCGGCTCAACCTCAAAGGTATTGCGTTGGAACCTAATAGCGCCGCTAAACGCTTGGTAATCTGTTTTTGATCTTTTGGATCCTGCAACGTTGATTGAGCGAGGAAAGTTATCGATGTTAGGCCATAGAGGATTTTTTCTCATTGATATGATGCGCAGGACCAGCGCGTTAGATTTACTTTGCCAATTAGAAAGTGTCCAGTTCGAATCACCCGTCACCATCCAGCAGCGGCAGAAACAGTCGCTAACAAACTATTTCGATACGCTCCGGGATTGCATTCCGCTCTACGCCAACTACCATTCTTTTGAACAATTACCTGTGATCGACAAGGCGTTTGCGAACCGCCACCGTGAGTGCCTCATGAATCCTGGCTACAGTGGTAAGCGCATACGAAAGAAGACCGGCGGCTCCACTGGAGAGCCGTTTGTCTATTTCACGGGCACATCCTCCCAATCCTATCTTTGGGCCGGAATCCTGTTAAGCTGGCGCGTGACTGGTTATCGATTGGGCGAGCCGGTAGCTTTCTTTGCTGGCTCATCGTTATTCGGTACTGGCTACAAAGAGAAGGTTTACCACAAACTTATGAACATAACCCTGTTCTCAGCCTTCGATCTGTCGCAGGAGCGGATGCGAAGCTATGCGGAAGCAATTGCCTCGGGCGGCTTCCGGCTACTTTATGGCTATGCATCGGCAATTTACCAACTCGCCCGACACATTCTGGGGTCTCGACGCCTACGCTTTGCGTTGCGGGGCATCGTATGTACGGCGGAAGTGTTGACACCAGTGATGCGCGAGACGATCGAAACAGCTTTTAGCGCGCCTTGCTTGAACCAATATGGATGTAACGATGGGGGCGTTTCAGCTTATGAGTGTGAACTCAAACAAGGCCTTCATCTTATTACCACTCGCAGCTACCCGGAAGTACTTGAATCCGGTAAGCTTATTTCCACCGATCTTTCCAATCAGACCTTTTTTTTGCCACGCTATGATACTGGTGACCTAGTGGTGATGGATGATAACCCTTGTCCCTGCGGCCGGGGCTTTCCACTGATCCGCGAGGTGATCGGGCGTTCCAACGATCTGGTTTTTGATCAGGCGGGCAGTACGGTACATTCTGAATTCTTTACCCATATGTTCCGCGAAGACGGCAGAATTCTTGCTTTTCAGGTCCTATACGACCGGTGCAATCTGGTGGTCAATCTACACTGCCGCGAAGCGGAAAATGCATGGTTAATCTATCGGAAGAGGATTCAGGCGGCCCTCGTATTTGATAATATTAGTTTTGTAGAGAATTTATCTTTCGTACCGATGGCAAACGGCAAGCACCGATTCGTGATGAGAGTGGATGATGTGGATGCCGCGCTCGCTGCGACCGGGAGCATGCAAGGGAGCGAAAAGACAGCCTCGTGATCAGTAATAGCCAATAGGAGGCCGATGAGGAGAATCTGCCAGTGTGGTGGTTCAGAGTCGGATCTTCAATACAGGTATTTCCAACCTATGGGTGGATAAAATGGATAACGAACAAAAAATTTGTATAGTTGATCCTAGCCATCGTACAAGTCAAAAAAGTTTCGTCAAAAATGGCATAGATATTCACGTTTGCCCCGACTGCGGCTGCATTATGGCAAATACTAATTTTTGTCAGGATCAATACGAAACTGATGCTTATTATACAATGAGCCAGAAAACAGCACTTGCCATAGAATACGAATGGGGATTCAGATGGCGTTACATCTTAAAAAGGATCGCGGAAATCGGCGGGCCCAGTCTACTCGATGTGGGGGCGGGTAATGGTTATTTCGTAGCTTTAGCGGCGAAGGAGTTTTCGCTGGATGCGAGCGGATTGGAGGTATCTAAAGAAGAAATCAGGTTTGCTAAGGATATTTTAAACGTCCAGCTAATAGAGGAAGACGTATCTCAACATAGCCTCACCTATGATGTTGTGACATGCTTCAACGTGCTAGAACATGTAGTAGATCCTCGGTCATTTCTTTCCGCATTAATAAAGCGAATGAAACTTGGTGGATACCTGGTTTTAAGTACACCTAATCCTGGTTGTATACACAGGAGAGTAAAGGGATTGAAGAATTGGAACATGGTTGCGCCGCCTCATCACATCAATCTTTTTACAAAGAAATCATTAGATGTGCTTGTGGCAAGAGAAAATTTAACCTTGGTCGATTATCAAACGTTGAGTACGTATATCAAATTTATCAGGAAATTTGATAATAATAATTTGGTACTCAGGAAACTATTTTTCGATCTGTTAAAGGTGTTTGGCCTCGGAGCCGATCATTTCTTAATCGCGCGAAAACAATCTTACTGATACGGTACGGCTTCGCGTTGTGCTGCATGATCCTGATTTCGGCGATTTTTTTGAGCATGAATGCGGAAAACGCAGGAGGAAGCTCATTAGATTCATTCTATCTCATGCGGTCCGGGTAATTCCCCTATCATCGCGCGGGGCTGGATCTATAGGAAATCTGGCCTCTGCCACACGCACGTGATTTCTTCAACTCCATGCAACAAACGGAAGTGGGAGTTTGAATACGGAGGAGCGCGCGCGTAATGGCGATTCGCTTGATTCAGGTCGTTTCTTGCTAGATGAGCGCTTCAGATTGATCATCGGACGCGGCAGTGAAACGCAACGGACATGAGTGTCGTCAGAAGAGCTGGGTGTCAGTAAGAAGATTCAATTTGCGGGATGGCTCACAAAAGTATGAAAATTTGCTCGTGCGTGTAGCCATATCTGTACTTCCTTCATAAAATGAAGATATGTCGGTGGCGATTCTAGAGGCGATGTCATGGTCGATTCCTGTTGTGTTGTAACAACCACTGTGGGATGCATACTCGAAATCATAATAGAAGGGCAGGAGGGGTTGCTGGTCAATTCTAGTGATATTTCAAAACTGGCACATGCCTTGAAGGAGTGACTTGCTGCGCCATCACTTCGCTGCGAACCTGGAGAAGCAGGAAAGCAAGATTAGCTCGAGTACTCGATGCATGTTTGCGTCCACAATTAGAAAAACTGTGGATCAATTCGGGTGCATCTCAACCTGGCCGCTCACTTTGAGGCGGTGTTGTATGATTTCTCTTATAAGGAAGTCTCATGATTCGATCAGAATTTATTTTTTCCGGCCTCGTTTTTGCGCTTTCTTGTAATTATGCATATGCCGAGATTGTTTTCGATGGAAGATTCAGTTCGGGCGATTTTTCCGGATATCGCGCATTGGAAGCGAATGGTAATGTCGTTAGCGGTATATCGACGCCGAGCGGTGTTCCAGGCCGTCTCGAAAGAGTTCAAGATCCGGCAGGGTCTGCGAATTCCGTGATGCGCGCGACTTATATTGCTGACGATATTGCGACCCATTCAGGTTACCGCTCCGAAGCAAGTGCTTTCATAGATCCTGTCGGTTCGGAGCGTTGGTATTCCTGGGGTTATTATCTTCCGGATACTTGGAAATACGTCAAGGTTGGTAGTGCTATTGCGCAAATTCTCAATGCGCCCGACAAGAATGAGAGCGGTTTTCGAAATCCGACTCTCGCTCTTATCGTTCAAGATAATAAAATGAAGTTGATCAATGCATTCGACCATGACGCTATTACATCTCCAGCCGACATCAAATCTATTGCGGGAATCGATTTTGAACGTCGGGAGCTGACTTCATGGGAGCTCGAAACGGGGAGGTGGACCTACCTGGATCTCCATGTAAAGTGGGCAGCAGACGATACCGGTTCTCTGGAATTCTGGAAGGATGGGGTACTGCTTTTTCAAGAGCATGATCACATCAATACTTTCAACGACAAAGCGGGGGTCTGGTTCAAGAACGGTATATACAGCTGGTCGCCAGGTACAGAATCAATTTCGGCTTATTCGACTGGGGTTCTGATCGGAGATGGGAAGGAAACGTTTCAGTCCATGTCCATGTCGGTTGTTTCCGAGCCGAGCAGCTATATGATGATGATGGCGGGAATCGCAGGAATCGGTTTCTTTGCCGCCAGGCGGCGTTTTTCACCCGGGTCCGCCGGGACAAATACGTGAAAAGGCTTTATCTGGTTGCTGGCGCACGCCCGAATTTCATGAAAATTGCGCCCATCGTACGCGCGCTGCAATCCCATGGTGGCCTGGCATACAAGATTATCCATACCGGTCAGCATTATGATCGCGAGATGAATGAAGTTTTTTTTGAGGAATTGGGCATTCCTCAACCAGATATCTTCATGGCGGCGGGCGGGGGTAGCCATGCGCAGCAGACGGGCAAGATCATGCTGGCTTTTGAGGAGCTCTGCAACACGGAGCGGCCTGATGCGGTACTGGTGGTCGGTGATGTAAATTCGACATTGGCCTGCTCTATTGTAGCCAAGAAGCTGAGCATTCCCGTGGCGCACGTAGAGGCCGGTTTGCGCAGTGGCGATATGACCATGCCGGAAGAGATCAACCGCGTGGTTACCGACAGTATTGCGGACTGGTTTTTCGTGACTGAGCCAAGCGGCATTGCGCACCTGAAGCGCGAGGGAAAGCCGGATGCGGCAATTCATTATGCCGGGCACGTGATGGTTGATAATTTATTGTACCAGGCGGAAAAGCTGGTTCGCTCCGATACCTCGGGGTTTGAAACAAGCAATTTCAAGACGGTGTGTGCGAACAATGATGCACGGTATGGGGTGGTTACCCTGCATCGGCCGAGCAATGTGGACAGCGCCGAGATGCTGGCGCGTATCGTTGGTGCGCTGCGCGAGATAGCAACCGAGCTACCGCTGGCTTTCCCTGTGCATCCGCGTACCAGGGGAACGATTGAAAAATTTGGCATCGACCTTGGGCCGAACATCACTTTGGTGGGACCGCAATCCTACATGAGCTTTCTCCACTTATGGAAAGATGCCGCTGTGGTGTTGACCGACAGTGGCGGCCTCCAGGAAGAAACCACTGCGCTTGGCGTGCCATGCATTACTATCCGCGAAAATACCGAGCGTCCGGTGACGGTGGATGAAGGGTCCAATGTGGTGGTTGGCACGGATCCCGCACGGATCGTCGCCGAGGTACGTAAGGTGCTTCGCGGCGAAGGCAAGCAGGGCCGCCGACCACATCTGTGGGATGGTAGAGCCGCTCAGCGGATTGTCGAAGTGCTTGCGAGGGAGCTGTCATGAGACATCGTATTGAGATGATGGGTTGTCAAATCGATAATCTATCAATGGAAGAGACGTTGCAGACCGTCGAGACATTCATTCAGAGCGGGCGACCTCACCAGCATGTTGTTATCAATGTCGATAAGCTTGTCAAGGCGAGCCGCGACGATAAATTGCGCCGTATCATCAATGATTGCCAGTTGATTAATGTGGATGGGATGCCGGTTGTGTGGGCATCCCGGTTGCTTGGCAAGCCGCTGAAAGAACGCGTGGCGGGAGTAGATCTGTTCGAGTCGCTAATGCGCCGTTCAGCCGAGAAGGGCTGGCGGGTATACTTGCTTGGCGCTCGGCAAGATGTGGTTTCCGCTGTGGAGCAAGTTTACGCCGGCAAGTACCCCGGCTTGACTATCGCCGGCTACCGCAATGGATATTGGAAGCCGGAGGAAGAGGCAGAGGTCGTCGAGCGCATCAAGGCCACACAGGCGGACATATTATTCGTTGCGATCAGTTCGCCAAAAAAAGAGCATTTTCTCGGGCGTTATCAGGCAGAGATGAAAATTCCTTTTGCCATGGGCGTTGGCGGTAGTTTCGATGTCGTAGTGGGCAAGGTCAAGCGCGCACCGGTCTGGATGCAGAAGTCCGGACTTGAGTGGTTTTACCGGTTCTTGCAGGAGCCTCGACGCATGTTCAAACGCTATTTTATCGACGATATGTTTTTTCTCTGGCTGCTGCTGAAAGAATTGGTGCGTCGTTAGTCTGCTTCAGCGACAGGTTGAGGTTATTGGAAAAATTATTTTGAATGATTGTGATTTCTAATTGAGAACCATGATTCTTGTCACCGGCGGAGCAGGTTATATCGGGTCGCATACGTGCGTAGAGTTGCTGAACGCGGGCTTCGACGTGACGGTTTTCGACAATTTCTGCAACAGCCATCCCGAGGCATTAGCCCGGGTGGAACGCATCACCGGCAAAAAACTGCGCCTGGTGCGTGGCGATAGCCGGGATCGTGCCGCGTTGGTTGCGGCATTGCGCGAGAGTGGCGCCAGTGCGGTTATTCATTTCGCCGGCCTCAAGGCGGTGGGGGAGTCGGTTAAGCAGCCATTGGCTTATTACGATAATAATGTGGTCGGTACCCTTCGCCTGTTGGAAGCGATGACCGAGTGTGATGTGAAAACCCTGGTATTCAGTTCTTCCGCCACGGTTTACGGCGATCCCAAGTGGCTTCCGTTAACCGAAGACCATCCTCTCTCTGCCACAAACCCTTACGGGCGCAGCAAACTGATGGTTGAGGAAATTTTGCGCGATCTATACCGCAGTGATTCTTCCTGGCACTGCGGTATCCTGCGTTATTTCAACCCGGTGGGCGCCCATCCCAGCGGCCTGATCGGCGAGGACCCACAGGGCATTCCCGATAACCTGATGCCTTTCGTTGCCCAGGTAGCGATAGGACGGCGAGAAATTCTCAATGTTTGGGGCAACGATTATTCAACGCCGGATGGTACCGGCGTGCGGGATTATATCCATGTCGTGGATCTGGCGCTGGGTCACCTTAAAGCCCTGAAAGTCCTGGATGCCGTTGCCGTCCCGGGTACTTCGGATCGGCACGCGCAGGCGGGGTGCCTGACGGTAAATCTCGGGACGGGGACAGGCTATAGCGTACTAGAGATGATTCGGGCTTTTGAGCAGGCAAGCGGTCGGCCGGTACCTTACCAAATTGGGTCCCGGCGCCCCGGTGACATCGCGTCTTGCTATGCCGACCCCAAATTGGCATTTGATTTACTGGGTTGGAAGGCGGAACGTGGGCTGGAGGAAATGTGCGCCGATAGTTGGCGCTGGCAAAGTGCCAATCCCGAGGGATTTGGAGGCCGACGTTAGCGAAGAGGTTCGCGTTATCGTTATTAACAGGCGGTCAGCGGAACTGGCAGTAAGTGGTTTCAGGAATAGATTTTTAACGGATGGGAATATCGCCCTATGGAAGGTTCATGCAGCCATTGATTCCTGTTGTGCTCTCTGGAGGTTCCGGCACGCGCCTCTGGCCGCTCTCGCGCGAGAAGTATCCCAAGCAGCTTTTGCCGCTTATTGGAGAAGATTCACTGTTGCAGTCCACGGTGAGACGCATGGAGGGGCTCACCGGCGTGGAACTCGGGTCACCGCTGATCGTTTGCAACGAAGAATACCGTTTCATAATTGCGGAACAGCTACGCCTGATGGAAACCGAAGGCACGGTCCTGCTTGAACCCGTCGGGCGTAATACCGCACCCGCCCTGACTCTGGCTGCCTTGGCGGCAATGCGCGGCGGAGACGATCCAGTCCTGCTGGTGATGCCCGCTGATCATTTGATTCTGGATATATCAAGTTTTCAAGCGGCGGTACGCAAAGGCATAACGCTGGCCAATGAAGGCATGGTCGTGACTTTCGGTATCAAGCCGGATTCACCTGAGACGGGTTACGGCTACATTCAATCCGGTGAGCCTCTCGGAAAGGATGGGGTCAATCGGATAGCGCGTTTTGTGGAGAAACCCGATCTCGCAACGGCACAAGCTTATCTTGACGCCGGTTCTTACTTCTGGAACAGCGGCTTATTCATGCTGCATGCTTCGGTATGGATCTCGGCCATCGGTTGCTGTCGAGCGGACATCTTGGCGGCTTGCCGTGCAGCGTGGGATCGGGGTGTTGTGGATGGCGATTTTTTACGCGTGAGCAAAGAAGCATTCATGCAATGTCCGAGCGACTCGATCGATTACGCGGTCATGGAGCGTATTGCTGCGGGCGATGACTCATTGCCGATGGGTGCGGTGATTCCGTTGTCGGCCGGTTGGTCTGATGTTGGCGCATGGGATTCCTTGTGGCAGGTATTGCCCAAGGATCATCATGGCAATGTATCCCAAGGAGATGTGTTGCTGGATGATTGCCATAACATGCTGGTCATGGCGGAGCACAGGCTGGTGGCGTGCGTAGGGGTAGAGGATATGGTGGTGGTCGAAACGGCGGACGCCATCCTGGTAGCCCACATGAACAAGACGCAACATGTCAAGAAAATTGTTGATAGCCTCAAGCGTCAGGGTCGGCCCGAGGGCGAATTGCATCGCAAGGTATTTCGCCCCTGGGGCTGGTACGACGCTGTCGATGTCGGCGAGCGTTTTCAGGTAAAACGCATCGTTGTCAAACCCGGGGCCGCCCTATCGCTGCAGATGCATCATCACCGTGCGGAACATTGGATTGTAGTAAGCGGAACGGCACAGGTGACGCGGGGTGATGCCAGCTATCTCGTATCCGAAAATGAATCGACTTTTATTCCGTTGGGTACTCGCCACCGATTGGAAAATCCGGGCTGCGTGCCCCTTGAGATGATCGAGGTCCAATCAGGCTCATATTTGGGCGAAGATGATATCGTGCGCTTTGAGGATGTTTACGGACGGCAAGAAGGTTAAATGCTTTTTGGTCCTTGCTAGTCCATACGGTCTATTGACCCCTCGTTTCTCAGGTGTAACCTTCATACCTCAAGTTCTGCGAGTTAAATTTTTCCAGATCTGGTGTAGTAAGTATCGTAAAAAAATTATCGACGCTGCTGCAAATTTGCACAGATCGTTGGTATCCAAGTGTTCAAAGTACGTACTTATAGGAGATTACAATCATGGTTAATATTTTTTTGAAGCGAGCCATTGGTGTTGCGATTCTGGCAGGTGTGAGTGCTGGAGCCAGCGCTGCGCCTACGAATGATCAGCTTGGTAACGTGGCTGTTAATGTGCCGACGTCTTTCAGCGGGAGCGTCGTACCTGCTGGAGATTTTACTGATGTCTTTTCCTTTACGTTGCCTGCCAACGGAGGTTCAGGCTACAGTGTCCTGAATTTTCCACTGGATATTCCGGGCGTCGGCACGTTCAACACAGTGCTCTCTACAATGTCTCTGATTTCAAATCCGGATGGAATCAGAAACAATGGTGACGAGACACTCCTGGCTTCGGCTGTGCTCGGAGGAAACAACACCGCTGAGTCTCTCAATTTAGCGTGGGGTCCGACCGCGGGCGGTAACATGGATCTCAACATCACAGGAATGACTAACGGTACACTGGGCGGTCTTTACAACGGCTCAATCAGCGTATCCGCGGTTCCCGAACCAGAAACTTATGCCATGCTTCTGGCTGGCCTTGGATTGATGGGTGCGGTTGTTCGTCGTCGGAGTAGCCGCAAGACGTCCTGAATCAAACCAGATTCAGGCGTTATTGTATCTACTCTGTAATTCGTTATTACGGCCTCTTACGAGAGGCCGTTTCTTTTGTGCGCCTATGTTGGGCTCACAAAAGAAAACCGCCAAGGGCGGTTATTAGCGGCTAATGCCGTGGACTTATTTATACTCTCTCGCCAGTTTCCTGGTAGGCGCGATTGGACTCGAACCAACGACCCCCACCATGTCAAGGTGGTGCTCTAACCAGCTGAGCTACGCGCCTGGAAAACCGAATTTTATATGAAACAGAACAGGGGTTCAAATTATAATAATCGAACTCTGGCAAAATTCCGGCAAAAGGGGCGGGAAGGAGGAGAATATCTTTCAATATCGACCATAAAGCCGCTACAGGAACTCACGGGGATTCATGGAAAAAATCCGGCTATCCAAGCTCATGTCTCAACAAGGAATATGTTCTCGCAGGGAAGCGGATAGCTATATCGAACGCGGATGGGTATATGTCGATGATGAACCTGTCACCGAATTGGGCACAAAGATTTATCCCCTGCAGAAAATAAGACTGCATAACATGGCGGAAGCCCAGCAGCTAGATCAAGTTACAATACTGTTGAACAAGCCCATCGGCTACGTATCAGGGCAGCCGGAACCGGGATACAAGCCCGCGATCAGCCTGGTTAACAAAGAATCGCGCTTTCATGGCGATCAAACACCAAAACGTTTTAGTCCGATGCATTTGAAAGGTCTGGCTCCTGCGGGCCGACTGGATATCGATTCGTGCGGCTTGTTGGTGCTTACGCAGGACGGCCGCATTGCCAAACAGTTGATCGGCGCGGAATCGGGGATTGAGAAGGAATACCTAGTGCGCATTGAGGGAACCTTATCGAAATCCGCATTGGATCTGCTGAACCATGGTCTAAGTCTGGATGGCCAGGCATTAAAGCGCGCTGAAGTGATCCGGCAAAATAAGGACCAATTACGCTTTATTTTACGCGAAGGCAAGAAACGCCAGATCCGTAGAATGTGCGAATTGGTCGGGCTGAAAGTCACTGGGTTAAAGCGCGTCCGCATTGGCAGGGTAAAATTGGGTGACCTGCCGGTAGAAAAATGGCGTTTTTTGCGGCATGGCGAAGAGTTTTGACCCGGTGTTCCCACTAAATGCCATGCGATTAGTCTCTCAAGTCGAAGGATAACAATGATTTTAGTAACGGGCGGCGCCGGATTCATTGGTGCGAACTTTGTGCTGGACTGGCTGGCGCAGTCTGACGAAGCGGTAATCAACCTCGACATACTCAGCTACGCGGGTAATCTGGAGAATCTTTCCACACTGGTGGAAGATGCGCGGCACATTTTTGTAAAAGGCGATATAGGCGACGCTACCCTCGTAACCGATCTACTCCGACGCTATCGACCCCGCGCCATCGTCAATTTTGCCGCTGAAAGCCATGTCGACCGTTCTATTCATGGCCCGGAAGACTTCATACAGACCAATATCGTCGGTACCTTTCGTCTTCTGGAAGCCGGACGTAGTTACTGGAGTGCCTTGGATGAAAATGCAAAGCGGGATTTTCGCTTCCTCCAGGTTTCGACCGACGAAGTTTATGGTTCCCTCGCCAAGGACGCGCCAGCCTTCAATGAGGCGCACCGCTACGAGCCGAATAGCCCATACTCGGCGACCAAAGCCGCCAGCGACCATCTGGTGCGTGCATATCATCATACCTACGGCTTGCCTGTGCTCACCACCAATTGCTCCAACAACTATGGTCCTTATCAATTCCCCGAAAAACTTATCCCGTTGATCATCGTCAACGCGCTTGCCGGCAAACCCTTGCCTGTGTATGGAGACGGCCAGCAAATTCGCGATTGGCTATATGTAAAAGACCATTGCAGCGCTATCCGTCGTGTGCTGGAAGCGGGAATTCCCGGGCAGATTTACAATATAGGCGGCTGGAACGAGAAACCCAACATCGACATCATCCATACGATTTGTGCATTGCTGGATACGCTACGACCTCGAGCCAGCGATCCCTACCGTAACCTGATCAATTTTGTCACCGACCGTCCTGGCCATGACCGCCGCTATGCAATCGATGCGAGTAAAATCGAGCGCGAACTGGGCTGGAAGCCTGCTGAGACTTTTGAAACAGGCATACGCAAAACCGTGCAATGGTACCTTGGCAATCCGTCCTGGGTCGCCAATGTTCAGTCTGGCGCCTACCGGACCTGGGTTGAGAAGAATTACAATGGGCGCACCTGATGAAAATTTTGCTGTTCGGTAAAAATGGGCAGGCGGGGTGGGAGCTACAACGCAGTCTCGCGCCGTTGGGCGAATTGATAGCGGTCGATTTTGACAGCCAGGATTTCTGCGGTGATTTCACAAACCTTGATGGTATTGCGCAAACCGTTCAGACGGTTTCACCCGATGTGATAGTGAATGCGGCCGCACATACCGCTGTGGACAAAGCTGAGGACGAGCCGGAACGGGTTCGTGTTATTAACGCCCTTGCTCCGGCTACTCTTGCCAGAGAAGCCGGTAAGCTTGGCGCCTGGCTGGTCCATTACTCCACTGATTATGTATTTGACGGCAGTGGGAGCAAACCCTGGGTAGAAACCGATCCTACCGGGCCTTTGAATGTGTATGGTCGGACAAAACTGGAAGCCGAAAATGCAATTTCAGAGTCTGGCTGCCGTCATCTGATCTTCCGCACCAGTTGGGTTTTTGCCGAGCGTGGCGGTAACTTTGCAAAAACAATGTTGCGTCTGGCACAGGAGCGCGATCGTCTCACCATTATCGACGATCAGATCGGCGCGCCAACCGGCGCCGATCTGTTGGCCGATGTGACTGCCCATGCCATTCGGACGGCCGTGAAGCGACCGAACGTATCCGGCCTTTATCATCTGGTTGCGGCGGGCGAAACCTCATGGTACGGTTACGCCCGGTTTGTATTAAACTTTGCTCGTCAAGCTGGGGTCAGGCTCGAGGTGGCGCCAGAAAATATCCTCCCAGTCCCTGCCAGTGCATTTCCTTCACCCGCCACGCGACCGAAAAATTCGCGCCTGGACACCGCAAAACTGCAAAGCACCTTCGACTTGAGTTTGCCTTCATGGCAAACGGGTGTAGCACGCATGCTCACTGAAACCCTTGAGAAGAATCGATGATCCAGCGTAAAGGCATTATCCTCGCCGGCGGATCCGGCACCCGGCTTTACCCCGTCACGAAGGCGGTTTCAAAACAACTGCTGCCTATTTACGACAAGCCGATGATCTATTACCCGTTAAGTACACTCATGCTGGCGGGTATTCGCGATATCCTCATCATCTCCACGCCGCAGGACACGCCGCGTTTTGAACAGCTGCTGGGCGATGGAAGCGATTGGGGGCTGAACTTGCAATATGCCGTGCAAGCCAGTCCGGATGGGTTGGCTCAGGCCTTTACCATTGGTAAAGACTTTATCGGGCATAATCCCAGCGCCCTGGTGCTCGGCGATAACATTTTTTATGGACACGATTTGCACCTGCGACTCCAGCGCGCCATGGCAAAGCAGGAAGGAGCGACCATATTCGCCTATCACGTACAAGACCCCGAGCGCTATGGCGTGGTTGCTTTTGATGGCCATAATCAGGCTTCCTCACTGGAGGAAAAACCGGTCCGGCCCAAGAGTAACTATGCTGTGACCGGCCTGTATTTCTACGATAACCAGGTTGTCGATATTGCGAGCAGGCTCAAGCCTTCCGCTCGGGGCGAGCTGGAAATCACCGATGTAAACCGGAGCTACCTGGAGCACAGCCAGCTCAATGTCGAAATCATGGGCCGTGGTTATGCATGGTTGGACACAGGTACTCACGAAAGCCTGATTGAAGCCAGCAATTTTATCGAAACCATTGAGCACCGCCAGGGTCTCAAGGTGGCATGTCCGGAAGAGATCGCCTATCGTCAAGGTTTTATAGACGCCGCGCAGCTTGAGAAGCTGGCGAAACCATTGGAAAAAAATGGCTACGGTCAGTATTTATTGCGTCTCTTGAATGAGCGGGTGGTCATATGAAGGTAATTCCCACCGCCATTCCGGACGTACTGATAATCGAACCGAGAGTCTTTGGTGATAGCCGGGGATTCTTCTTCGAAAGCTTCAATCAGAAAAATTTCAACCAGGCTACCGGGCTTGGCGTAAACTTCGTGCAGGATAATCATAGCCGCTCCGTCAAAGGTGTATTGCGCGGCTTGCATTATCAGATCCGGCAACCTCAGGGCAAGCTGGTGCGTGTAGTACGCGGTGCGGTTTTTGATGTGGCGGTCGATATCCGCAAGTCATCTCCAACCTTTGGCCGATGGGTCGGGGTGGAGTTGACCGAAGATAATTACCGTCAGATATGGGTGCCACCGGGTTTTGCCCATGGTTTTTACGTATTGAGCGAAAGTGCCGATTTTTTGTATAAAACTACGGATTACTACATTCCCGACTTTGAGCGTAGCATTGTCTGGAATGACCCGAAAATTGCGATTTCATGGCCAGTTGAAGCGGGTGCACAACCCATTATTTCGGCGAAAGACGCCATTGCACCAACGCTGGCTGATGCCGAGGTATTTTGAGGCTTCTCAGCCTGCAATCTTGTGGTGTGCCAAGCCGATGAACCCTTCGGGTTGTGTATCGACATAGGAAACATGGATGATTTAATCAAGTAGTAAATGCCCGCAATCCTGATTCATCACAAAACGAAACGATTCTATGAGTATCCAGGAATGATAGAAACGACAGCGGGCCGGGAATTTCCCTTGCGGGAGGCGCACAGTCTTGTCCGCGATCTCATGACGCCCAATCCCTGGATTTACTGGGCGGATTTTATCTTTCATATCTCGCTGGGTTGGACCGCCTTTTTGGCTGTCCTGTCCATGCCGCTGTTTTCTGCCTGGCAATTTCCACTTTTTATTATCGCTACACTTGCGTTTTATCGTGCAGCTATTTTCATTCACGAACTGGCCCACCTGAAAACGGGAACATTCGGACTATTCCGCCTGGTGTGGAACGTCACTTGCGGCATACCGTTGCTGATTCCCTCTTTTACCTATGACGGCGTTCACAACGATCATCACAAGCGTGATGTCTATGGCACCGCCAAGGATGGGGAATACGTCCCTTTTGCTACCTTGAGGCCGGTGATCATGGTCGGCTATGTACTGCTCTCATTTATTTTGCCGCTCTTTTTCATCATCCGTTTTTTGGTTCTCACACCGTTATCGTATTTCATTCCCCCGCTGCGTAAACTGGTCTGGGAACGGGCTTCTTCTCTCACCATCGATATGAATTACAAGCGTGAGGAGAATGCGATTCGCAGCGACAGGCACTGGAAGCTCCAGGAATTTGCCGCTTTTGTATTCATAACAGCGGTGGTTGCCTGCATTGCGTTGGGCGTGCTGACCTACTACTTTCTGGTCTTCTGGTATGTCATTGCAATGTTCATCTTTTTTATAAATTCCTTGCGTACGCTAAGCGCACATGCTTACCGCAATCCTGGCGATCAACCCATGGAATTTCACGAGCAATACCTCGACTCGATAAATGTTCCGGGCAACCTGTTCATTACCGCCTTATGGGCCCCGGTTGGCTTGCGCTACCACGCGACCCACCATCTTTTCATGAGCTTGCCCTACCACAACCTGGGTGAGGCCCAACGACGTCTCGTAAATGGCTTGAGCGATAACACGCTTTATCTGAAGACGGTGCGGACCAGCATGTGGGACGCATTGCGGCGTATTTGGGGTGAAGCGTCTGCAAATACCCATGGACATCAAGCTGACGTGGCCAATTCTGATACGACGTTTGAGGATGGCGTACGCAGACAAAGAAATGCCTGATAAAAAACCGGGCTGCTGTTGCGCTACGGACAAAAAAATCTGAAACATAAACACGTCAGGCAATGAGCGTTATCATGCCTAAATGTACAAGGCCGACAGGAAGCGGGCCACTAAAAACGAATGCATCAGCTCGAAGCAAGCTGGCCATCCCTGTGCCTGGCAGATTTGCGAAAGCGGCGGCGTATCAAGTAATAGTTCCCCCGGCCCGGTAGCAATCTTCACCCTCTTGTTTTATTCTTGGCGGGCCATGTCGTGTTTGTTGCGTTCTCGATCCCTGCCTCCAGGCAATCCGCGAAGTACTTACGGCCCGGGTCGGCGCGTTGCTCAGGCTGTTCCTCCTGAAATTGATTTGCCGCTGGATTTTCCCACGCTCTTGCTCTGAGTCACCTGCCGGCATGATATCTGAAATAAGTCTTGTGGAAATTGCACTTTAGTACAATGTTATTCAAAGAGATACTGTCGGATGATAGGGAGTTGGAGTACAGTACGGCAGGTCGCTTTGCCGATATGAATGATAAACGGAGTGGGAGATAACTGATGAGCCTGGTGGCTGTAGTAGGATTGGGGTATGTAGGGTTACCCTTGGCGGTTGAATTTGGAAAAAAGCGGCGAACCATAGGATATGACCTTTCCAGCAGCAAAGTCGACAGTTACAAGCGCGGCATAGATCCGACCGGTGAAGTTTCCTTTGATAATCTACAAGCAGCATGTCACCTGTCTGTTACCACCGATCCGGCAGAGCTGTCCGAGGCTGATTATATTGTTGTCGCAGTTCCCACCCCGGTAGACCTTGCTCATCAGCCTGATTTTTCGTCGCTCATCGGCGCCAGCGGGGTCGTCGGAAAACATATGAAGCGGGGCGCCATCGTTATTTACGAATCTACGGTTTACCCAGGCGCAACGGAAGAAATCTGTGTTCCGGTTCTCGAAAAGCATTCTGGTATGAAATGGAAAGATGACTTTCACGTCGGCTTCTCTCCCGAACGTATTAACCCTGGTGATAAGCAGCATACGCTTACCAGTATCCTGAAGGTTGTGTCGGGAGACGACCAGGATACGTTGGAGAAAATCGCCGTGCTTTACGAAAGTATAATTACCGCCGGTGTATACCGTGCATCCAGTATCAAGGTGGCCGAAGCCGCTAAAGTGATCGAGAATACGCAGCGTGACTTGAATATCGCATTGATGAACGAACTAGCCATCATTTTCGATAAGCTGGGAATCGACACCATGGAGGTTCTTCAGGCTGCCGGCACGAAATGGAATTTTCTTCCTTTTCGCCCCGGCCTGGTTGGGGGCCATTGCATTGGTGTCGATCCATATTACCTTACCCACAAGGCTGAAATGATCGGCTACATACCGCAGGTTATTCTGGCTGGCCGCCGTATCAACGACAGTATGGCTAAATTTGTTGCCGAGCAAACCATAAAACACATCATCAAGGCTGACATTAATGTCAAGGGCGCCCGAGTGAATGTGCTGGGCTTGTCCTTCAAAGAGAACTGCCCCGATCTCAGAAACTCTAAAACTGCCGACCTGATCAGTGAACTCAAGTCTTATGGCATAGAAATTCACATCCATGATCCTGTGGCCGATCCCGAAGAAGCTCGGCATGAATATGGCCTGGAACTTGAGTCGTGGGAAAATCTTCCACGCGCCGATGCACTCATTGTTGCCGTCTCGCATCGGCAATTTATGAACAGACCCTTGACCGATTTCCAATCCAAAATCACCGGTAATGGCTGCTTTATCGATGTTAAATCCCAGTTTGACCCAGCAGCCCTGCGTGATGCTGGTTTCAACGTCTGGCGGCTTTGAAGAAAATGAAGATCACTGAACAAATCTTTTGTGGAGTGCTTGTTTGACGACTGAGCTGGTAAAATCGGAAATTATTCACAGATTCTTCAGGAAAGGGCTGATCGAATAATGACAAGATACCAAGACGTGCTTCAGCATTTGAAGAATCATCCATATCACTGGCTGATCACCGGCGTTGCCGGGTTTATCGGGTCCAGTTTACTGGAGACTTTGCTCACGCTGAATCAAAAGGTAACAGGTCTGGATAACTTTTCGACCGGTCATCGGCACAATCTCGAGCAGATAAGGGAGTTGGTAGGGGAAGAGGCCTGGCTCAACTTCAGCTTTATCGAAGGGGATATCCGGGATCTGCAAGTATGCAGGGATGCATGCAAAGGCATGGATTATGTGCTGCATGAGGCCGCGCTTGGATCTGTGCCGCGATCCATTCAAGATCCTATCCAGACAAATGAAAACAATATTTCCGGATTCCTGAATTTACTGGTGGCCTCGCGTGACACCCAGGTGAAGCGCTTCATTTACGCAGCCTCCAGTTCGACATATGGCGACCATCCCGGTCTACCCAAGGTGGAGTCGGTAATTGGCCAGCCTCTTTCGCCATATGCCGTTACCAAGTATGTCAACGAACTCTACGCGGATGTATTCGCGCGCTGCTATGGTATGCAATCCGTCGGGTTACGCTATTTTAACGTCTTTGGTCCCAGGCAGGACCCAAACGGCGCTTATGCGGCAGTGATTCCTCAATGGATTGCTGCGCTTATCCGGGGTCGGACTTTATACATTAATGGAGATGGCGAAACCAGCCGGGATTTCTGCTTTATCGAGAACGTCGTTCAAGTCAATCTTCTTGCGGCGCTGGCTGAAAATTCCGAGGCGGTCAATCAGATTTACAATGTGGCAGTTGGCGAGCGTACAAGCCTGAATCAACTCTATGAGATGATATGCGCGTCACTTGTGGAGAAATTTCCCGACTTGCGGAACCATAAGCCCACGTACGCGGATTTTCGCAGGGGCGATGTACGACATTCTCAGGCGGACATTTCCAAGGCTGGAAAAATGTTGGGTTTTGAGCCGACTCATCGGATAGATGAAGGGCTTAAGCAAGCCATGGCTTGGTATATCGCCCATCTCGCGCCCGAGAAAGAAGCAACGGGCGAATCAGCCTAGATACACATTTTTATCGTATTTAGGTATATTCTGGGTTTTCTCGAAGCTGATCCGTTGCCTTAGTCGCCGTCCCATTTTCCTGCTTGTATCAACTGATTCTTCAGACCTGGAAGGGGGAAGCCTAGTTCATATGCTTTCTTCGCATAAGTTTTTGCCTGTTCATAGTTTTTCTTCTGCATATAGAGCAAGCCGAGATTGTAGTTGATGGTAGGGTTTTCTGGCTGGAGCTCAGCCGCTATCTGAAGCTGCTCCGTGGCTTTATCAATTTGTCCTGCTTTCAGCAAATAATTGCCATATACCATACGAACCATGCCATCGGTTGGTTTAAACCGCATGGCTCGATCAAAAAAGCATTCAACCGAATATTTGGAGCCGCTCGGCTTTAAGGTTTTCTCCTTTAAGGCAAGTTTACCCATTGCTGCCAATGCGCGATGGTGATTCGGAAACAGCAGAAGTGTATAGCTCAAGTCTCCGCCGATGTATCCGGTATTGCCACTGACCAGTTTCTCGACATTAGGCGTAAAATGATAATCTTCAACGGTTTTCAGATTTCCTCTATAGTCGCTGTTCGTATAATCACCTCCCGCACCTCCTGGTATGACTTCTCCACAATAGGGAGCGGGGGCCGCCTTGAGGTCTGCTGAAATAATCGAGACGACTAATATAACAATGAACGGCATAGCTTTCATAAACGTTCCTTACAATTAGCGTATTTCGGAGGATGCTTCAACAAGCGCAGTACGGTACTGTTCATCCAGCGTTTTCCGGAAAGGTGCATCAATTATGACCCCTGGCTCGCGAGTACGTCAGGTTTTTTCCATTGGCACACCTGGGTGTTCATGTCGAGAAACCGCTCATGTCGAGTAAGGCCCGATCGAAAACGATGGTTAATCTTTCACCACGACTGAATCCAGTCGCTCGTCCCAACGGCCACCTCATCGCGCCATACACGCCGCGAAAAAGTATGGTTGGCTTCCGGTAAATTCAGACGCGATACACTTGGTGCCGCCAGCCGTCGCTGCCACTCACGCGAACTTTTAACTAGCTCCAGAAACTCCTGGGCGGTAAGGTCGTCGCCACTCGTTATCAGCAGTATCTTTCCTTTATAACGACTGAGTGCATCCAGCATCCGTTCCGGCAAGCTGGCGAAATCACAGGATCTATCGCCAGCCTTATCCCTCGTGGCTGTAATTTTTCGACCCGGCAGGGCTTTCTCGATAGTCTTCACAAGAGATTGAGTTGCATTGGCGTAATTAAAACGCCCGCTCCAAACCTTGCCCCAGAATTCAGGGTCGAGAATACGAGCGAGATAGTAATGTTTTAGATAGGCTTTTGCAGCACCTTGATCTGTTCTTACCCAGGGATTCAGTAATACCAGGCCAGTTATGCGCCGATCGCGGTGCGCATGGAAAAGCGCAGCTGAGGCAGCATCGCATAAGCCCCAAATCACCAAATTACTGAGCGCGGGCACTTCTTCAAAAAAATGTTCTATCGCACAGTGGAGATCATCTTCCAAATCTTCAAAAGTTCTTGAGGCGCCTTCGCTATCTCCCATTCCCCGGTAATCGAAACGTAGAACGGGTATGCCAAGAGAGGCGAGGTGACGAGCAAGTAATGTGAACTGGCGATGGCTTCCCACCCGATATTGCGGTCCGCCTACAACGATCAGCACACCTCTCGAAGCAGTTCGCTCAGGCAGGCTCAAAATTCCGTACATCCACGAATCATTGCACTGAAGGGCGAGCGCGCGTTCCTCGAAATTCATCTGGCTTGTTCAGCAAAAATATCGGCTGTCGCCAACACGAGTTCAGGACACTCCGAGATTTCCTGTGTCGCCCAAAACGGTAAGCAAGGCACAAGATGCAAATGCAGATCAACGCCATTCTGCTTCCATGCGGTGACAACCTTCGCTCCGGCCGCGGTCATGGAACGGCCCGGTTCAGCCACAATCTCGAACCAGTGAATGGGGCATCGTGTTACGAGTAGCTCAGCCGCTTGCAAGATATCAATGGCGGCAGCCATGTCCGGCGCGAGTTCATAGCCGGCTACTTCAAGCGGATTTCCAGTCCTCAAGGCATTGCGCATAGCATTCGTTCCGGTGTTTTTTTCTGTACCGGCCTCGCCCAAAAGAATTTCATTGGCGAGCCGAAGGCGCAAAAACCGGGTCAGGAAAGATTCTCCGCTTATTACAGGTTGCCAAAGAATAATCCGGTCAATTGCATTTTCCGAGCTTCTGGCAAAGTCGAGTGCTAGTAGAGCGCCTAGGCGCAGACCCCAGAGGCTGACCGGAGCGGCAACCCTGTCCTCCAGCCAACTCCATGCAGCAGCCAGGTCCCGCTTCCAGATATTCCAGCTTGCATTCCCGAATTCGCCGCTGCTGTCTCCACAGCCGAAAAGATCTATCTGCAGCACGCCAAACCCCGCTGCGGCAAAGGCTCTTGCCTGCATCGCCGCCATACGGCGCGATTTATTCATTTCGTCGCCGAAGGGATGAACATAAATCAGTACACCGCGGCATTCCCAACCGGGAGGAGGGGCGTAGTAAAGACAAAAACGCTCGCCCAACTCCGCTTTTAAAAAGAAGGGCGTGGCGGGAGCGACGTGCAAAAATGAGTTCATTCAGCCAATTTTTGTTCAACGAAGCGCGTCAGTGTGCCAACGGTTTCAAAGGTGCTTGCGGTAATCTCATCATCATCGACGGTTATATCAAAATGCTCTTCCATGGCGGTGATCAGATTAACCACTGCCATGGAGTCCAATTCGGGAATGCTGCCGAGCAAGGAGGAATCTTCCTTGAGGGAATTTTTTCGTTCCCCGAGGCTCAGTACGTCGGATAGAATTTTCTTTACTTCTTCAAGATGCTGCATGTTTACTCCATAGTTGATTATCTTTTTGAGCAGGAAGACGCCTCAAGCCCCTCAGTATCAAGACGAAATTCCGGGAATGAATCGGGGCGGGACGACAAATGAAAGTAGGGCGATATAGAGGAGAACGTAATTTGCCACCGGCCGGCACAAAAAAAGAGTGCGCTGCCCAAGGGCAATGTTCCAAAATGTGCATGGGCATCGAGCGAACCGGAGTTGAACGCGGAAATACGGCTGCACGACCATAAAATGTTATTTTCAGTCAAGATGCGGTTTGCCTGTTCCCATAGACGCGGAAAAGTCAATCCCAGTCGGAGATCCGGCGCTACATACACATCGAAATCCCAAGCGGCCCGTTCTGCCGGTAGCGGTATGTAGCGGGCCCGCACTTCATCCTCTTGATAGCTTCCCAGCAATAGCCACAGGAAACCAATAAAGCGCCCCTCCTTCAAAGCGACCAGACATTTGGCTCCTTGCTTGAATCTGGCTCGGATCGCCGTGGCAGGTCTGGGAAACTCCCGGATGATTTCGTCTTGCTCTTGAATCAGCCGGATTTCTATTTTCCTGCCCCTTCCCGGCGGAAGTAAAGCTGTCTTTGCGACTGGCTGGGCGATTAAATAATACCTGTATAGGCGAATCTTTCCTCTTGATATCATCCCCAAAAACTTGCTGAGTACGAAAAGCCCGACATTGAACCAACCCCAGTGCTGTAACATCTGATGAAATGCTTTTTTTTGCACTGCTATTGAGGTCATCACGCAAAACCATTGAGTAGCCAAGATATCAAATACAAGTGGCAATGAGAAATTACGACATAATAAGACCAGTCCTGCGACCTGAATATTTTATAATATAAGCGGAACCGGGAATGACGCGCCAGCATCTTCAATCCAGTTTTCTTATTTTATCCGCAGACTTCGGTAAATTCCGCTGCTACAGCCTTTAGCCCAGGAATAGTGGTTTTCTGATACCGAAATCGTCATGATCTCGGTAGAAAATCAGTTGGGTTCTGCTCCGTGCGGCGTTATTTTGTGACTCTTGATAAAAACGCGTCAATAGTACTATAAGTCACGGAAGGTTAATTCTTAAAAGTAGAAATCGCTTTACTTTTCAATGTATTTTCTTGTACGCTTCAAAAAGTTACCCTAATTGGGGAGCGCAGCGGTATGCATAAACTTAACATACAAAAATGGGGAGCGAACATGAGTATGCATGCGCGGAACAATTGGGTGGCAAATTTTGCGTTTTCCGCTCTCCTCGCCACCAGTTCGGCGTCATTCTTCATGGCGTCAGCATATGCGGACACCTCGTTCGAACGTTTGTCATCACTGCTGGCGGCGACGCCTGAGGGTGGTTGGGTCAAGGCAAGCACCAACCTCTTTTCCGATGCTTGGCCGGTCGGCGCCGATGCGGTACCGAATAGTTGGCCCGGCGCTATTGTTAATGCCTGGAGTTCTTTTGCCTGGGATTCAGATCGTGGACAAATGATGCTTTGGGGCGGCGGCCACGCAAATTACGTGGGTAATGAAATGTACGTGTGGGATGGCGCTACAGGCAAATGGGAGCGGGGTTCTCTACCAAGCAGAATAGACGCCTATGGATTTATCGTCGACAGCGCGGCGCCACAATCGGCGCATACCTACGACAACAACAACTATCTGCCCGTCAATAAGATGTTCATTACGTTCGGGGGCGCAGCGCAGAACGGTGGAAATTTCGAGAAGACGGATGGCACGAATGTGACCCGCGCTGGCCCTTTCCTGTGGGATCCTGATAAGGCGGATCCCAATAAGGTCGGTGGTACGACCGGTTCAGGCTGGAATACGATCAATGTTGCGCAAGGCGGCAACATGTGGATCGACCGGCAGGGGCAGTGGACCGGATCTCAACCGCCTATTTACGTTAACGCTACCACTGCCTACCGTACCGAGAACGGCAAAGACGTAGTCTACCTTACCGCAGACTCGAATGCATCAGGGTTTCCGGTACTCTACCGCTATGCAGTGGGAGACGTGAGAAACGGCGGTAAGGACTCATGGGAAGCTATTGGCACTACATGGAATTCAGTCGGATACCAGGGCACCGCAACAATTGATACGACGCACAACCTTTACATTAGGACCGCCAATCATATCGGGCCATATACGGCAGATTTGGCAATATGGGATCTGGATAATTCCAATACAGCCAATCCCAATAGTAATGCCGATATCGGAATCAATCTCGTAAACAGCGATGGCAGTGATTTCGTAATGGGTGCGACTTATGGTATTGGTTATGATTCTGCCGATAACATGATTGTGCTATGGGATGGCAGTGGCGGCGGCGGAACAGTTTGGGCAGTGAACGTTCTCACCGACGCAGATGGCAACATCGGCTCCAACACCACGTGGACTATCCACGAGATGCAAAGCTCGACGTCAAGTCATCCTCATGGTGATTTTGCTACCGGTGTTCTCGGTAAGTGGCATTATGATCCCACGCTGGGTGCGTTCGTCGCGCTCGACCAGATTGCTCTCGAGAACGGCGGAGCGTGGGATGCCGCTGTGTGGCTATACAAGCCGGTCGCGGGGGTGGTTCCCGAACCGGAAGCATATGCGCTTCTGCTTGCGGGGCTTGGCCTGATCGGATGGATTGCTCGCAGACGTCAACGAAATACCGAAGCGCCAGCAAAGCTGGCGCTCTCCTCAGTCGCGGTCTGAGGTACTTGACACGATTTCCGGAACGCCATACCTTGCTCCCGCACGTGGCAGGCAAATTTGAAATTTGCGATCATTGCTGAGAGGTTTTTCTTTTTCTCTTGATCGGATGAGCTACGCGGAATCACCCTTATCGAAGGAGATAATTCCGTCCTGCCAAGATATCCTTCTGGCCGATACTGATCTCATGTGCCATGCTCGGCCTATCCTGCAACAGATTTCCGCAAATATGTCGTAGATGAGCAAGAATGATAGTCGTCAGCTACATCGGGATCACTCCAACAAATAGTTCTCAGGTGCAACGCTGGAATACGAAGAGGCACGATCCTCTTTTGTAATCTACCGATGCGCGCGAAATGGACCGAGTAAAGATGAGGTATAGATGAATCTCGCAATAGTAGTTCCATGTTTTAACGAGGAAGAAGTGCTTGGAACCACGATCGGTCATCTCCGGGAACTGCTGAATCAGCTTATAGCCGAGCGACTGGTTGATCCCGAGAGTACGATAACCTTTATAGACGACGGTTCGAAAGACAAAACATGGAACCTGATCGAAAATGTCGCAAGATGTGACAGTTCAATGCATGGCATTAAACTGTCGAGAAATCGCGGACATCAGAACGCTTTGATCGCCGGGCTCATGACCGTTAGCGGGGACGCGATAATTAGTGTTGACGCAGATCTTCAGGATGATTTATCGGCGATCAGGGAGATGGTGATCAAATATCGGGAAGGCGCTGAGATCGTCTATGGTATCAGGGTGGATCGCAGAACGGATGCGCGATTCAAAAGAATGAGTGCAGAAGGATATTATCGGGTGCTGCGCCTGCTAGGTGTTGATATCGTATTTAACCATGCAGATTATCGCCTGATGGGCTACCACGCGATAGAGGCCTTGAAGCAGTATGGCGAAGCCAATGTATTCTTGCGCGGAATTATTCCCCAGCTTGGTTTCAAAACTGAAAATGTATATTACAGGCGCGCCGAGCGTTTTGCCGGTGAATCAAAATATCCTTTAAAAAAGATGCTTGCCCTGGCGTGGGACGGCCTGACTTCATTCTCATCGCTTCCTCTGCGATGGATTACACTACTGGGATTCACCGTATCCATGTTCAGCTTCGCCATCGGGAGTTGGGCGTTGATAGCGCGTCTTTTCTTCGATGGAAGCGTGCCGGGATGGGCGTCCACTGTGATCCCCATGTATTTTTTAGGCGGAATCCAGCTTTTGAGCCTGGGGATTATAGGAGAATATATTGCCAAAATTTACGCCGAGACGAAACGCAGGCCCCGATACATCATTGAGAAAATGATTTAGCGGCAAGACCAACCGATCAGGTAACTCAAATGGATCGCGCAGAGTTCGATAAATTTGCCGAAGAATACAAGTCGCTTCATCGCGAAAATATAGTCGCCTCAGGCGAAAACCCGGAGTACTTCGCCGAGTACAAAATGAAGGACTTGAGAAGAATTGTTCAAGTGGCCCGGGGTGTTGACATTGATGGGTCCTTCCTCGACTTTGGAGCGGGAGTAGGTACTTCAGTGCCTTTCTTCCGCAAGTATTTTCCTTCTGCACACCTTACTTGCCTGGACGTTTCAGAAGCCAGTCTTGAAATTGCGGCTGCAAATTTCGGCAGCATGGCGAAATATATCGCTTTTGACGGGAAGGCGCTTCCGTTCGAAGATAACAGCTTTGATGCCGCTTACGCCTGTTGTGTTTTCCATCATATTTCTCCCGAGGAACATGTTTATTTATTGCGGGAACTGCGGCGCGTTCTGAAGCGGAACGGGATCGTCATGATTTATGAGCATAATCCCCTCAATCCGCTTACCGTTCGGGCGGTCAATTCCTGTCCCTTTGATGAAAATGCCGTGCTGATCAGGGCCAGCACCATGTACAGGAATTTCAGGTCAGCGGGTTTTTCATCTGCGTCGGTGAGCTACCGGGTTTTTTTTCCAAAGTTGCTCAGCTTTATCCGGAGCATCGAGGCCTCGCTGGGGTGGCTACCGCTTGGTGCCCAATATTATGTAACCGCCGCAAAAGGTGACTAGCCTTCCCGTTACGTCGCGTTTTTCGCCAACGGCAAGTGGAGAACACACGTGCTTGCAAGCTTACTGCAACCATTACGCTTTATTCTGGTGGGGGTCGCAAATACATTATTCGGTCTATCGGTTATATTTGCTGCAAAAGGCCTCGCAGGACTCGATGACTTCGTCTCTAATCTGCTCGGATACGGTTTTGGATTGCTGCTGAGTTTCTTTTTTAACAGAAAATGGACATTTCGCCACAATGGCGGCATTTATCCTACTGCTGCGCGTTTTCTGCTGGCTTTTCTGCTTGCCTATATTGCAAACTTGATGACGCTTTACGGGTTGCGGGATGGCGCTGGAATAAATTCATATCTTGCACAGACCATAGGCATAGTACCTTATACCGTCGTCTTTTATCTTGGCAGCCGGTACTATGTTTTCATCCCAAATCGTGGGTGAATATCAGGTTTCGCGACGCTCTGGAACGTCTCGATAAGCACATTTCCGAATCTGAGATCCTGGGGCTGGCGAGGCGTCACACTGCCGCCGAATAGATGTGGCGGCAAAAAATCCGCCACGGTAATATCCTCGAGAACGAGGGTAAGGATAATATTTTAAGGAAGAAGAGCGCCGGCCCGATCAACTAATCTCATAATGGTGCTCATGTTGGTGTTTCAGCAGTCGCCCCGATCGACTTTTTCGCTCTTTTTCAAAAAATACGATGAAAGTTGATATCTTACTTGCACGGCTTCAGTCCTTGCTCACGCATCCGTGGTTTACCCCCGTGTGCTTTTCCGTATTTATCGGAACCCGTCTTGCGCTTCTTCTTTTTGTCCCTGTAGAACCAAGTTCCGATGCAATGTGGTATTTCAGCAGGGCTGTCAACATCGTAGAGCATGGCTCATATTCTGAAGGGGGCTTTCCAACCGCTTACTGGCCAGTCGGTTATCCTGCATTTCTTGCGTTCTTGTTTACTTTCACCGGTCCGCATCTCATTGCGGTGCAATTCGCCAATCTGGTTCTGGCGGGATGCACTTTCTGGCTGCTCTTTTACTTTGTGAAAACAGTATTTAAAAGCAGTTCGACAGCTCGCCTGAGTATTTTTCTGCTCACTCTGTATCCTAATAGTGCAGCCTATGTACCATTGGTGGCTTCCGAAGTGCTCTACACATGCGTGCTCCTATTTGTCAGTCTATTGATGCTAAGCCGTCACTCTGCCTTGGCCATATTGTTATGCGGCATAACGCTGGGCTTAGCCACATTAATAAAAACACAAACGCTGCTACTCGCACCGATCCTCGCCGCGATTGCTTATTCCCGGGATTGGACTCTGCTCGACCTCAAAGCCGGAGTCATCCGTGCTATAGCGGTTTCAATACTGATGCTGGCTGTAATAGCGCCGTGGACTTTGCGAAACTACCTTGTTTTTGATGAATTTGTTCCTGTCTCGACAAACGGTGGAACATCTCTTTTAGCCGGGAATAATCCATCCGTCGTTGGGGACTATGGGCATGATTACTCTGAAACCGACCCGCTATTCAAGCAAGCCGAGTTCAGCGTTGCCGACCAGGTTGCGGCGGATAAACGCGCTCGAAAGCTCGCCAAGGAGTGGATTCTCGAAAACCCCGGCACGTTTATCGGCATGATGCCCAAGAAATTCTTCCGCTTCTGGGGCATGGATGGCGAAGGGGAGTGGGGCTATCAATCCGGTACCCCCTGGTATGACCAGCATGCCAAATGGTTTCGGTCGGTGCGCGTAATCAATCAGATTTACTATTTTCTCCTGTTGGGCGGCTTCGCAGTAGCGATCTGGAAACTCTTACGTACGCCGGCAAAGCCTGCCATGTATTACGGTTTGGTAATCGCGATCTATTTCACTCTTATCAGTCTTGTTTTTTCCGGACAGTCGCGTTATCACTTTCCTGTCATGCCATTTGTTATCGCGTATGTCGCCTGGATCGTAAATGAGATGTTGAATTCAAGAAAACGGGGTGCTGCACTTGCTGCACTCCCCGGTGCATGATGGATGTGGGGGGGAATATGGCTGCTTCGGGTGTGATAGTGCAAACCTATCGGAAGTCGAGCCGCGTTTCGCGAGGAAATCCGCTCGTCCACCGTAGCTTGATTTGCTTTTTTCGAGGCGTAACATCCAAGACAACCCGAGTACCCTTTACCCTGCGGCAGGATAGTGTTAGATGACAAAACAACCCCAGACTACCGATATACTGCCCGATATTACCATCGTCTCTACCATGTATCGATCGCGGCCGTTCCTTGAGCGGTTTCTTGCCGAATGCCTGCAAGCTTTATCCGATATAAAATGCGATCACTTTGAGATATTGCTGGTCAATGATGGATCCCCGGACGATTCATTAGCCTATGCGCTGGAACGCAGGGCTGACATTTCCCAACTGGCAATAATTGATCTGTCACGCAACTTTGGCCATCATCATGCGATACAAGCCGGATTGCAGCATGCGCAGGGGAAACTGGTCTTCCTCATCGATTGCGACCTGGAAGTATCGCCTTTAATATTGGCTGAGTTTCACCATAAGCTTCGTGAATCGGACTGCGACGTTGTTTTTGGTTACCAGGAAGCGCGCAAGGGCGGACGATTCGAGCAGATAAGTGGAGGCCTGTTCTGGAAGGGATTCAATTTGCTCAGCGATATAAAGATTCCCGAAAATATTCTTACCGAAAGGATCATGTCGCGTCGCTATGTCGAAGCGCTGCTGCAAATGGGCGACCGTAACCTGTTTCTTGGCGGGATGATGAGCTGGACCGGATTCCAGCAGATTGGCCTGCCCATCGTAAAAAAACAGCGCGCCGGCGGCAGTACCTATACGCTCATGCGGCGTATAGGCTTGATGGTTAACGCAGTCAGTTCGTTTTCCGCCCAGCCTCTGGTTTGGCTGTTCAACACCGGGGTAACCATAACCCTGCTAAGTTTCTCCTTCGCGTTCTACCTGATCTTTCGGAAATTATTTTTTGACGACACCCTGCTGGGTTTCACCTCGCTAATGACTGTCATGACGCTTAGTCTTGGTATTTTGACCACGGCGACGGGCATCGTCGGTATATATCTCGGAAAAGTATTCACCCAGGTGCAGAACCGTCCGACGTATATAGTCAGGGATATTTACCGCTGAACATTCACCCTTTTATAATCCTTCATTATTTCGCTCGATTCTTTTCAGTTATCGGAATGCCATGAACCAACAAGAAAAAGATCGTTACTATACAAGACCAGAACTCGAGGGAATGAAATTCAGGAAACTGGGCCAGGATGTGCTTATAAGCCGTACTTCACGTCTTTACATGCCGGAGTACATCTCGATTGACGATTTTTCCATCGTGGACGATTTCTGTATCCTCTCCGGAAATGTCGAGATTGGTAAGAATGTTCACGTTGCTCATGGCTGTCGCATTATCGCTGGCCGCGAGGGCATTATCATGGCGGACTTCTCGGGATTGGCATTTGGCGTAACTATATTTGCTCAATCGGATGATTATGGCGGAAACGCGTTAACAAATCCGACCGTACCCATGGAATTTCGTAAGATCTCGAGAGCGCGGGTTGAGATAGGTCGTCATGCCATTGTCGGTGCGGGAAGCGTTATTGTTCCCGGTGTAATACTTAGAGAGGGGTCCGCAATCGGTTCGTGTAGCATGGTAACCAAGTCGACTGATCCATGGGCGGTATATTTCGGGACGCCAGCCAAAAAAATAAAAAATAGAAGCCGGGATCTCCTGGAGCTGGAAAGAAGATATTTGGCAGAACGATCCATCAGGAATTAAATGACGGGTTGGCTTCGAAGAACCGGGAGTGGAAACTCGTGTGCAAACCCTTCTCATGAGCTGCTTTGCATTCTTTACGGCAGAAGATTGTGTCCACTGGGTAATGCTTCAGTCCTCTTTACGGCCATTCAGGTTCTCCATCCCGAGGCCGTTAGCCTCGAAAGGAGAACTTACCTGACCTATACACTCAAGAACATTTATTGAGAATGACAAAGGAATATCCATGAGCCAGGAAATTGATCAGGATTTAACCGCGTACGACCGAAATTATGTTCTGGATAATAATCTGACCCTGCAGTGGTATCCGCAGCGAGTTGTGGACATGGCGCAGGCTAGAACCGGCAGCATGCTGGAACTGGGTCTGGGACATGGTTTCTCTACGGAATACTTTGCCAACGCCTTCCAGCGCTATCGCGTGCTGGAAGGCTCCCAGGAAATGATCGATCGCTTCCGCGAGCGTTTTGCAACTGAAGGAATCGATATCATCCATGGTTATTTCGAGGACTTCGAGACCGACGAGCGCTTCGATGCTGTCAGCATGGGCTTTATTCTTGAGCATGTGGACGATCCTGCTTTGATTATCCGAAAGTATGCCCGCCTGTTATCCCCGGATGGATCGATATACATTGCTGTCCCCAACGCTGAGTCTTTGCATCGCCGTTTCGGGCACGCCGCGGGCTTGCTCGCCGACATGGGCGCTTTAAGCTCAGCGGATCTCGAGTTCGGCCATAAACGCTATTTCACGCTGGAGTCTTTGCTTGCGATGGTGCAGAGCGAGGGGTTGGAGGTGCGCAAGGTTGAAGGCCTCTTGCTCAAACCGATCACGACACAGCAGATGCTCGATTTGAATCTCAGCGAAGCGATTTTGCAGGCCATGCTCAAAGTAGGCGTCAGTTATCCCGAATTGTGCAATTCGTTATTAATGCGGGCGAGCTGGCCCAGGTAGACGGAATATCCAGCAAATCCCCGCCCACCACAATTTACCAATTTCTTGAGTGCTCGATATAGAGCCCTCCAAGCAGCTTCGTAACTGAAACGATATCTCCAATGCAAGCGTTTCTTCTTCGCTTCCACCATTTTGGTCTGGCCAGCAGACGGCCGGAGCAGACCCTTCGATTCCTCCGGGGGCTGGGTCATGAGGTGGCCATGGAGGTCTACGACCCGCTACAAAACGTGAATCTCTGGTTGTGTACCCACTTCTCCATGCCTACCGTGGAGTTGGTCGGTCCAGCCGAGGGGCAGGGTCCGCTGGATGCAATTCTCGCTACATCGAATGAAAGCATCTACCATCTTTGTTACGAAACGGAGAATCTCGATGCCAGCCTTGAGGCCATGAAGGCAGCCGGGTTCCGCGTGATCTGTATATCGGCTCCCAAGCCCGCGATCCTTTTCAATAACAGGCAGGTCAGCTTCTACATGATCAAGGATTTTGGCATAATCGAGTTATTGGAGCCCGCCTGATGATATCGACAGACTAGAGTGGTTGCAGTGGCTTCCTCATTCCCCATGGATATCCCCCCGGCGTTATCCGATCTGATCAGTACCGGCGATACGATGTATGCCGCGCTGTCGTCAACGGTTCCCGAGTATCGCTTCGGCTTCTTGCGTAACATAACGCTGGAAGGCATCGAGCCTTACCTGCGCTACCACATGCTGGCGATCGGGATGCGGCCGACTCTGGTTTTCGGTGGTTATGGATCGCTGCGTCAGGACCTCGTATCGCCGGACTCGCCTCTGGTTAAATGTAGTCCAAACATTCTGGTAACAGCATTCATGCTTGAGGAGTTGGATTCCAGCTACGGTCTGCCCGGCTGGGACGCTTCCCGTTCACAAGAAGAGTTGAGTGCGATTTTTGCGGTCTTGATGGCGACCGACGTGCCCACTATCGCCCTCAATACGTTCATCGTTCCTTTTTATTCCGAGATAGGCGTTTTAATCGCTGCTTTGGATGTTGCCAGCCAGGTAACCAGACTGAATGATTTTGTGCGAAACTTTGTTCGTGAGCACAGCCCACGCTTTTGTTTAATGGATTGGGATCGGCTTGCACATCGAATAGGCGAAGCCGAGGCGATGGACTATCGGTACTGGTATATTTCCAAGGCACCGTTCAAACGGCCCTTTCTCGATGCGCTGGCGCGTGAACTGGTAAAGGTTGTGCTTACCCTCAACGGACGCGGCAAGAAGTGCCTGGTCCTGGATTGCGATAACACGCTCTGGGGAGGTGTAATCGGGGAGGATGGCATCGAAGGTATCCAGTTGGATGGTCATGATTACCCAGGACGCGTGTACTACGATTTCCAGAAGAACGTTCTGCAATTGGCCGAGCGCGGAGTGCTGATTGCGCTTTGTTCCAAGAACAACGAACAGGATGTGCTTGAGGTACTGGATAACCATCCGTGGAGTCTGCTCAAGCGCACCCATCTGTCCGCTTTCCGAATCAACTGGAACGACAAGGCCGCTAACCTGGCGGGTCTGGCAAAGGAATTGAATCTTGGTCTCGATGCATTCGTATTTGTGGACGACAATCCTCGGGAGCTGGAATTATTGAGGCAGGTATTACCTCAAGTCACCACCCTGCAGGTGCCGGATCGGCTCTATGAATACCCGGCATTGCTGTTACGCGACGGCTTGTTCGATACGCTGATCATCAGCCAGGAGGATAGGATACGCGCCAGCCTTTATCAGACCGAGGCGCAGCGGAGAACCGAGCGCAACCAGCATGCAAATCTGGAGGACTATCTTTCATCGCTGGGGCAGGTGGCGGCCATCCACGCCGCCACCGATGGGGAAGCCAGGCGGGTTGCGCAATTGACGCAGAAAACGAACCAGTTTAACTTGACGACCCGGCGCTATTCTGACCACGAGATCGCGAACTTTCGCGCCTCCCCAGACGCTCGCGTCTATACTTTATCAGCCCGTGATCGCTTTGGCTCTCTTGGGTTGACAGGTGTTTTTATCGCCCAACGGCGGCAAGATACCGCGGTGGTCGATTCTCTTCTGATGAGTTGCAGAGCACTCGGCCGCCAGCTCGAGTTCGCATTCGTTCTAGAGTGCATGCGGCACATTGTGGCAGACTGGCAAGTTCAAGCGTGGGAGGCGGAATACCTGCCCTCAGCCAAGAATAACCAGGTAGCCGATTTCTGGGGCGGGTTAGGTTTCACGCTCCTGGAAGAAGTGAAAGGAGATCGGCGCTACAGGTTGCCGGCTTCCATGCCTGAGATAGCGTCCCCTTTTTTTATCCATGTCGAAAGAGAATAACACCCTTATGTCTGATATAGAGCGCCGTACCCGCGTTGTCATGGGCAAAGTACTGCAAATCCCGCCGCAAGATATTTCCGTGGATGCTTCCCGCGAGACGCTTGCGGCCTGGGATTCGCTCAAGCACATGAATTTGATCCTGGCTCTGGAGGATGAATTCGGCGTCGAGTTCAACGACCAGGAAATAGCGGGTATAAACAGCCTGAACCTCTTATTGGAGGCGCTGCGGATTAAATGCTCATGAATAATGAGCGGCGTGATCGGCCTTTGATCATCTTCGGTGTAGGCGAACTGGCCCAACTGGCCTACTTTTACTTTACTCATGATAGCCTCCGGCAGGTGGTCGCCTTCACCGTGGATGGCGCTCACCTGCAGCAGGATCAATGCATGGGGTTGCCCGTGCTGGCCTTTGAGGAGGTGCATGCACACTATGCACCCCAGGAATATGACATGTTTGTGGCGATAGGCTATGCTCGCCTCAATCAGGCTCGAGCGGAAAAGTGTTTCGAAGCTAAATCGCGAGGCTACCGCCTTGCAACATATATCAGCAGCAGGAGCGTGACATGGGGCGATCTGGTCATTGGCGAAAATTGTTTCATCATGGAAGGAAATATAATCCAGCCTTTCGTGCGGATAGGTAATAATGTCATCATCTGGTGCGGTAGCCTAGTGAGTCATCACGTCGAAATCGGCGATAATTGTTTCATTGCCGCGCATGCAGTCGTCTCAGGCCATGTGAAGATCGGCGCTCATAGTTTCGTCGGTGTAAATGCCACGCTTCGTGACAAGATCACCTTGGCGGAGCGGACCCTGGTTGGGGCGGGTGCGCTGATTATCGCGAGCACCAAGGAGAATACCGCCCATCTTGCCGCAGCCAGTCCGGAAGCGGGCGTTCCCAGCCAGCGGCTGCAATCACTACTCTAGCCGAATCACTTTATGCAAGCCAGCTGCAAGAAGGTTGCCATCCTCCAATCGAACTATATCCCCTGGAAGGGTTATTTCGATCTCATCCATGACGTCGATCTTTTCATTTTTTATGACGATGTCCAATATACGCATTCCGACTGGCGCCACCGGAACAAATTGATGACCCGGGACGGGCCGCGGTGGCTTACCATTCCAGCAGGTCACGACTTGAAGCGCCTGATATGCGAGGTGGAAATTCCGGATCAAAGCTGGAAGCAGCAACACAGAAGCATCATTGAGCAGAATTACCGAAATGCGCCTTTCATCGAGGAATCGCAACCGCTGCTGGATTTCCTGTATGCCAATACAATAACAAGTCTCTCTGATTACAATCAGCGTGCCATAAGGCATCTCTCCAATATTTTGGGAATTCATACACAGTTTGCCGACAGCCGGCTTCTCGGCGTCAATGGCCGCAAAACCGAGCGGTTAATCGGTATCCTGGAGAGCGTAGGCGCGACAAAATATATCAGCGGTCCTTCAGCCAGGGATTATATCGATGAGCCCATGTTTGTGGAGGCCGGCATTGAACTGGTGTATAAGGAATATCCGGCATATCCCCCTTATCGGCAATGTTTTTCGCCATTCTCGCCCTTCGTCACCATACTCGATCTGCTGATGAATGCGGGACCGGAAGCGCCTCATTACATCTGGGGATGGCGTCAGAACGAATATCAAGCATGAGGAAAAGATGAACGGACGATTCGATATGGCGGGACATATCTACATCCTGCTGACTCTGCTGTTCACGGTATATGGCCAGTTGGTGCTCAGGTGGCAGATGGCGCAAACGCGCGGCATGCCCGAAGGCGGGTTGGATAAGCTTTTATTTCTTCTCCAGCAGTTCTTTAACCCATGGATCATATCAGGTTTGCTTTCCGCTTTTCTTGCCTCGCTTGCCTGGATGGCGGCCATGACCCGTTTCGAGCTCAATTACGCTTATCCTTTCATGAGCCTGGCGTTTGTCATCGTTATGATTTTCTCGGTGATTTTCCTGAATGAGTCACTCACCACACAGAGCGTTATCGGCACGATAATGGTAGTTGGCGGCTTGATTATTATTGCGCGCGCCTAGCACCCGCAACCTTATTTTTTGTGAATACGACCCAAACGCAAGCGCAGCCATGATCCCATTCAACAAGCCTTACATGACTGGAAAAGAGCTGTGGTACGTGAGCCAGGCTCATGCCAGCGGCCATCTCGCCGGTGACGGGATTTTTACCAAAAAGTGCAACGCATGGCTGGAGCATCGCATCGGATGTGAGAAAGCATTGCTGACGCATTCCTGCACGGCTGCGCTGGAGATGGCGGCGATTCTTGCTGACATTCATCCCGGCGATGAGATCATCATGCCCTCCTACACTTTTGTCTCGACCGCCAATGCGTTTGCATTGAGGGGGGGCGTACCGGTATTCGTCGACATTCGGCCTGACACCTTCAACATCGATGAGGCTTTGATAGAGGCGGCAATTACGCCGAAAACAAGGGCCATTGTGGCAGTTCATTATGCGGGCGTCGCCTGTGAGATGGACACCATCATGTCGATAGCAGAAAGGCACGGCTTGCTGGTGATCGAAGACGCCGCGCAGGGCATCATGTCCACCTATAAAGGGCGGCCACTGGGGAGTATCGGGCATCTCGCCGCTTTGAGTTTCCACGAGACCAAGAACATCATTTCGGGAGAAGGTGGCGCCCTATTGATAAATGCGCCGAATTTTGCTGAAAAGGCCGAGATAATCAGGGAAAAGGGCACAAACCGCAGTCTTTTTTTTCGCGGTCAGGTCGATAAATACACTTGGGTTGATTTCGGTTCATCCTATCTTCCGAGTGAACTGATCGCTGCTTTTCTATGGGCCCAAATGGAAGAGGCCGATTCCATCACGAATCGCCGGCTGGATATCTGGAACACCTACCATGATAACTTCGATACGCTTGAAATGCAGGGCAAAATACGCCGTCCGGTTATCCCTTCCGATTGCACACACAACGCGCACATGTACTATCTTTTGTTGCCGAATCTCGACAAGCGCAGCACCTTCATCGCCGGGCTCAAACAGAAGGGAATAGGGACCGTCTTTCACTACGTGCCGCTTGACAGCTCTCCCATGGGAGAAAAGCACGGCCGCAAATCCGGATCGCTAGCCCAGACGCAATTGCTGAGCGAACGGTTGGTGCGGTTGCCGTTATGGCTGGGGTTGGAAGAGTTCCAAAGCGAAGTCATCCTGAAGGTCATTGCAGAGTTATGAAGAGATGACCACGCCAAGCGTACGGCATTCGGTGCAAACTGATCGGGCTGACTCAAAGCTCGAATCGGACGTAAGCCTCAATTCCCGCGATGTGCTGGCTCTGCTGGTGCTGTGGTGCGGCGTGTGCCTGCTCTTCTGGAAGTCCCTGCATCCCGGCGAATTCTGGTGGACCGATGAATCCCGCCATGCCATGAATGGCGTCTTCTTTTTTGATCTCTGGCAGGACATGCCTTGGAAGGCGCCCTATGAGTACGCTCTTCAGTATTTTGCTCAATATCCTGCCCTGGCATTAAACTGGTATCCACCATTTTTCCCCGTCGTGGAATCTGTTTTTTTCGCTGTGTTCGGGATTACCGAATTCAGTGCGCATCTCACCGTAATGGCATTTGCTCTGGCTGGCGTATCGGCGTGGTATGCCTGGACGAGCCCGATTTGGGGAAGAGCGGTGGCCGTGCTTTCCTGTCTGCTCTATCTTTCGACCCCCGGCGTGCTCGATTGGACACGTTCCGTCATGCTGGAAGTTCCGGCAGTGGCGATGATCATTGTGTCGATTCTCGCATTCGAACGTTATCTGGCTCTTCCGGATTGGCGTCGCGCCGGACTTGCCGGGCTTGCGCTGGCATCCATGCTGCTGCTCAAGCAGACCACCGTCTTCATCCTGCCCGCCTTGCTGGCCTACGCATTGCTGACCGGACATGGACGGTTGCTATGGCGCAAAGAGGCTGCACTGGCATACATCATCGTCGGCACCGCAATCGCGTTGCTCACCATGCATGCGCTCAAGTTCGGTGCAGTACCGGTCAACTCCCTGGTGGATCAATTCGGTTCGAATAGCTCGCAACTGTTCAACGGAAGGCGCTGGGGATATTTTTGGTCAGCACTGTGGGATGTTTGCCGATGGCCGCTCGGTATCGCCATCCTGATAGGGACTGCCCTTCGGGCAGGCATAGGTACCAGGGGCAAGCCGCAGGATTCGCTGATCTTTTTTTGGCTCGCGGCCTCGTATCTGTTTACGACATTGGTCGTCGGAAGCGGCGAAGGGAATGTTCCGCGCTACACCATGTATGCCTTGCCCCCACTGGCATTGCTGGCCTGCATGCCGTTAAGCCGGGGAGTCGTGCTGAACGCCGGTATCCGGCGAGCTGCGTTCGTGTTTCTGGCCGTGCTTGCCGGCTGGAATGTATATGCGGGCTCGACCAAGCCGCACCCTTACGTCGCAGGATACGAACAGGCGGCTGAATTTGTCGCCGGGCAGGACGATACCGGCCTGATTCTGTTTGCCGGGAAACATGACGGCAATTTCATCTTTCACCTGCGTGCCGTCGATCCCGGCAAGAACAAGGCGGTATTGCGAGCCGACAAGATCCTGGTATCCATGGCGGTGCATAAGTCATTCGGCATGGTCTCCTATGTCCAGAACGTAGAAGATGTCGTCGGGTTAATCGACCGTTACGGGGTAGGCATCGTTGTGATCGAGAGCCGCGACGTAGTGGATCTGCCTGAATTCAAACTCCTGGTTAAAGCCATGGACGATCACCGGTTTCGGGCGATCAGGGAAATCCCGGTTCTCACCAATGTGCCGGAGTTTGATAACCTGTCAATCCGGGTTTACCGCTACCTGGATAAAAAGGAACAGGCAGGTGATCTCGTTATTCCACTGCCGCATATGGGCATGGAAATCAAATTGAAGCCTCAGCAGAACAAATCCCGATGAATAAGCTGTTTCCCCCGGAATTTGCGCCCAGCTTGCCAAACTCGGATAGCATGGCAAGGAAAAGCTAAAGCCGAAAACCAATGGTTGTGCACCATATCATTTTATTAAACATGGTATATCGTCCACAACCAGGCGTAGCACTTGAATCTTTTCGCTGATCCGCCGTAATAACTCTATAGCATACAAGGACAACCCAAGTAAATTGATGCGAATCCTGCATATTCTCGACCATTCCATTCCCCTCCACAGTGGCTATACATTCAGGACGCTCTCCATTCTCAAAGAGCAGCGCGCTCTGGGTTGGGAAACCTTTCACCTGACCGGATCAAAACAGGAAAATTGCAGAGTGCCGGAAGAAGATGTCGAAGGGTGGCGCTTTTACAGGACGCCGGCGGCAACAGGTTTAGGAGCGAAACTGCCCGTCCTGAATCAGGTTTCTGTCATCGATACTCTTACTCGCCGCCTGAGCGAGGTGGCCCGGATCGTCAAGCCGGATATCCTGCACGCCCACTCCCCGGTACTTAACGCCATACCTGCTCTGCGCGTAGGCCGCAGGCTGGGCATTCCGGTCGTCTATGAAATCAGGGCATTCTGGGAAGACGCGGCCGTGGATCACGGCACCAGTCGCGAATGGGGAATACGATATCGCCTTACACGGGGGTTGGAGAGTTACGCCTTGAGGCGTGTTGATGCCATAACCACCATTTGCGAAGGCCTGCGCGGTGACATCCTCGGGCGAGGCATCGCATCGGAAAAGATAACGGTCATCCCCAATGCCGTGAATATCGAAAACTTCAGCGTGGGCAAAAGCCGGGACCCGCAGCTTGCCAAAGATCTCGGCGTTGAGGGAAAAACGCTGCTAGGCTTCATCGGTTCATTTTATGCTTATGAGGGCTTGACCGTCCTGTTGCGGGCACTACCGGAAATGCTGGCCGGAAATCCCGACATTCGCGTCCTGCTGGTTGGTGGCGGCCCGCAAGAAAAAGAATTAAAAGCCGTAGCTACACAGTTGCGCCTCGAAGACAAGGTGATCTTCACCGGCCGCATTCCTCATGAGCAGGTCCCCCGCTATTACAATCTGATCGATATTCTCATCTATCCCCGCCTGCAAATGCGGCTCACCGACCTCGTCACGCCACTCAAGCCCCTCGAAGCCATGGCACAAGGCAGAATCGTTGCGGCATCGGATGTCGGCGGCCATCTGGAATTAATCGAGGACGGAAAGACCGGCGTCCTTTTCAAGGCTGGCGATCCGCATGCCCTGGCATCGAAGGTGCTGAACCTTCTTGCCAGTGGCGATCGATGGCCTGGCCTGCGCGACGCAGCCCGAAGCTTTGTAGAAACGCAGCGTAATTGGCCCGTCAGCGTTGCCCGTTACCGGAGTGTCTACGCCTCGCTTGTCGCAAAGCAATCGTTGCCGTGAAAGCAACCGGTTTACGCATCGGCCTGGTTGGGCCTCTACCGCCACCTTCGGGGGGAATGGCGAACCAGATGCTGCAATTAGCCCGGCTGCTGCGTGAGGAGGATGCCACGGTGGAGCTGATTCAGGTCAACCGTCCCTACCATCCGCGCTGGATTGGCAGGCTCAAGGGGATAAGGGCAGGTTTTCGGCTGTTCCCTTATCTTACTCACCTCTGGTTTTCAGCAAGCCGGGTTCAGTTATTTCATGTGATGGCTAATTCCGGCTGGTCATGGCACCTTTTTGCCGCCCCGGCCATCTGGGTAGCCAGGATCAGAAACATACCCGTCATTATCAATTACCGAGGCGGCGAGGCGGATGTTTTTTTCAATAAGGCTTTTTTCTGGGTAAAGCCAAGCCTGCATCGGGCCGATGCAATCATCGTTCCTTCCGGCTTTCTCGAAGCTGTATTTGGAAAGCGAGGCTTCTCCACCAGCATCGTACCCAACATTATCGACCTTAGCCGCTTCGGGGCGGCAACGCGCCCCGCGTTCCCGCTGAAAGCGGATTTTCCGCATATCATCGTTACCCGTAACCTGGAGCCGATTTACGACAACGCCACTGCCTTGCGCGCCTTCAATATCGTAAAACACGCGTTTCCAGCGGCAAAACTCACCTTGGCCGGGTCCGGGCCGGAGCGGCAGATGCTGGAAGAACTTGCCTGCAGATTGGGCCTGGCGGATGTGGTTACATTCACGGGTCGCATAGACAATGAGGGCATGGCCGTTCTATACCAGAGCGCCGATATCATGATCAATCCCAGCCTGGTCGATAACATGCCCATCTCATTGCTGGAAGCATTGGCCAGTAGCGTTCCCGTAGTGAGCACGGATGTCGGCGGGGTGCCCTTTCTGGTGGAACATGAAAAGACCGCTTTACTCGTTCCCCCGCAAAACCCGGAGGCCATGGCCAACGCCGTTCTTGCACTGCTACACGACCCCGCCAAGGCAGCGCGGCTCAGCAAGGCCGGAATCGAGGCCGTGCAACATTACACATGGCCCAATGTTCGGGATCGTCTGCTCCGCGTTTACAGGCATGCGCTGGAAAAATGACAAAATCATGGCCTCTTTCAAGGTGGCCAGCGTCAATGTAGCGCCTTGCACCAATCTAAAAATCAGATGCCTCTTGGCTCAGGCTTTGCAACGCTGCCAAGGTGAACTATCGCAAAACCGTCCACGTCTTGCTTCAAGACTGCGATAAACTGATTAACCTGATCCGCTCCGTAGCGAGCTCGCCAGGAAGGTGAAGCTCACGGGTACAAAAATCCTCTCCGGTCATAGCGCTTACCGGCAAATGAGCTGAAAAATGAGCGGTCAGTTGCCGGATATATAGATTTAAGTTGATAACGTGTAAAAAAGGCATGAGGTGAAGCTGCCGTGATACCGCAAAGCGTGGTGAAAGAACACGCAGGGGGATTCAAATATCGAGCCGAAGTTGATGGACTGAGGGCCATCGCGGTTATCCCCGTCGTTCTTTTTCATGCTGGTTTTGAGTGGTTTAGCGGCGGCTACATCGGCGTGGACGTGTTCTTTGTCATCAGCGGCTATCTCATCACCTCGATAATTCTCAGCGAACACAAGGCCGGCAAATTTTCTATCGTGAGTTTCTACGAGCGGCGCGCGCGCCGCATCCTGCCGCCCCTGTTCCTGGTGATGCTGGCAAGTCTTCCGTTTGCCTGGTTCTGGATGACACCGCACCACCTCAAGGCTTTCTCGCAAAGCATGGTCGCCGCCTCCCTTTTTGCACCCAATATTTATTTTTTCCTGAAGAGCGGCTACTTCGACCTCGACAGCGATGAAAAACCGCTGCTTCATACCTGGAGTCTCGGCGTCGAAGAGCAATACTATATTGGCTTTCCGTTGCTCGTGCTCTTGTGCTGGAGATGGGGGCCAAAAGCACTGACATTGCTTGTCGCCGTCACCGCACTGGTTTCATTCGGGCTCAGCGAATGGGCCTCGCGCGCCTATCCCGTGGGCAACTTCTATCTGGCGCCTACACGGGCCTGGGAGCTTGCACTGGGTTCCTTCCTTGCGATCGTTTCGGCAAGTGGCATACCTGAACAGCGCCTGAGTCTGATGCTGCGCAATTTCCTTAGCGTCACAGGGCTCATATTAATTCTGGCACCCACCGTCCTCTATGAGCAGTCAACCCGATTCCCGGGCTTATATGCGGTGCCGCCCACGCTCGGCGCAGCGCTGATTATCGCTTTCGCTAATCGCGATACCCTGGTTGGCAGGTTCCTTTCATTGCGCGGAATGGTCGGTATCGGGCTTATTTCATACAGCGTCTACCTTTGGCACCAGCCCTTGTTCGCATTTGCCCGCATCTATAGCCCGGACAAGCCATCCCTGCTGGTTTTTTCGGCCTTGGGCGTTCTTTCCGTAGGCATGGGGTATCTCACCTGGCAGTTCGTCGAGAAACCTGTCAGGGACAAACGAAAATTCTCTCGCAAGCAGATCTTCCTTTCATCCGTGGTCGGTTCGCTGCTCTTTATCGGGTTGGGCTTCGCCGGACACCGCATGGAAGGATTTCCTGATCGACTCACTCCCGAACAGCAGGAAATCATGGCTTTTGGCGACGACCCCGAAAATCACACAAGGGGGTTCCCGAGTGAGCCCTGTTTTCTGGGGCCGGAGCAGGACAGCACTTCATTTGGGGAATGTACGGAACTGCCGCCTTCCCCGGTCGAATCCGTGTTCCTGTGGGGCGATTCCCACGCTGCACATCTGTATTCCGGTCTAAAAAAACAACTCGCGGCAGACCATAAAGTTACATACCTGACAGCCAGCGCCTGCCCCCCATTCCTCAATAGCGACTCCAGAGCGGGTTGCCGCGATATCAATGATTTTGTTTTCGCGAGAATCACGGAAGAGCTGCCCGATAGGGTTATTCTCGCAGCGGTATGGGGTAACTACAAATGGGAAAAGCTTGAGAAAACCATGCAAGGGCTGAAAAAGCTGGGAATCAAGCGGATAGATATCATAGGCCCCGTGCCCAGGTGGCATCCTTCCCTACCCGTTGTTCTAACCCGCTTCGGTGTGGGTTTTTCCGAACTGCCTCGGCGTACCATGCTTGGATTGGATCCTGCGGTTAAGCAACTCGATTCGCAGATGATAGAATTTGCTGAAGGGCATGGAGCAAACTTCATCTCGCCATACACCATTTTATGCGACATGAACGGGTGTCTTACAAGAGTGGGCGATCGCGTCGAATCAATGATGCATTGGGACGTTTCGCATCTCACAGAAGCCGGCTCCGAGTATCTGGTTTCCCGCTTCTGGCAGCCATGATGCGGCGAAAGCATAATCTCTTCCCCGGCATAATTCGCTACCAGGCAGCGGCAAGTCTGCGAGATTCTTCAAAATGAGCTTATATACATTACTGATCTCCAGCCTTGTTTTCCCACTGCACGAGCGCATCAAAAATCACAGCAGCGTTGCGGTTCGCAAAGATATGGAGCTATCTCAATGGTGGGATACAGAACATCTGGAAGCGCTTCAGCTTTTCAAACTGCAGCGGTTGCTTACCCACGTCCAGACACATGTCCCCTATTACCGCGACCTGTTCACAAGCATCGGGTTCAAGGCGGCAGACATGCACAGCCTCGAAGACCTGGCATGCCTGCCTCTTCTGGATAAACCCAAAATTCGCGCCAATACCGAAGCGTTGAAATCTGCAAATAGCCGAAACCTCGCCCGCTTTAACACCGGCGGTTCCAGCGGCGAACCGCTGATATTTTATATCGGCAAAGAGCGCATCAGCCATGATGTCGCCGCAAAGTGGCGCGCCACACGCTGGTGGGACGTGGATATCGGTGACCCCGAGGTTGTCATCTGGGGCTCACCCATTGAACTTGGCGCCCAGGACGGCCTTCGCGCGCTTCGCGACAAGCTGCTCAGGACCCGCCTGCTCCCCGCCTTCGAAATGTCGGCACAAAAACTCGACCAGTTCCTGCATGAAATCCGTGCTATTCGCCCTAAAATGCTTTTCGGCTATCCCTCTGCCCTATCGCATATTGCCCGCCATGCCGAGGCCTGCGGGCGCCGTATGGACGATCTGGGCATCCGCGTCGCATTCGTTACTTCAGAACGGCTTTACGACGAGCAGCGCCAGCAGATCAGTAGAATATTCGGATGTCCGGTGGCCAATGGCTACGGTGGGCGCGATGCCGGTTTTATCGCCCACGAATGCCCGCAGGGCGGCATGCATATTACCGCAGAGGATATCATCGTCGAAATTGTGGATCAGCAGGGCGCGCCGCTGCCCCACGGCGAAGCCGGAGAGATTACCATCACCCATCTGGCCACTGGGGATTTTCCCTTCATCCGCTATCGTACCGGCGATATCGGCGTACTGGACAGCAAGCTCTGCATTTGTGGAAGAGGGCTTCCCCTGCTCAAGGAAATCCAGGGCCGCAGTACCGATTTTCTTGTTGCACAGAATGGCACGGTTATTCACGGCCTGGCGCTCATTTATATCCTGCGCGACCTTCCTCAGGTACGCAATTTCAAGATCATCCAGGAAGATCTGAATCTGACGCGCGTATGGGTGGTCTTGGATGAAAGACTAGAGGTTGGGCTGACCAGTAAAGTCAAGGGGGGGTTCAAGGCCAGGCTGGGCCAGGGAGTGGAAATCGTTGTCGAAGAGGTAAATGAAATTCCGCTGGAAAAATCGGGCAAGTTCCGTTATGTTGTGAGCAAAGTTGGCTTGGGTTCCGTTAACAACTTATAACAAAAGGAGAATTTGATGGGCCTTCGCAACCTGGTTGCGTCCATTATTGATACTGCGGTTGACCGCGCATACTTCTGCCTCAGGCCGAAGCTCGTAGTTCAGAAAGATACCGACATCCTGCTGCATTGGCTTTCACAGTGGGTCGAGGTAAGGGAATATAAGTATCCCGCACTCTATCTTGAATTTATGCGACGTTGGACGGAGGACTCTGCTTGCGTTGTTCAGCAGATCAAGGGAACCCCGAGCGGGCGGTATGCCTTATTGCTCGATCAGCTGGCGTCGCACGTACCCGTCGCGCCAATCAATCTTGCAAACGAAGCTGCAAAAATTGCCGACGCAATCGCGGACCGAAGGGAGATATTTAACTTTGGTGACTGGTCGGCAGATGTCGGTTTGCATTTTCAAATCTCTTCATCGTTAGGAAGAAAGGGACGACTGCTTTGCGCGGCGACACGGCTGCTGAGGCCGGCCAAATGCCTTGAAATAGGCACCGCGTATGGAATGTCCGGATTTTTTATTGCGAAAACTCTAGACTCTCTTGGAGGCGGCTCGTTATCGACTATCGAGATCGGACCGCAGCAACAAGCGATTGCGCAGGAAACTTTAGCCGGACTTCCCGTCGACTTTTGTTTAGGATCATCAACGGAATGCCTGTCAAAGCTAAGCGCGAAGGGTGCCGAGTTTGATTTCGTATTTCATGACGCAGGCCACTCATACAGCCATTACGTATCTGACTTTGAAGCCATGGTAAAGATGCTTAAGCCAGGAACTGTCCTGATCATGGATGACATTCGATGGGAGGATAGCCGCTTCTTCGAAGGGGGAGCCCGGACTTACGAGGGCTGGCGCAAAGTTGTAGAGCATCCTAGAGTTGTTGCCGCAGCAGATGTAGATGATGCGTATGGCATCGCATTACTAAGCTAAGCTAAACGGTTGGCCCAGGCAGCAAAACTTCCTGCTGGCCGGGAAAAGCTGACGGGTGAGCTGATTGTTACTATTTTCTATTTCAAAACCATCCAGGTCCTCCGTTCCATTATTACCTGTAGAGCGTAGTTAATAATAGCTTGGAAAATAATATTAGAGTGTTAGTCATAACAGAGAAAACCTGCTGTAGTTCAATTTTTTGAGGAACAGAGATGTGGAAGCCTGTAGCACGTTCGTTATTGAGAGGACTGGTAAGACAACTGCCTTGGGGCGCACGAAACACGATGTTCGAAACAATCGTTGATGACGTCGGTAAACTCAATTTATTTATCGATATGGCACGAAAATATCATGTCGAGAGCCTTTCCGTGAACGGGTCGAACGGTTTGGTCTGGGGGTCAATAAATGATAAAAGCGTACTTGGTCGTTACATGTCCACGGGGATTTGGGCACCTACCACTGAAAATCTTTTTAAAGATTTTTTTGAGAACAATGGAGGCGGTACATTTCTCGACATAGGAGCAAACATCGGACTTACACTGATTCCTATCGCGAGGAACCCTGCAGTGCAATGTATTGGTTTTGAGCCTGAACCGCGTAACTTCTTCTACTTAAAACATAACGTCGACGCAAATTGCCCTCACGGCAATGTCGCACTGGAGCAGGTTGCGCTATTCCATGGCAAAGACACACTCCAATTTGAGCTTTCGCCGGACAATTTTGGTGATCACCGAATCCGGATATCGGATAGTGATGGTTATTATGTAGAGCGCCTGCGGGAGACTGTATCTGTGGTAGCTGACCGGCTTGACAACATCATAAGAACCGATGAGTTAAAGCTCCCCCTCGCGGTTAAGATGGACACACAAGGTGCCGAGCCAAACATTTTCTCTGGAGGGAAGAACATACTTTCTATGGCAAGCTTGGTAGCGCTTGAGTTCTGGCCGTATGGCATGCGCAGGATTGGTGGGGATGTTGAAGCAGAAATTCTTTTTATTCAAAATAATTTTCGGGAGGGGAGTCTTGTCGAGGGTGATACGGATAATGCATTTCGCTGGCTGCCAATCAAGCAAATTTCGGAAGAAATGAGAAGGCTATGGGAGGATAAAGTCAATATGACCGGCCCGAAATATTATGACGTAGTACTTAGAAAGTAGATTCTAATTCAGATGCATGAGATTAGTTAGCGGCCGGAGGGCGCCTATTTCTATTTCTATGAGCTACAGCATCCAATAAGGAGGGCAGCGGGCTTAGGTAATTCACCGCCCCAACAGATTCCGCAGCCCCTTTAGCAAAGAAAAATAAAATCCAGCAGTTCCATCCCAGGTATGATGATCCGCGTCCTTGACAGGATGCCACAAGAGATTGGGTTCCAGCCCAGGCGCTACCATGGGTGGGCGGAAAACAAAAGTCCCAGGGGTAAGCGCCTTGCTGAGCCGGTTATTACGATAATGGCGATTTTCCCGTCCCTCCGGCACAAACTCCCCATCACCGCCGATATCTTCTATCCGCAGCCTGCAGTATTCCAATACTGTTGGCATGACGCATTCGGAATGACCAGCCCAGGCATGCAGATCGTATTCAGTGGTAAGGGTCTTCAGAGCTTGTCTCGACAGGCGCAGGATGGGGTTGAACGAACGTAGCCATTTCTGCCGCGGCAGTATTATCTCACCGGGCAATTCCAGGGATTTCCATAACGGCCAGTCAGGGATCTGGTCGTGCCGCGTGATGCTGGTGCTGAGCATATCTGCCGTGTTATCGACGAAATTCAAGAAAAAGTTTCCCCAATGGCCTGAGTACACCACGTCGTATTCCAGGTACCAGTAGTTATCATAGTCGGGCAAACGATGAAATGCGCTGAGCAGCATGCCATCCTCATTTCCGGGAATTTTGCCTGGGAAATAATGGCTGGGACGCTTGTATCGGGGCCAGTCATCGCTGCCATGCGCGAGCACCGGTCCAGCGCGGCGTTTGACAAGCCCATGGCGCAGTTTTGTCTCATCGTAATAAAAAATCACGTCATGATTCGATGGCACCTCGGCGCGTAGCTTTGCCAGCCTTGCCAGCACCGTGTCTCCCAGAAGATGGCTGCTGAACAGGATCGCGGTACGTTTCACCATGCTAGCTCCTCCTCAGCCAGGCGAACGGGCTTCTCTCTCGATGCCAGGAGCGATTCATCGGTTCCTGAGCTTTCAGTAGCAGGGTCAGCCATACCTTCAACGATGTAGGGAGCAGACGAGCGTTATAGCGAGTGTTCGATTGCTGCTGCAACCGAACGCACTCTGCGCATAGCTTGCCGTAAATATCCGGTTCAATTATTGCTGCACCAACAGATGTTCTTTGAGTGGGTTGGTCGCATCCAGCTCATCATCCGACGTATAAAGGCGCATCTGGGATTGGGAAGGCAAGAGAAACTCATGCTCCTTGGCGGTAGCACGCCAACCATGGGAACCCGCTATTTCTTTAGGATCAAAAGATTTCTTCACATACTTTTGGATTGCATGTTCAAGGCTCAGCACGATGTAATGTTTCAGCTTGAAGTCCACCGGGTAGGGATGGATTCCCGGGAATTGAACCACATGCCCACCGGTATCACGCAGATTCACCGATGGTGCCGGCCGGTGGTTCCGCGCCAGCTCGCTCAAGAAAGCCTTGGTACCGGGCCAGCGCCGGCTCTGTTTTTTCCAGGCGTTTAATCGATGGGGGTGCCGCTGGGCAAAAGGATAATACCAGCGCATCGTCTCCTGGAATTCCGCATTGTCGTGATCGGGCGACTCACGCACCGGCAAAAAAGTATATTCCATGAAATTAACGGCGTTGTAGCCTTTCCGGTCCACGTCGGCAATGGCCTCAGCCAAGGTGTAGGCCGACGTTGGCGCAACCCGGATTTCATCCGGATCCGCGTGCATTAGCCAATCGGCTTCAATCTCATCCGCGAGTTCCTCCTTGCGCATCAGGATTTTTTGCCACTGATACATGCCGTGGCGAGGGATTCGCTCGATACCGATCAGGTTGCGGCCAAGGTACTCACGGGCGATGTCCAGCGTTTTGTCCGTGGAGTCGTTGTCCAGCAGATACACTTTTATACCCTGTTGAAGGTAGTGCTCGAGGCAAGCGCGGATAAATTTCTGCTCGTTGTAGCTGGCTAATATGGCGACGATTTTCATAAATATCCGATTTGCTTATCTAATTCTTACCAGGCTAAGCCGTGCTCTTGCAACAAGTCGATGTAAAGTAATGTGGGAGGTTAACTGTAGTTCCTTGTATCTGCTTGCCTTTATCTCGCGGAAAGATAACAGACGGAGATGCTCGTTGCTAAAGCGGTAATCAAAATTATAAAACCGTCTGCCGGGTAGTTTAATACCGGAACACCTAGGTAAATAGAAAAGAAAACAAGCCGTTTTCATCGACATCAGTTACATGGTTCGGTGCCGATCGTATTATTTACTCGACATGGTACCCATTTCTTCCCGTGTTTTCGCTCGAAAGCCCTAAGCTGGCTGGCAGGCTTATACTTACTCTACGGCTCGGTGCAAGGAGTTGGCAAGTCTAGCCACTATTTTACTTCGATCGTACCTGGACTCAGCCGCTGCCCGTGCCGCAAGCCCAAATATTTGGGCTGTATAATGGTCTTTAAGCAGTTCGACACAGGCATTGGCAAAATCCTTGGGTGAATCTCGCAAAATAATTTCCTTTCCATCAATTAAATCGATTCCTTCAGCCCCTATGCTTGTCGATACAATCGGTCGACCGTAAGCCGCAGCTTCCATGATCTTCACCCTGGTTCCACCCCCTGTCAGAATCGGGCAAATCACGATGCGAGCTCTTCGGTAAAGTTCGTCCAGGTCTTCTACAAAGCCAGGAAATGTTACTTGCGGCGGGGGGTACGCGTAATGCTGTATTACCTCAACCCGATGCCCGGCAAAAATAACTTCGGCGCTAGGGCAATTAGCAAATATTATCGGCCATACCTGATCTAGAAAGAACTCTACACCTAGCCGGTTGGGTGGATATTCATAGTTTCCCAGCATGACGATTCGAGGCTCCAGCGAAGGGCTCGTGGCTGCTGGTAGCGTCACCGCATTGGGAACCGTCATGACATTTCTGGTATGAAAAAGCCGTGTAAGTTTATGCTGGTCCAGACTAGAGCAAACGAAAGTTGTCTGTGATAATTTAATTGCGTTACGTTCCCCGAGTAAAAGCGCAGGCAACTGTAAGTAGGCAAGGTTCTTGCGCAACCAGTGCGGAGGTTGCGATAAATGACGTAACATCGCGACATGCTCGATATCATCGAGATCGAAGAACACCGGCGGCAAAACCTGCCTGGTCAACAATACGGGCGCCATACAGTGAAGCCGATGGATGAAAATGAGGTCTGGATTGCGCGCAAGACAATCATCCAAAGCAGCAATCTGAGCTATGCCTGAAAACTCGCTGTAACCCGGCAGCCGAAAGAAACTTGTGGCTGATTTAAAGTTGCTGCCAAAGCTCTCGTTACCCCTCGGCGGCTCCCGCCGGCAAAACGACGCGCGGACGTCGACTTCCCAACGTTTTGACAAATCGTATTCGATTGCTCGAACCTGATCTTCCATCAAGTCATGATCCTGAGAATGCAGAAAAAACAGCGCATCAATCATGGAGCAGCTTTGCTTGATTGCATCGATCATTATTGTTAATCTGCGGTACAAGCCGCTTTGCACTGCGCCTGGTCTCGCTGGTTGCCACGCAGACACGAGCAGTGCCCTACCAATTGACATTATCGAGTTGACCCCCCGCTTAAACGTTTGCGACGCCATGCTTCCATATGCGACAGCACGGCAGCTAATTCTCCCAATAAGGGTGACTTAAGCAGCCAGATAGCTCCGACCCAAGCCAATCCTGTCACCAAAACCAGTGCGGCTGCGTTGAGCAGCAAAGCAAACGGAGCATTTCCCCAGGTCAGCATAGCAGCAAGAGACGGCATCAGGGTTGCGCCCGTTATCAGCATGTTCTTACCGTAAACGCGGGCGAATTCGATAAAACGAATGTTCAATATATGTTGCCCCACTATTTGATAGATGCAGAACGTAACCATGCTCACGCTCGCTGTAGCTACCGCAACCCAGACCAGGCCATGCTGTGCTGCAGTCAGAACCGCAATAACGGACAGCAGTTGCGTGCCGAGAATAATTCGAAAGGAAGTGCGGATACGGCCAGAGGACCTCATCACTTGATCCACTAGCGCTGTCGTATAGCCTAATATCGCGCTGAAGCAGAGAATACGCAAGACGGGTACCGATTCCAGCCATTGCTCGCCGAATAGGATTCGAATCAACGGTTCAGCCAGTACAGCAAGTGTCGCAAAGAAAGGCCATGCAATAGCAGTTAGGCAGCTAACCAGAAAAAGATACTGCTCCCGGTCGATAGCCCCCTCACGATGCTGTTTTGAAAAGTAGGGCAATATGACGCCCCAAAGTCCTTCCATGAAGGCTTTGCTGAAAATATTGATTGTGCCCAATGCGCGGCTATATAAACCCACCGCACTCATGTCCAGTATTTTTCCGAGTATCCAATCCGGTGCGGTCTGGCCAGCATGAATGATGAGCTCGCTAGGGCCGGCATAGCGGCAAAAAGCGAAAACGTGGGGTATTTCGCGCAGGCCCGGCAGCAGCAGCATGCCTGGCGGGCGATATACAAGCGTTAAAAAAACGCTGGTCAAGGTGCCGGCGATGGCGCTCCATACCAGACTACGGTATGCCTCGCCAGCAAGCGCCGCGGATATGCCCACGACCGCTGAAACAAATGTACTGGCGACCTGAATCACCATCGTATGGTGGAACCGCATTTCGCGCCGGATATGGGCGAACGTTATCGCACCGATCGGCACGAGCAGGAAGTTGATGCACAACAGGCCGATAACTTCGCGTATGCCCTCGCTGTTGTAAAAGTTGCCTATTGGCGTTCGGGCAAAATACAGGATAAGGGCAAGACTCCAGCCAAATAATAAGTTGAGGGTAAAGGCGGCCCGGATACGATCGGGCGTCAAATCCTTTTCCTGCACAACATATTCGTTGATTCCAAACTCTCGCAGCAAATGGCCCAGTCCCACAAACACTGCCGCGACAGTGTAAATGCCGATGTCGGCCGGTGTAAGCAAACGAGCCATTACAATGCTCGTCCCAAAATGAATGACGAGCGTCACATATTTGTTCAGGTATGAATAAGCCAGCGATACTCTAAAACTAGCCACGGCTTTGTCTGTTTGTTTTGTTGTGGGGGGTTGGCATCATGGGTTTTCTACGATCGATGCCTGATGGGAAATCGCCTATGCTGCATGATACCGAACTCGCCGTCAAAAAGGAGGCGAAGTGTATGCGTTGCCTGCCATATAATATTAATTACCGACTTGCCCCTATTACGACCAACTACCCGACGTCCTTTAGAGGTTATGGCAAGCCTCTTCCAATCCCGTCAAAAGAACCTTCTTGGCATGGCAGACAATCCAATCGTTTCCGTCATTATTCCCACTTATAACTGCGAGGTCTATATCGCGGAGACGATTGATAGTGTGCTCAGCCAAACGCTCGGCAACCTGGAATTGATCGTGGTCGACGATGGCTCCACGGATCGCACTTGTGAAATCGTCGCTTCTCATGGATCACAAGTTCGGCTTCTGGTGCAAGCCAATTCAGGCGTATGTGCAGCGCGGAATTACGGAATCCGGGAGGCGGCGGGGCGGTACATCTGCCTGATGGATCACGATGACTATTGGTTTCCCGACAAGCTTGCGCTTCAGCTGGGGCAGATGGAAGGCCATCCGGAAATCGGATTGGTCTACAGCGCGTTTATCTGGTGGCATCCCGATCAAAAAGGAGTATTTCCCGATCCTGCCGGTTTTGAACCGGCATCATTCCCACCCGGCATTGATGAGGAATTTTCAGGCTGGATATATCATCTTCTTTTGCTGGATTGCTGGATTTTGACCAGCGCGGCGCTAATACGGGCAGAAGTGTTCGATAAATGTGGGGCATACAACGAATCTCTTCCCTATAGCGAGGATTGGGATCTGTGGCTGCGTATTTGCAGGGAGTATCAGGTTATCAAGCTGAATAAACCGTTAACCCTGTATCGCCAGCACCCAAAACAGGGAAACCGCATGGCGAGAGCGATCGACTACCGGACCGAGCTGTTACGCGATGCAGCCATGAAATGGGGCTTATGCAGTCGTGACGGCCGTTGCATTACCAAACGCCAGTTCACGCAGAATATCGCCCGCTATCAAATGGAGTTTGGCCTTTGGCACCTGGCATCGGGCAACCTGAAGACAGCTAATCATTCTCTGCTGAAGGCTTGGCTGAAGCATCCGGTCAACTTGAAAACGCTTGCATATGTTCCCGCCGGTTTACTGGGATGGCGGCCGAAGTGGTGAGCCCAAATGGTGGGTACCGGTAAGTAAAAAACTCCGCGATGCTGCACCCCGACGGTATGCCGATAACGGCGATCGCAAAGAAAGTTCCGCGATTTTCAATACTTGCGCAATACTTTCTCTATCAGCCAGAAAGGCTTGACGAGCAACCAGCTCCAGGAGGTATAAATCCGAAAAAACTTGATCCTGTAGTCTGCATGTTCCTGATTGAGATTACGGATCTGCTCGAGTAATTCCACATTCCATTTTTTCTGATAAGCCATGAAATCCGCCGCGATATTATCGATCCGCTCGTAATGACCATTATTCTCAACAGCCATTTCGATGAAGATACGGTGCAACTCATGCGCTATCGATGATAGTCCCTCATACGCATGCTCCGGCGCCACATCGGCCTTATGGTGGCGCAGACCAGGAGAGACGAAGCCATTGATGTTTTCTTTCGCCTCTCTTACGGTTATTGGAAAGACGAGATTTGCCTCCCGCTCTATTCTTGACAATACCTCGACAGGATTTTTTACAATCTGATCAAAATCAACAAAAATCCTTGGCAGCCTTCTCGAATGAAACTCGGCGGATAGCGAGTGGTTCAACCACAAAACCAGCGCTTTTTCCTTGGAAAATCCATCCCGTTTTTTTAAGGACGCAACTACCTCGAACGGATTCCTATTCATGCAGATAAAAGTCGGTTTAGCCTGCCGGGCTTCTAGGAGGGGAATCCATAAAGGCAGCAGCCGGCACATCCGCGGGTCCTTCAGTGCCCAGACATAAGCGTCTGAAAAATCCCGTCTCACCAGCTTATCCAATCGGGCAACAAATGGCTGAATCGCTCGATCCTCCCACCATCTGTCGCGCAAAGGCAATAAATCATCCCACTGCGAGCCCAGGTTCAATAGTAATTCATCGTGGGTATCGACAATATCCTCGTGTTCCCAGAAGCCTTTTTCGTTAACGCCTTTCTGGGGCGCGTACAGGCGCTTCCCCATCTTGACGCCAACCTGGCTCAGCAGGCCCGTCAGCAGCGAAGTGCCACTGCGGTGCATACCTAAAATGATCAATGCGTTATTCTCTTTCACTCAAGTCCTCTGTTCATACCTGCTTGCCATTGTCCGCACAGCATCTCATCCATATCGCGCCTCATGCGCATAACGGCAACCAACTGAAACTGTTTAACCTGAATTCGCCCCTTAGTGAACTCGCCAAAAAATTGAAGCTCACAGCGCAAAAAAACTTTTCGGTTGTTGCGCTTAGCAAATGCGCTGGCAGATGAACGGTCAACTACCGGATTCAGGTTTAAGCATTGTAGTCCATATGGCGATGGTCGCGCCAAAGGGGAATTCAAGGGATTTATCAAAGAGGATTTATCAAAAAGGCTGAAAGGCCAAAAATCGGATTGTGTGAGCAGCAGCTTGCTGCCATAATTATTTCAACTTCTTGAGGGAAGACTTCAGGCCTTGCGTTCAATCTGTGAATGGAGCGATCAGGCCCCTAAGTTTTGTCAGAAGTACGAATAATCTTCAGAAAACTTCATGGCGAGAATCTTCCGCGTCTTGTAATTCCTCATCTGATATCACCGATTTTGCTGCATCAGAACTTGGAGGCAAGAATCTGTCAGTAGAATCATTTTCCTCATCATTTCAAGTCCAAGGGCGAGCCGGTCGATTGAATTAATCAAAGATTGCGATCCCTGAGCCGTTAATTTGAATGAGTGCAGCTATAATTCGGGTTGCCAGAAACGGAGAACTCCAGGTTGGTGACATGAATAACAATACAGTGTGGCATAGCGCCACGATAACCCGTGCTCATCGAGAGCGGTTGAATGTGCACCATTCGGCAGTGTTGTGGTTCACCGGCCTATCCGGTTCAGGTAAATCGACGTTGGCTCACGCGGTAGAGGACAAGCTTTATCAGTTGAGTTGCCGCACTTTTGTCCTGGATGGTGACAACGTGCGCCAGGGTTTATGTTCGGATCTCGGCTTTTCGGTACAGGATCGGTCCGAGAACATCCGCCGCATAGGCGAGGCGGCAAAATTATTGGTCGAATCCGGCGTGATCGCAATGACGGCCTTTATTTCGCCGTTTCGGGCTGACCGTCAACGGGCGCGCAGTATTTTTCCACATGGCGATTTCATCGAGATTTTTTGCGAGGCCAGTCTGGATGTGTGTGAGCGGCGTGATGTGAAAGGTCTCTACAAGCGCGCACGGACCGGCGAGGTGAAGGAATTTACAGGTATCTCATCGCCCTACGAGGCCCCGCTCAATCCGGAACTTGCGGTCAAAACGGGTGAATTGCCGCTTGAAGAATGTGTCGCGCAGGTAATTGAATACTTGCAGCTGCGCAATGTCTTCAGGGAAAACCTGAGCGGCAAGGACGGAAACAGATTTCAAGCCGGACGAAGCAGAACCATTAGCGGCACCGCTGATTGACGATTGTCGATTGGCGGATGCGTGGTCGAATGTCATTGGATCAGGTCATCATGGGCGTTATCGATTACCCTGAACAACCCCTTCTTTTCTTTGCATCATAAAGCGATGCGAACAGTTCAAGGTCTTATCATGCAAACATGAGAGACATTCTCGTTACCCTGATCGTTTTCGGTTTTTTGCCCACTATCTTCAAAAAGCCGCACAGGGGGGCATTGATGTGGGTGTGGATCAGCGTCATGAATCCCCATACTCAGGGGTGGGGGTTTGCGACCTCCTTTCCCTTTGCCGCTATCATTGGCGGCGTCACATTGATAACGCTCGTATTTACCAGGGAACCAAAAAACCTGCCGATAACGTCGCTGACCTGGATCTTCATTGCCTTCGTGTTTTGGATGAACGTGAGCACAGTATTTTCACTTTATCCCGAGGATGCGTTTATCCAGTGGAACAAGGTGATGAAGATCATGCTGATGACCTTTGTGGTCATCATGCTGATCAGGACAGAAGATCATATCAATTGGCTCATCTGGATAATCGTGATCTCGCTCGGCTATTACGGCGTCAAGGGGGGTATTTTCACGGTAATAGGCGGAGGGGTGGGGGGTGGACATGGTCCTGGGGCCGGAAGGCACCTTCATCGGGGGAAATAACGAGATCGCACTGGCGCTTATCATGACTATTCCCCTGATGCACTATCTGCAGACGATTTCCCCCAAGCCATGGGTGCGCCATAGCCTCACAGCGGCCATGATGCTTTGCGCGCTTGCCGCGCTCGGTTCGTATTCACGGGGGGCTTTGCTGGCGATTGCAGCGATGGTCGCTTTTCTATGGCTTAAAAGCCAGCACAAAGTGCGGATGGGCGCGCTGTTTATCCTCGCTATTCCGCCAGCACTCGCATTCATGCCTGCTCAGTGGACGGAAAGGATGGATACCATTAATGATTACGAGGAGGATGGCTCCGTCCAGGGCCGTTTCAATGCTTGGTGGATGGCATACAATCTGGCCAAGGACTACCCTCTGACCGGCGGCGGTTTCGAAGTTATCACGCCTGAACTATTCTGGGCCTATGCGCCTAATCCCCAGGACATACATGCTGCCCACAGCATTTATTTCCAGGCCCTCGGTGAGCACGGTTTTGTCGGCCTGGGGCTATATCTCCTGCTGGGGCTATATACCTGGCGGACGGGCTCATGGATCATTCGCAATACAAAAAACCTTGAGGGATACAAGTGGGCCTCAAGCCTGGCGACCATGATTCAGGTGTCGATTATCGGCTTTGCGGTAGGTGGGACATTTCTTAGCCTGCTCTATTTCGATGTGCCGTATTACCTGATGGGTGCCATGATAATCATGCGTGTTCTGGTAGAAAAAGAACTTAAGCAGAGAGCCTTGTCGATGGCCGGTAAGAAAGGCACAGGTTCGCCACGACACACGGGAACTTTGGAGCCATCACCCCCGCAACCCATTACCCGGGACTCAAGCTAGGACAGATACATCGGTAAGGATATTCTCCTGTAAATTCCATAGCGGCATTCCAGAATTTCGCGCCATGCCAGCGCATGAATGAGGCATGCTGAAAATCACCCTAACCCTATGCAACCTCCAATCTTACTGCCGAACCGCGCGCTCCTGCACCTGTTTTCTCCCGGGGGTTCACGCAACCGCTTGTCGATACTGATCTATCATCGCGTATTGCCTCGGCGGGACCCATTATTTCCGGAAGAGGGCGATGCGGAAGACTTTGACCGCCAAATAGAACAGCTTGCAGGCTGCTTCAGGATAATACCGCTTCTCGATGCAATACAGGGCCTGCGTCACGGGAAGTTGCCGCCGCGCGCCGCCTGCATTACCTTTGACGACGGCTACGCCGACAATGCGGAAGTCGCCTTGCCGATTTTGAAAAAACATGGCATTTCGGCTACTTTTTTTGTGGCGGCCAATTTCATCGATGGCGGCAGGATGTGGAACGATACAGTCATCGAATTGATCCGCCATGCAACCGCAGGTATAATCGACCTTGGCAGCTTGGGGTTGGGGCAATTCGAAATCGAAACTATTCCCCAGCGCCGCCAAGCCATCGAGTATCTGCTAGGTAAGCTCAAGTACCTGCCTCCCGACATAAGGCAATCGAAAGTAGAGGCGATGAGCTCGCTCATCCCCGTAGCTCCCGGTTCCAGCGGCAATCTCATGATGACCTCGGATCAGGTCAGGGTTCTGCACGAGGCAGGGATGGAAATTGGCGGGCATACCGCTAGCCATCCCATTCTCGCAAAGATGGAGAATGGCGCAGCTTCTGCCGACATTGCTCATGGCAAGGAAATACTTGAAGGCATCATTCGCGCGCCGGTACGGCTTTTCGCTTACCCAAACGGAAAGCCGGGGCAGGATTATTTGCCCGATCATGTCAGGATGGTCAGGCGTTTGGGCTTCGATGCAGCGGTTTCAACCGCTCATGGCGCAGCACGGATGGACAGCGATTTATACCAGCTCCCGCGGTTTACCCCATGGGGTCGGGGGCCGGTGCGTTTAACCCTTCGGATGGTTCAAAATATGCTCAGGACCGTGGAAACGGTTTAGCGGCATTCACATAAGCTCATCTGCATTTCATATCCCGAGTTCGGTATTGCTTCATTAATCCTTTTTTTCCCAGAACAAATCAGGTCTTGGCAGCAGGAGCCATCTTCAGAATACGAGTCTGATAAGCAATCTGTTCCAGGACTTGGCCAATAACTTTTAACGGTACCCTCATTACTTATGGAAAGACCAATTACAGGATTCGACCTGGACAGCGAAGGCGACCCGATAGCGCTCCTCAATTGCGGCCATGCGCAGCATGTACGGCATAATCCGCCATTTATCAATCGCCCGTGGGTCATTTCCGAGGAAGGCCGTAACGGCATGATCGGAAAAATGCTCAACTGCGTTCGGTGCGATAAGTTCGAGATGCCCGATGGCTTTGTTCCATACAAGCGGACACCTGTATTTACGGAGGAATCGGTTCCCGCCGCGTTGACGAAAGACCATTCCACAAAAACCGGTACTTGGGCAAAAATAACGATTCTGGAAGGAAAGCTGCGATATTGCGTGGCCGCGCTGGGCGCAGACACGGAATTATCCACGGACAACGTCGGAATCGTTGTGCCGGAGGTTCCGCATCATGTGGAACCGCTGGGCGCTGTACGTTTCTTCGTGGAATTTTATCGCGCACCGGATAAGGATGTGTAATATCCTGGCGTTCTTGCTCATAAAACCATCCACAGTCAATGGAGAATGATTCCGTACTCCTCACTTGTCCTTGCGGCTGCTTTATAGCCATGAGCGTAGGCTGGGCGTAGCTCTGCGCCTCAAAATCTCGCGTGTATTACCCACTCCCAGAGTGGTTTTAATTGACTGTCGTGCTCAAGAAGTTTAGAATCCGCGTGTTTTGAAATCAGCCAACGTCGGGTTCCACAATCCGGCATGGGCTAAAAAAACCCGAAGAGGGCGCCGGCTGGAACGAAAATCAGGTCTTCCGAAAACAGAATGGCAATTCGCCTGGCTTCACGCTAGTCGGTTGCCTCTGACAGACGCCAGAAAACAATGCCTTTGATACGAAACGAGCCAGTGCGCATTGTCATGCGCTGGCAATTGATCGTCACCATGGCGATGGTGCTGGGTCTTGGCTTTTTGTGGGGATTTCACGGTGCCGCTTCCGCATTGTTGGGGGGCGCGGTCAGCCTGGTTTCCGCAGCCGCTTTTTCGGCAATCGTTTCGCGGTACAACGGTTCTACCGCAACGGGCGTATTGATAACGGCGCTAAAAGCGGAAGCGGTAAAGGTTATCGTCATGATTATCCTGCTTTGGCTGGTACTGACGCTTTACAAGGATGTTGTCGCGGCCGGGTTTATCGGAACATTTGCACTGACGGTCCTGATTTTCGGAATGGCGTTGTTTGTAAGGGACGACGCAAAGGTTGCCCGAATTAAATAGTTTGAATAGGCAAAAAATGGCATCGGACAAGGAACTCACCCCAACCTCATACATGGATCACCATCTGACGAACCTGACCAGTTCGGTAGGTGAAGGCTCGTTCTGGACGCTGCACGTGGACACGCTCGTGATGTCGTCGCTGATCGGTATCATCAGCTTCGGCTTCCTGTGGTGGGTGGTGCGCGGCGCGACTTCCGGCGTTCCCGGCAAACGCCAGGCGTTCGTCGAGTTGGCCATCGAGTTCGTCGATAATCAGGTGAAGAGCACTTTTCACGGCGACCGGCATGCGTTCGTGGCCCCCGCGGCGCTTACCGTGTTTGTCTGGGTGTTCATGATGAGCGCGCTGGACTTTTTGCCGATCGATATCATGGCTTCGGTCTATGAATTATTGGGGTTGCACAACTGGCGCAGTGTTCCGACCGCCGATGTGAACACCACATTTGCGCTGGCGCTTTCCGTCTGGCTGCTGATGATTTTTTTCAACATAAAGGTCAAAGGGCTGGGCGGCTGGATACATGAGCTGGTCTGCACCCCCTTCGGCAAGAATCCCATGCTGTGGCCGGTCAACCTGCTGTTCAACCTGGTTGAATACGTTTCCAAGCCGCTCTCACATTCCCTGCGTCTCTACGGAAACATTTACGCCGGCGAAATCATTTTTCTGCTGCTCGGCATGTGGGCCGCTACCGGCCTGGCCGGTACGCTATTCGGCACGGTGCTTGGTGCGGGATGGGCGATTTTCCATATTTTGATCGTTACGCTGCAAGCGTTTATCTTCATGATGCTGACGGTCGTTTATCTTTCCATGGCGCACGAGTCCCACTGATTCAGCTTCAACCCTGCTTTCCAGATTACTATTTACTACCACGAAGAGAGGAAAAACGAGATGGACAATTTGCAATACTTGGCGATGATTCAGGCCTACACGGGCATCGGTATCGGCCTGATGATCGGCCTCGGCGCAGCCGGCGCCTGTATCGGTATCGGTATCATGTGCAGCAGCTTCCTTGAAGGCGCTGCGCGTCAGCCTGAAATGATTCCGACACTGCAAGGCAAAGTGTTCCTGTTACTCGGATTGATCGACGCCTCGTTCATTATCGGTGTTGGTCTGGCCATGCTCTTTGCATTCGGTAATCCATTGCTGGCCGTCATCAAGTAATAATGCCTGCTCCCGGTACCATTATCAGAGACTAGCCATGAATATCAACTTGACCCTTCTTTCCCAGGCGATGGCGTTCGCCATTTTTATCTGGTTCACAGTTAAATTTGTCTGGCCGCCGTTGATGCGTGCAATCGAAAACCGGCAGAAAACGATCGCCGACGGGTTGGCTGCAGGCGAGCGAGGCAAGAACGAACTTGAATTGGCCAGCCATCGTTCCGCCGATGTGGTGAGGGACGCCAAGCAGCGAGCGGCCGAAATCATTGCCCAGGCAGAAAAACGCGCTTCCGAGATTATCGAGGAAGCAAAGTCAGTGGCGAAAGATGAAGGCGGCCGCATCCTTACCGGTGCCAAGGCCGAGGTCGAGCAGGAAGTATTTCGCGCAAGGGAAACGTTGCGGCAGAATGTGGCGGACCTAGCTTTGGCCGGTGCGGCTAAAATTTTGCGCCGCGAGGTAGACGCCAAAACGCACGCGGATTTGCTCGCATCCATCAAAGCGGAGCTCTAGGCGATGGCCGAAGCGCGCACGATTGCACGGCCTTACGCAGAAGCCGTTTTCAAGCTGGCAAAAACCGGCGGAACGCTGCCCGCCTGGTCGGGAATGCTGCAACTTCTAGCGGCGATAGCAGTGGATGAGCGGATTCAGGCGCTTATCGGTAATCCGAAGGTTCCGGCCAAACGATTGGGCGAGTTGCTTCTCGGCATATGTGGCGACAAGCTCACCGATGAAGGCCGTAATTTTGTTTTGCTGCTTGCGGAAAACGGCAGAATCGAAGTATTGCCGGAAGTGAGCGAAATGTTCGAACAACTCAAGACCCGTCATGATGGGGTATTGGACGCGAAAATTACTTCCGCGTTTGCCATGAGCGATGCGCAATTGAAAGACTTGGTGGCTGACCTCGAGGCCAGGTTCAAGCGCAAGATAGAAGCCAAAGTAAGCATCGATCCGGAATTGATAGGCGGGGTGAAGGTTGAAATCGGCGACGAAGTGCTTGACGCTTCCGTGCGAGCTAAACTGGAAGCCATGGCTGTTGCACTTAAAAGCTAGGAGCTATTTGAAATGCAGTTGAATCCATCCGAAATCAGTGAGCTGATTAGAAGCAGAATTGAAGGGCTCCCCGCTTCCGCGGAAGTTCGCACGCAAGGAACCGTTGTCTCGGTGACAGACGGGATCGTGCGTGTCCACGGCCTCGCGGACGTGATGCAGGGCGAAATGCTGGAATTTCCCGGCAATACCTTCGGTCTGGCGCTCAATCTCGAGCGCGACTCCGTGGGTGCGGTAATCATGGGTGAATACGAGCACATCACTGAAGGCGACATCGTCAAGTGTACCAGCCGTATCCTTGAAGTACCGGTGGGCGAGGAGTTGATAGGCCGGGTAGTGAACGCGCTGGGGCAGCCAATCGACGGCAAAGGCCCGATAAACACGCACCGTTCGGAGCCAATCGAAAAAATCGCCCCCGGCGTCATCTGGCGTCAGTCGGTGAACCAACCCGTGCAAACTGGCCTTAAATCCATTGATTCCATGGTTCCCGTAGGGCGGGGGCAGCGTGAATTGATCATTGGCGACCGCCAGACAGGCAAGACCGCCGTGGCGATAGACGCGATCATAAATCAGAAGGGCGAGAATATGACTTGCATCTACGTTGCGATCGGACAGAAAGCCTCGTCCATCAACAACGTCGTTCGCAAGCTGGAAGAACACGGTGCAATGGAATATACCATCGTGGTGGCGGCCACCGCGTCGGAATCGGCGGCAATGCAGTTCATTGCGCCTTACTCCGGCTGCACCATGGGCGAGTATTTTCGCGACTCCGGTAGAGACGCACTCATCATTTATGACGATCTGACGAAACAGGCATGGGCCTATCGCCAGATATCGCTGCTGCTGCGGCGTCCGCCCGGACGCGAAGCCTATCCCGGCGACGTGTTTTATCTGCACTCGCGCCTGCTGGAACGAGCCGCGCGGGTAAGCGCGGCCTGGGTGGAAAAAGCCACTAACGGCGCAGTCAAAGGGAAGACCGGTTCACTTACGGCACTTCCGGTGATCGAGACTCAGGCAGGCGACGTAACCGCTTTCGTCCCCACTAACGTTATTTCGATTACCGACGGTCAGATTTTTCTGGAAACCGATTTGTTCAACGCGGGTATTCGCCCTGCTATCAATGCCGGTGTTTCAGTATCGCGCGTCGGCGGCGCGGCGCAGACAAAAGTTATCAAGAAGCTGGGCGGCGGCGTACGTCTCGCGCTGGCGCAGTATCGCGAACTCGCGGCATTTGCGCAGTTTGCTTCCGATCTCGATGAGGCCACCCGCAAGCAACTGGAACGCGGCAAGATGGTGACCGAATTGATGAAGCAGCCACAATACGCCACCTTGAGCGTATCCGAGATGGCGCTCACCCTGTTCGCCGTCACCAAGGGATATCTGGACGATGTTGAAGTCAAGCGTGCCTTGGCGTTCGAATCGGCGCTGAAAGGTTTTATGCGCAGCAAGTATGGCGCCATCCTGGAAAAGATAGAAACCACCAAGGATATGAACGCGGAGACCGAGAAGGCGCTCGACGCCGCGATTCAGGACTTCAAGAAAAACGGAACATACTAACCCATGGCCGGCAGCAGAGAAATACGCAACAAGATCAAAAGCGTAAAGAACACGCAGAAGATCACGCGCGCCATGGAAATGGTAGCAGCCTCTAAAATGCGCAAGGCGCAGGAGCGCATGAAGAAGGCGCGTCCATATGGCGAGAAAATCCGTAACGTAGCCGCGCACATGAGCCGGGCCTATACCGAGTATCGCCACCCGTTCCTGATAGACCGTGATACGGTGAAACGGATCGGTATCGTCGTCGTTACGTCCGACAAGGGATTGTGCGGCGGGCTCAACACGAACGTGTTGCGCATGGCGATAGGTAAAATGAAAGCGTGGGAAGCGGAAGGCGAACAGATCGAAGCATGCTGTATCGGCAACAAGGGTTTTGGATTCATGAACCGGTTGGGCGCGAACGTCATTTCGCACGTCGTAGGCCTGGGTGATGCGCCCGACCTCGAGAAACTGATCGGGGCGATAAAAATCCTGCTGGATGGCTATACCCAGGACCGTTTCGACCGCGTGTATATTTTTTATACGCGCTTCATCAATACGATGAAGCAGGAGCCGGTGATGGAACAATTGCTTCCGCTTTCCGATGAGCAGCTCAAAGCGGGCGATGGTCCGACGGGACAGCGAGGCGTATGGGATTACATTTACGAACCTGAAGCCAAGCCTGTTATCGACGATATCATGGTGAGGTACGTCGAGGCCCTCATTTATCAGGCGCTGACGGAAAACATGGCATCCGAACAGTCCGCCCGAATGGTGGCGATGAAGGCCGCGTCGGACAATGCCGGCAGCGTCATAAATGAATTGACGCTGATATACAACAAATCGCGCCAGGCCGCCATTACCAAGGAATTGTCGGAAATTGTCGGTGGCGCGGCAGCGGTTTAATATTTTGATTTAGCATTTTAGGGAACAACATGAGCCAGGGAAAAATTGTTCAGTGTATCGGGGCGGTGGTCGACGTCGAGTTTGCGCGCGAAGAACTGCCCAAAGTGTATGACGCACTCGTGCTTGAGGGAACAGAGTTAACGCTCGAAGTACAGCAGCAGTTGGGAGATGGCGTGGTGCGCACGATTGCGCTGGGGTCTTCGGATGGACTGCGCCGTGGCATGATGGTAACGAACACCCGCGAACAGATCAAGGTTCCTGTCGGCACCAAGACCCTGGGCAGGATCATGGACGTTCTCGGCAGGCCTATAGACGAAATGGGTGATATCGGCGCCGAAAAGACCATGTCCATTCATCGGAAAGCGCCTGCATTCGACGAGCTCTCCGCATCTACCGAATTACTGGAAACCGGTATCAAGGTTATCGATCTGGTCTGCCCCTTCGCCAAAGGCGGAAAAGTAGGGCTGTTTGGTGGCGCGGGCGTGGGCAAGACTGTCAACATGATGGAGTTGATCCGTAACATCGCCGTCGAGCACAGCGGTTTTTCCGTATTCGCGGGTGTCGGCGAACGGACTCGCGAAGGCAACGATTTCTACCATGAAATGAAAGACTCGAATGTGCTGGACAAGGTGGCGCTGGTTTACGGGCAAATGAATGAGCCGCCCGGAAACCGGTTGCGCGTGGCGCTGACTGGCCTGACCATGGCGGAATATTTCCGTGACGAAGGGCGCGACGTGCTGCTTTTCGTGGACAATATCTACCGCTTCACCCTGGCGGGGACTGAAGTATCGGCTTTGCTGGGGCGGATGCCTTCCGCGGTGGGTTACCAGCCGACGCTGGCTGAGGAAATGGGGCGGCTGCAGGAGCGCATTACATCCACCAAGTCCGGTTCCATCACATCGATTCAGGCTGTGTATGTCCCGGCGGACGATTTGACCGATCCATCCCCCGCGACGACCTTTGGTCACCTGGATGCAACCGTAGTGCTGTCGCGCGACATCGCCTCGCTGGGCATTTATCCAGCGGTGGACCCGCTCGACTCCTCATCGCGGCAGCTCGATCCGCTCGTGGTTGGCGAAGAACACTACAATACCGCGCGCGACGTGCAGCAAACCCTGCAGCGCTACAAGGAATTGCGCGACATTATCGCCATTCTTGGAATGGATGAGCTTTCGCCCGAAGACAAACTGGCGGTGGCCAGGGCGCGCAAGATTCAGCGTTTTCTTTCGCAGCCCTTTAACGTGGCCGAGGTATTTACCGGCTCACCCGGCAAATATGTATCCCTTAAGGAAACCATCAAAGGTTTCAAAGGCATTGTTGCCGGCGAATACGATCACTTGCCGGAGCAGGCGTTTTACATGGTTGGCGGAATAGACGAAGCCGTCGAAAAAGCCAAGACGTTACAATAGAAAAGATATTCATGAATCTGCTGTTCTCTGTGTGAACGATAACGGGATCAGCCAATCAATGTTGAATGGAAACTAAAATGGGTGTGTTTCACGTTGATATTGTCAGCGCCGAGGAATCGATTTACTCCGGCCCCGCCGAGTTCCTGGTGGCGCCGGCAGAGGCGGGGGAAGTGGGGATTTATCCGCAACACACACCGATGCTGACAAGAATCAAGCCGGGGTCGGTACGCATCAAGGCGCCTCTGCAAGATGAGGAACTGGTCTATGTTTCCGGCGGCATGCTCGAAGTTCAGCCGGACGTGGTAACCATTCTTGCCGACACTGCTGTGCGGGGCGCCGATCTCGACGAATTGAAGGCGATCGATGCCAAGAAGCGGGCAGAAGAAGCCATGAGAGACCGGTCTTCCGCGATGGACTATGCGCGGGCACAAGCCGAGCTAGCCGAAGCGATCGCGCAATTGGCCACCATTCAGAGACTGCGAAAAAGCGGGCACTGATAAGCAGGATTCCAGACAAAAAAAGGGCGGCGACAACCGCCTTTTTTTATGCCTGGAATAAGCCGCACGGTGACAAGCAGCCTGCAAAACAAAACGCACGTACAACGCCAGGCTTGCCAAGCGTAACACCAGGCATGGCACCGAACCTGATGTTCAGCTAAGCAGTAGATGGATTCTGATCCCATGATGTGATAAATTAGCCTTCCAAAGTTATTGGCACGACGTTGTCGCCCCTTTGTCGCGCATGTGTTCCCGAGCATTGTCATGCGTGCGGCAAGGCATATAAATCAGATAGACGTCTGCTGTTCGCCAGAATTTCCTTTCGTTGACCGCTCTTTCATTGACGTGTCTAAACTGAATATCGTAATTCTCGCTGCCGGACTCGGCAAGCGCATGAACTCGGCTCTGCCCAAGGTTTTGCATCCCCTTGCAGGCAAGACCCTGCTGGCACATGTGCTCGACGCAGCGCGCGCATTATCGCCGCAAGGAATTTGTGTTGTCTACGGCCATGGCGGCGAGGCCGTGCCGCAGGCGATAGACGACAAAAGCCTGACCTGGGTGCAGCAGATACCGCAACTTGGCACCGGTCACGCGGTGAAGCAGGTGCTGCCCCATCTGGATGAGCAAGGTATGACACTCATCCTGTATGGCGATGTACCGCTTACCAGCGTCGAAACGTTAAAAAAATTGATCTCGACCGCTGGCGAAAAAACCATCGGTCTTCTGACTGTAGAGTTGGCCGATCCCTCCGGTTACGGCAGGATCGTGCGTGATGGCGAAACAGGCGAGGTCGTCGCCATTGTCGAAGAAAAAGACGCCACCCCGGCCCAGCGGCAAATCCGCGAAATCAATACCGGCATCATGGTGATCCCGAATCGGTACCTTCATGGTTGGCTGCACAAGCTGGAAAACAACAACGCGCAAAAGGAATATTATCTTACCGACATTATTGCGATGGCGGTCAAGGATGGCGTCAGCATAAAAGTTGCCCAGCCGGCGCATGCCTGGGAAACAGTTGGCGTTAATAGCAAGACTCAGCTCGCAGCGCTTGAACGGATTTACCAGAACCAATTTGCGACAAAACTGCTGGAACAGGGCGTGACGCTGGCGGATCCCGCCCGTATCGACATTCGCGGCCAGCTCGTCTGCGGCAGGGATGTGGAAATAGATATCAACTGCATTTTCGAGGGCGACGTGCAACTAGATGATGGCGTGAAAGTGGGCGCTCACTGTATCCTGAAAAATGTCAAAGTCGCGGCCGGATCGGCCATCGCGCCATTCAGCCTGATCGAAGCGGCTGAAATCGGAAAGAACTGTCGTGTCGGACCTTACGCACGCATCCGTCCCGGAACCCGGCTCGCCGAGGATGTCCATGTCGGTAATTTCGTCGAAGTCAAGAATAGCGCCATCGCCGCCGGCAGCAAGGCGAATCACCTGAGCTACATCGGCGATGCCGTCATCGGAAAGAACGTCAACATTGGTGCCGGAACGATTACGTGCAATTACGACGGCGCCAATAAATACCAGACGATCATCGAGGACGATGTTTTTGTCGGCTCCGATACTCAACTGATTGCGCCGGTTACAGTAGCGCAAGGCTCTACCATCGGCGCCGGTTCCACCATCACCAAAAACACGCCGCCGCATAAACTGTCGCTCTCACGAGCCAGGCAGTTGAGCATCGAGGGCTGGCAGCGGCCGGTTAAAAAACCGAAGGGTGAGAAATAAAAACCAAAACCGCAGCATTTTCGGGATTATATTTCTTTATGCCTATGCACCTTCTCAGTTTGATACCTATGTTGAGTAGGATGGGTGGAGCGGAGCGGAGCGCAACCCATCAAAACTCCTGAAAACCATACAGAGGCATATATTTCTTTGTCACACCCCGTTTATCCGGCAAGTAGCTGATAATTGTCTTCATTCGGGGCTCGACCCCAAATCCAGTCCACGCCAACGTGACGCGCGCGTAAGCTGCTGCTTTGAACATCACTCGACACTCACTCTCTCTCCAGTATGACGTTTGTACTGTTTGTTCGCCAAACCTATAGAAGGATGCCATCAAATGTGTGGAATAGTCGGCGCAGTCGCAACAAGTAATATTGTTCCCACCCTGCTTGAAGGCCTGCGCCGCCTGGAATACCGGGGGTACGATTCCGCCGGGATCGCGCTTAACAACGGCGGGTTGCACAGGCTGCGTACCACCGGCCGCGTTGCGGAACTGAGCAAACTTGCGGATAGCCAGAACTTTAGCGGCGAAACAGGTATTGCCCATACCCGCTGGGCTACCCACGGCGCTCCATCCGAGCGCAACGCTCATCCGCATTTTTCAGGCAAAAAATCAAAGGAAGTCGCGGTCGTCCACAACGGTATCATCGAAAATCACGAACTGCTGCGCCAGCGCCTGCAGGATGAGGGATTCATATTCACTTCGGACACCGACACCGAAGTGATCGCCCACCTGATTTCGTTTCATCTGGAAAAAACACCCGATCTATTTGAAGCAGTGTGCCGTGCCATAGCCGAATTGCAGGGTGCCTATGCAATCGCGGTCATGGAGGAATCGCGCCCGGAACGCATTGTCGTCTGCCGCAACGGCGCGCCGTTATTGCTGGGGCTGGGCGAATCCGGCAACTACGCCGCCTCAGATGCGTCCGCCCTGCTGCAGGTCACCCGGCGCATGATCTACCTCGAAGATGGCGATGTGGCCGAACTGCACCGCGACAGCTACCGCATTATCAATTGCCTGCATGACAGCGTGTGCAAGGAAGTGACGCGTGCCGTGCAAGAAAGTGAGCTCAGCAATGATGCGGTAGAGATGGGGCCTTATGCCCATTTCATGCAGAAGGAAATATTCGAACAGCCCGGCGTGGTGGCCAATACGCTGGAGATGGTCCTCAATGCGCAATCCATTTCTCCAAGGTTGTTTGGCAGCGAAGCAGAGAATATTTTCAATGACACGGATAGCATCCTGATACTTGCGTGCGGCACCAGCTACCACGCCGGGCTGGTAGCCCGCTACTGGCTTGAGACCGTAGCCGGATTGCCCTGCAATGTCGAGATCGCCAGCGAGTACCGCTACCGTAATCCCGCGGTCAGTCCGAATACCCTCGTGGTAGGAATTTCCCAATCGGGGGAAACAGCCGACACCCTGGCTGGCCTCATCTATGCGAAATCATTAGGGCACCGCTACAGCCTCGGCATCTGCAACGTGGCCGAAAGTGCCCTGGTGCGCCAGACCGACCTGCGCTTCCTCACCCGCGCAGGCCCGGAAATCGGCGTAGCCTCCACCAAGGCATTCACCACCCAGTTGGCGGCGCTGATGCTGCTCACCATGACATTAGCAAAAATGCGCGGCAAATTATCCGGCGAACGCGAACGCCAGATGATCGCCGAGTTGCGGCACCTGCCCGTTGCACTACAGAATGCGTTACAGGTCGAACCGCAGGTCAAGGCCTGGGCCGAAAGATTCGCGGGGAAAAGCCACGCATTGTTCCTTGGGCGTGGCATGCATTATCCAATCGCCATGGAAGGAGCCCTCAAGCTCAAGGAAATTTCATACATTCACGCCGAAGCCTACGCCGCCGGTGAACTGAAGCACGGCCCCCTCGCGCTGGTGGATAAGGATATGCCGGTAGTCGCCATCGCCCCCAACGACACGCTACTGGAAAAACTCAAATCCAATCTACAGGAAGTGAGCGCACGCGGCGGAGAACTCTATGTTTTCGCCGATGCCGATTCCCGTATTCAGGAAAGCGAAGGCGTCCACGTCATCCGCCTCGCGGAACACGCTGGCTTGCTCAGCCCCATCCTTCACACCATCCCCTTGCAACTGCTTGCCTACCATGTCGCCCTGCAGAAAGGGACTGACGTCGATAAGCCGCGGAATCTGGCGAAGTCGGTGACGGTGGAGTAACAGGTGTCTTAAAGCTCGCCTTGGTCTTTAAATGACTATTATTATGGATAATTTTTAAAGTTAAAAAATAAAAATAACTAAATAAAAGTTAATGCAGATAATTATTCCTATTTCATTTTTTAGCAGTTCATGCAACAGTGGCCAATAAGATGCCCACCGCAGATCCACGAAGGTAACTTTGACTCAGGCAATAACTGAACGAGGATTACTTAGCGAAATCGGGGTTGGAGACAGCTATTTCGAGCAATTAAAGTCGTAAACACCGCTGGTTCTGCCACTTCGGGTTGGATGATGAGATTCTTGATCGCTCCGGCTCTCCAAGAACCGACATGTCCGCTTTCATGAGAGCAATGCCTTCCGCAAACTCTTCGAGTGCGTCTGGTGCTGCATGACTGAAGGGCTGATTGGTGGTGAAGGATTCGTTGTAGATGCCAGTATTGGCAAAGCTGATGCAAGTCTTCTGCGAATGTGGAGATGCTTGCTCATCTTAAGCGCATCCTGAAACCGAAGGAGTTTTTTTTGATTGTTCCTCTGCGTAAACATAAGCCTGACGGAGGTTTGTACACGCGATTTCCTGACATCGAAAAAATGCTTGGCGAGCTTAATCTCGTTGCGAAGGTAGACCTCGTCGAACGATGTCGGCTACCCAAAGGTGAGGCTCTGTACGTTCCCACACAATGCGTTTTGTATTTCGTGCGGCGAAGCTCAGTCGACAAAGACGAAATTCTTTTCGGACAGCTCTTCCAGATCCTTGCTGAACGGATCCGCCGCGCATTGCCGAGGGTCGAAAACCCGGATGGAATAACGTTATCCTTCACGAGAAGCCAGGTGTTTGAACAGGTTTATGACAAATTTGTAACGCTGTTGATTGAGGAGCGCATCGCGTACGTGGAACGTCTGGATTTCTTTGAGGTTGACTTCAATGGCGGTCTTACTTTGCTGAAACTGGGCGCTCAAAAGAAAGCCTGGAAAGAAGAAAACCGCAACACAGAACTCGAGGCAGACGACGATATTGGGAATATCAACGACGAGGTGGAGCAGGCTGCTGGCTCTTACGAGCCCTTCGATCCGACGGTACTTGACGATTATCTTTACCGGTCTCGCCTGGATGCTGCGATAGATGAACTACCACCATTGCAAAAAAGGATTATCGAAATGTTGCGACAAGGGATTCCGATCGATTCGATCGACCAGAATGCGGTAACCATCGCCAAATCGCTAGGTAAGGTGGAGAAAACAATTCGAAACCATCGTAATGCGGCGTTTGCTCGGTTGCAGGTACGACTCAGCCGAGGGATTAAGTGATGGTAGCCCAAGCCCCAAAACTTTCGTGTGAGGATGTGCTGGAATCGTTTGCAATGGAGTTTGATAAAAGTGGTCAGACGCTTGAGCGGTATTTGCGGTCGTATCCTGAATATGCGATGCAACTTATCGATCTTTCCCAAGAAACTTTCAGGTTTGGCGTTCAGGACGAGAGCCCCTTGTCTGTGCAAGACAAGATTCGAATAGATTCAGCTTTGTTGCGCATTCAAAGCGCTTCTATAAAAGCAGCGGCCGATGTCCTTGCCGAGCTGTCAGTGCCAAAGTTGCGGGAAATCGCCCAAGCTCTTGACGTACCTAGGCAAGTGATTACTGCATTCCGGGAAAGGACTGTAATAGTTGGTTCGGTGCCGAGGCGCTTCGCGGCTAAGCTCGCGAGCTTGGTAGGCAGTAGCGCTGAGGTTCTGCTGAACTCTCTTTCCCTGCCGCCTCAGACCCTATCACGGAGTTATAAGGCTGATGGCAAGCCCACCAAAACGGTGAGAGTAACGTTTGAGCAGCTTTTGCGCGACTCGGGTATGTCGGACAAAAAAATCGCGTTGCTACTGACGGACGATGCCCAAGATGGACGCGATTGAGATTGGCAGACAGAGAGCCGAAGCCCTGTACGCACAGGCAGTCGTTGCTGGGCACGATCCCTGGAAGCCATTGACTTTTGCACTGGCTGAGGTAAAACGCCGCGATCTTGACGCCGAGAGCACAAACAAAGGTGCGGTGGGTCTCAATGGAGGCCGTGCGACCTTTGTACAGGAAGATGGCCTCATTCTGTACGAACGCGGGGGTACCGAATTCGAAAGGGCATTCCTCGTCGCCCATGAGATCGGTCACATCGAACTTGGTGACGACTTCGAAGATGCCAAAGACGTCGCGCCATACATCATCGATCCGACCCGGCCTGCTGAGGCATCACCTATAGGCATGGATCGCGTGATGGATTACGGACGGCGGGAGCGCCGGGAGGTTCAGATGGACCTCTTCGCGCGAGAGTTCTTGCTGCCCAGGCCAGTTGTTCGGAGGCTGCACATTGAAGAATGCATGACTGCCTCGGATATCGCCGAGAAATTGGGTGCACCGTTCGAAGTGGTAGCCCAGCAGCTGCTCGATGCTCTCCTGCTGCCGCCCATGGTCACCACTGTCGATGATCTGTACAAGGAGCGCGCGCTCAACGAATTGCAGACTGTTGCAGCGGGTCATAAAGGCGGTGCCTACTTGCTGGAAGCGGGTCCCGGCACTGGAAAGACTCAAACTTTGATTGCCCGTCTCAAAGCATTATTGACGGAGAAAGTCGATCCTCGCCGTATCCTGGTGCTGACGTTCTCGAACAAGGCTGCAGGCGAAATCGCCGAGCGAATTGCGCGCGTTGACAGCGCCGCCGCAGCGGCAATGTGGATCGGCACCTTTCATGCGTTCGGCTTGGACCTTCTCCGCCGCTTTCACACGGAAATGGGACTTCCCGTTGACCCCCGCATGCTTGATCGTACAGAAGCGGTGGAGTTGCTTGAGCAGGAGTTTCCGAGGCTGGGCCTAAAGCACTACCGGAATATCTACGATCCTACCGACATCATTACGGACATTCTTGTAGCTATTTCACGCGCGAAGGATGAGGTCGTGGACGCCGATGCGTACCGACAGCTTGCGGAGACCATGCTGACGACGGCAGCCAGCGAAGAAGATATTCTGGCGGCAGAGAAGACCATGGAAGTTGCCAAAGTCTATAAGGCATACGAGCGACTGAAGCGCCAAACCCAAGTCGTCGACTTCGGCGATTTGGTATGTCTGCCGGTACAGCTACTGGAAAGCAACGACGTAGTGCGGACGATGCTTCGCGAGACTTATAATCATGTGTTGGTGGACGAGTACCAAGACGTTAATCGAAGCAGCGTCCGGCTGCTGTCCGCGCTATGCGGCGAAGGCGAGAACCTGTGGGTCGTCGGGGACGCAAAGCAGGCAATCTACCGCTTTCGTGGTGCTTCTTCTTTCAACATGGACCGGTTCGGGATCGACGACTTCCCGGGCGGTGACCGAGGCTGCCTGAAGGTAAACTACCGATCCGTAGAAGAAATTGTGGCGGCATTTTCGAAATTTGCGGTCGGCATGGTCTTTGGTGGCGCTATGAGTGAACTGACGTCTGACCGGGGAGCGGAGGGGCACCTTCCAGAACTGCGGTTGATCGAACAAGGTGATGCGCAGGTAGTTGCCATCGCAGACGCTGTGGCCGAGATGCGTGCAGCAGGCTACAGCTACAGGGATCAGGCTGTCCTTTGCACCGGCAACGAAAAGCTTTCTGAATTTGGACGGAAGCTCGAGCGGCTCAATGTGCCTGTATTGTTCTTGGGAAGCTTGTTCGAGCGTCCGGAGGTTAAAGATCTTTTGGGTTTAGTGTCGCTATTGGTGGATCGGCGCGCCATGGGACTGCTCAGGACTGCTTGTTTGCCTGATTTTGCGATGACATTGGGGGATGTTGCAGCAGTGATGGACCACTTGAAAGAGCATAACTTTGAAGCTGGAAACTGGCGGTCGACTAATGGAGCGATCAACGATCTGTCCGTGGACGGCCAATCGGCGCTTAATAAGCTGGCTAAGGCTTTTGAGGGGTTTGGCGATGACTCTGTGCCTTGGACCGTGATGGCGACCTTATTGCTGGATCGGACCCGCATGGCGGCGCATTTGGCTCAATCCGTAGAAACTGCCGACCGGGCTCGAGGCATAGCGATGTGGCAACTGCTAAACTTTGTCAGAGTCCAGCCAACTGGCAGGGGGTTGCCTATCACGCGGTTGTTGGACCGAGTCCGTCGGCTGGTGAAACTGGGTGACGATCGGGATTTACGTAAGCTGCCTGCCGCGGCACAAAGCATCGACGCGGTACAGCTGATGACCATACACGGCGCTAAGGGCCTTGAATTTCCAGTGGTGCACCTGCCTGGAATGAACGTCAACACGCTGCCAAGTGCAGTTCGGGCACCGGCATGCTTTCCCCCGTCGGGCATGGTTGAGGGTGCAGACGGTAACCCAAAAGAACTGCACCGGATGGAGCACGAGAAAGAGCAGAAATGCCTCTTCTATGTCGCGCTCTCGCGAGCCAAGGACAGACTTTTCATGTATGCGGCCACGCGCAACGCTGCTGGAGCCCGCCGGGCACCATCGAAATTCATCGATTGGCTAGGTGCCGCAGTGATGATCAAAAGCGTTACAACATCGCAGCCAACACCTTCGGATCCGGAAGACACTGCAATCGACCTTGTGATTGAGGGCGGACTCAGCTTCAAAGGCCGTGAGATTTCGTTGTACCAATCCTGCCAACGGCGCTTCTTTTACACCCACGTGCTGCGGGTTGGCGGGAAGCGCATATCGACGCCGTTCATGCAGATGCACGACGCGGTGCGCACGGCATATCAAGTCGTGGTTAGGAGCGGCGTACCTGCCGCCGGATCCCTGGACGAAGACTTGGGTCAAGCCTTCGCCGCATCTGGGCTTGCGAATCACGGGTATGTGAGCGACTATCTTGAGTTGGCCAAGAGCATGCTGGGCTATTTCACCTCAATTCGCGAAGGACACACCGCCGAACCACCAGTCGGCCTGAGTCTTACGTTCGGGAAAGAGACTATCGTCGTTCTCCCGGACGACGTGCTGGTGGGCGCAGACGGCCGGCGCACATTTCGGCGAGTGCAGACCGGTCATAAACGGTCGAACGATCTGAAAGAGCTCGACGCCGCAACCTTCCTGCTGGCTGCGCGCAATGCCTTTCCCGACGCTGCAGTGGAGTTTGTCTACTTGTCGGACGGCGCTGCCCACACCGTCGATTTCACGCCCAAACAATTGGCTGACGGGAGTGCCAAGCTGGTGGCGTCGCTCCAATCGGTTCGTTCGGGCGTGTTTCAGGTGACACGGTCGGCTCGGGTTTGCCCAGCCTGTCCGGCTTTTTTCGTGTGTGGACCCTTCCCCCCAGGTGCCCTCAGAAAAAATTTCTGAAAAAGTTTACCGGTTTGCTCCCGCGACTCCGATGAGAAGGTAGAGCTGGACGCTGGGTCTAGCCAAACCTTAAAGGGGTTGGTAAATGGAAACTGGAAAAAATGTCGATTTCGACGACGTGGGCGAAGCAATTCGCGAGAACCGCGGCCTGCGTCCGTCTCGGGCCTACCGCATCCTATTCGCACAAGAGAATTTGAACTTCAGCCCGATCAAGGTCAGCGACCCGATACCGCTGGGGCGTCAGATCCTTGCAGCTGCAGGGCTGAGCGTACGCGGGGACTACAGCCTGTTTGCTATCCTGGAAACAGGCGACTTTGAGGACGTGCGACTTGACGAACCCTTTGACCTGCGCGACAAGGGGGCTGAGCGCTTCGTGGCCTTCCAGACTGACCGCGATTTTAAGCTGACAGTCAACGACAGCCAAGTTTCTTGGGGCAAGCCCGCGATTTCAGGCGCCACGCTGTACGCACTGGCGAACCCTGGCGAAAACGAGGCCGTTTTCTTGGTCATTCGTGGCGGGGAAGATCGCCAGATCGAACTGGGTGAGGCCGTAGATTTGGCTGTTCCGGGCGTGGAGCATTTTGTGATCGCACCTAAGCGCAAACCGAGGGTTGAGATTGTGATCAATGGTCACGAGGTCGAAGTCGAGGACAGCCATCAGACCTTTGCGCAGTTGGTGGCGATTGCATACCCGGGCGAAGCCCCGACACCAAACATCAAGTATTCGATCACCTACCGCGGTGTGGCCTCTAAGCCCCATAGCGGCGAGCTGGCCGCCGGCGGTTTTGTGGAAGTCAAGAACGGGAGCATTATCAATGTCGGCCGCACTATTCAGTCTTAATCAAGACCTCAAGCGCTTGCGCGAGGATGGCTACTTTGTGCAGATCGTAGGCGGATCCTTGATTCTGCGCGAGGTGCCCTACGTCAATGCGCAGCGAGAAGTGAAGACGGGCACGCTTACGTCCAGTCTGTGTTTATCCGGGAACGTTACCCAGAAACCCGAACCGCACACGGTGCAATTCGAAGGCGAATTCCCATGCAACACCGATGGAACCCCAATCCAAGGCATCGGTGGGGTACCGGAAAAGCTAGAGCTGACCGCGCAGCACATGTTTTCAAGCAAGCCTGGAGCGAATGGCTACAGCGACTACCACCAGAAGATGTCAACTTATGCGACGATCCTCTCTGGCCCCGCGGCCGTGCTTAAACCAGGCACGACTCCTCGCGTGTTCAGGGAACCTGATGCGGAGGAGGACAGCGTGTTCAACTATATCGAAACTGCGTCGGACAGAGTGGGCATAGGGAAATTGACTGCGCAGCTGGAAAGCGAACGGATGGTCATTGTCGGGGTGGGAGGCACGGGTTCCTACGTGCTGGACCAATTGGCGAAGACGCCAGTGCGCGAAATCCGCCTCATCGATAGCGACGACTTTCTGCAACACAACGCTTTTCGTGCCCCGGGTGCGCCCACTATCGAAATGCTCCGCGACGTGCCGAAAAAGGTCGATTATCTTGCCGAGATTTATGGGAGGATGCACCGTCATATCTTGCCGTACCCCGTGGAAATCGACGCTAGTAACATTCACCTGCTGGAGGGCGTCACCTTTGCTTTCCTTTGCATGGAGGCGGGAGAGTCAAAACGTCTGGTAGTACAGAAATTGGAAGACCTAGACGTGCCTTTCGTGGATGTGGGGATGGGTCTTGAACTCGTTAACGGCTCACTGGGAGGTATCCTGCGAGTGACTGCCAGTACGCCAGGCAAGCGTAACCATGTTCGGGATCGCATCTCGTTCGAAGGCGGCGGCGCAGAGAACGTGTACGCGTCCAACATCCAGGTCGCCGACCTGAACATGCTGAACGCAGCGCTGGCCGTCATCAAGTGGAAAAAAATACGTGGCTTTTACCGCGACCTCGAAAAAGAGCACCACTGTTCTTATACGACCGACGGCAACATGTTGTTGAATGGTGACTTGGCATGATGAAGCATACCGAGCTTACGCTGCACTTCGTAAAGGGAGTTCCGCGGGATCTGGCGCCTGGGGTACTTTACGTGTCGATGGAGTACGGAACCGTGGTCCACAGCTGCTGCTGCGGCTGTGGACACGAGGTAGTGACGCCCTTGACGCCTACAGACTGGCGGTTGACTTTCGATGGCGAGACGATTTCGCTCTGGCCTTCAGTTGGCAACTGGAACCTACCTTGCAGGTCGCACTACGTGATCAAAAACAACCGCGTGGCCGGAGCAGAGTTCTGGGACAAGGCTAGGATCGAAGCGGAGCAGAAACGAAACAAGACGGCCAAGGCGAAGTTCTATGCGCAGTCTGCAGAGCCGATTCTGCCAGAGCAATGTGAACTACCACAGCTTGCGGCAGCGGTACCGACACGCAACATGCCGAAAGGGCTTTGGGCGAAGTTGTGCCGATTGTTCGGCTAATCGCTGCGATGTGGTGCGGTACGGTCAATAGCGGCACTCGTGCTTGACCAGAAGGCCAGGGTGAGCAGGATTTTTCATGGCCATCTTTCTTCCTTTTTCGTTAGTGGTAATCCACCAGATCAACGTTCGTCACGTTTGAGCCACCATCTTAAAAATTATCCGCCAGTTGCCTGAAACCGTAATAGACCAGAATCTGCGTAAGTCACCTTTAAGAGCATGCAAGCGCAAGTCCGGCAAATTCGCTTCCTGCGGCGTCTGCATCTGGTCGAGTAAGGACAACACGCGTCGCAGTCTCTGGGCATGATCTGCCCGTATACCTGAGGTGTCATCCGTTTCATAGAAGCGCCCTAGACCTTTATGCCGAACGAACTAATTATTTACTGTAACCGATAACGTTACAGGTTTCACCAGATTTGGTGACGCAGCACTTACTCATACCGCACAATAGGATGGCTATTAGAGTTAACAGAACCTAATAAGACCAGCTCCGGCAAATTACAATCAAGGATATCCTACAGGCTGAAGATAATGCGCGATGAAACCACGCCAGCATAACTAATCCCTCATCGCTCAATATATCGGCGTAGCATGCCTGTCACGCTGAGCAACATGATGGGTGTCACTATTGCGCCCAATATTTCGTATATCACACTGAAAGCACGCCACGGCTTCGCCTCATCGCGAGTAGTGATCGAGCATCTATCCTCCTGCTTGAGGTCCAGTCCTGGAACAAACACATCCAGCGCATACCATAAGGAATCGATTTCTTCGCCGCAACGTTGCCCGGGTAATGCTAACGTACCTGCCCCGGAATTCCGCACAAGCACAGGCTCATCAACTTGGTAATTTGCAATATAGAAAGTACCCGTACCGACGAGCAACCATAACATAAGGAACCACGTCACGCTTTTCCCCGGAAACAAGCCATAGTCGAAACATTTCTCCATTATGCATAGAAACGGACGAATCCACTGGTGATGGACAAATCGACGTTCGAGCGAGAGTTTCGCGAGTGTGATGCGCTTAGCAACCTCATACTTACCCTCATTATGTAATGCGCGTGCTAGTTGTTCGTAAGGTTGCGGTTCATAGACACTTTCTCCCTGTGCCGACTCAGCGCTATCCGCTTCGATGGCGCAAACTATTAATCGGTCACGGGCGTGCTTATGAGGTTTTGCGTGGGGGCAATCATACTGCCGGATCAACCAACTGATGTGAGCATCGGCCGTTTCGTCTATGCGTCTTGACGAACGTGTTTTCGGTTTCTCCAGTTTCGGTATTTCCGTTTCGTTAAATGCTTTTTTCGGATCGGTATTATCTTTAACTATCCTGGGCTTAACTATCTTGTCCTTACCCTCAACTCCCTCGGTTTCGACACGATCATATTCGAACCCATTAAGCTTTAGCCTTATACCGAGTCCCCAGGAACCGGACTCCCGAAGGTTATGATGAAGCACCCTGGCCTTGAGGCCACGTAGACAGATTTCCGCACGGCCTGATGCAGTAGCAGCTTCATTCTCCTGAATCCCAGGTTGTACCAGTTGTTGCAACAAGATAGGCTCAACATCCTGGGCAATTTCTTCGCGCGTGATCTTCTCCACCTGTGCGGCAGGTAAAATCGTCCTCAACCAGAATGGCGCACCGCCAGGATCAGCTTTGATGCGTGAGTCAGTAATGATGCGTAAGGGCGATTCAAATGTAACCGGGTTTTTTTCTTCAATATCAGCTAATAATTCATCCTTGGTCATCTCCACATTGCCATCAGGATTTACGTGCAGCTCAGCGCGATACAGTTTGCTGGTATAGCGCATCATGGCGATACAGCTCCAACCCTTTTCCTCGTCTTTCTTCACCGATACCTCAGCAAATTCTACTGGAGCCGATAATCTCGCACCGCCGAGCGCTTTCTCCGTCTCGATAATAAGGAAGGCGCCTTCCTCTCTTTCATCTCCTCCCCAAACATAGGCACAGAAAAATCTCAGGTAATCCCGTACCATCGGCGCGGAATCAAGTTTCAGCGTGCCACGTCCATTCAGCTGATGAATGGGTGTCGACTGCCCCCCAAGTAGAATTGATTCCATTGTCGTATCCGATTGATGCTTTAGGAAAGCGATAATAGCTTTGCGTTCTTTCTCAAGCTGACATAGCGCTTCGACAAGCACCCAATTGGGATAAAAAGAAAGTGGCGCCTTATAGGCTTCGATAACGAGCACTTCCGCTGCCCGAACCTTCGTCACTTGAAAATCATTTGCGATGCACGCATCCTCGATACTGAGAGTAGGAATGGGCATATTCTTAATGTCAGTCACGAGAGAACTCGGAGGATTTATAAATCTGAGACTATTTTCGAGATCACCGATGGAGAATCCGCTCCGATAGCTGCCACCGTTGAAACTTATTCGATGCTTTTTCATCAGCGGCATAAATATGCCGCTGATGAATACCGACCCTCGTACTTCGGCATCTTCCACATTCAGCGAGGTAAGATATTGTGCGCGCACATCCAGTGCACCGCCGATACGCGCCAATTCCAAGTTGACAGTACCGGAGATGGCTTTCAGATTGCAGTCATTGCCTATCGTTATGTTGCGTGCAAGCAAGCCATCTTCCTGACTGGACGGTGCCTCCATGGTCGCATGCTCGATGCTCAGATTACGCTCGACATGACTGCTGGTCAGATCAATGGAAATGGCCTGATAGCCAAGTTTCAGATCTCGGCTGACGCGAAGGTTGGATGCATTGATGCCCAGGTACTTCAAATCGGGCGGTAGATTCAGTGCCAGGCCTCTCAAATCCCACTCTCCACCAACGGTCATCGCCGATGCGCCGATAGGACCTTCAACAATAGTCCTGAGTGCTGAGTCGTGATTGCCAAGCAAAAAATTGTCGCGCACGCGCGCCAGGTAAAGATTTAACATCCATGAATTCTTCAAACCCCGCCGTTTGCTGATATGGACGCCACGGAGATCGAGAAACCCAATTGTGGCGCCCATGAAATCAAGTTCTCCCAACACCTCGCACTGGCAGTAATACCCTCCTGTTCCTTCTTTCCCACGGAGTGCAACTGCGCCATCGCACTGCAACGATTCGGCACGAAACGCAATCTCATCCGATGCTGAAAACACTGCAGCTTCCGCCCAGATATCGCTGCTGACGTGAGCACCCCTGACGCTTACGCCGCCTTGGGCATAAAAGCTTGGCTGGAGCATGACGAATCCATGGATCTCGGCAGCGGACAGATTTAGCGCATAATCGGGAGTATCGAATTCGCTACGCTGACCATCCGGGATTCTGAGGTGCGTTCGTTGAGCAATCACCGAGCCACCGATGCGGCAGCGGCTGGCAAAGATCTGGCAAGGGCTACCATTATCGAGCGGTGCAACATCGCTAATCTCAAGATCACCATCGAGAGTGGCGTCGGTCAGGTCAACACGTCCGGAGATTCTGCATCCACGAAGTGATAGACGGCTAAGCCGCACATTACTGGCATTTACTGCACTGAGAATTTTCTCCTCTCCGCTGGCGCCATTGCGGACAACCGGGTTCTTTATTCCGGATCCGTCGTGGATAATGCAGTGCTCCAGCAGCAGTGGCGGCAATGGCGTCCCTGCCGCTCCTTTGCAGTCGCTCAAATCAATCTCACCCTTGATAATGGCGCCGCGTAGCCGGACGCCATGCAGACGTGAATTTGCCTCTGCATCCTTAGCCGGAGCTTGCAAACCAAGCAGGAGTTCTCGCAGAAAAATTCCACGAACGGTGTTATCGGCCTCTTCCTGCACAAAAAGCCTGGAATCTTCCTGCACAAAAAACTCGGAAAGAACAGGAAGTTTTGGGAATCCCGCCCAGTCGCCACGAAACGCCGCATTGATGAGCTCTCTTTCGAGAGCTGACATTTTTTCTTCTTTTTCAAGGATAGGCATTTTTTGCTGCCTCTAATTCGAAGAGAATTGTGGAATCTGGCTCAAAATGCTGAGCAAGTGTGCGATTCACAGCAATGATGGAACAAGCAAGCTTGAAAAAAAGAAAGCAAAACCTGTCTGTTTACCGATGCACTTTTATTCTGTATGCCAACGTCTTCTGGCTTGGTGCGTACTGAACATATTCAGTTTAACCATAGAGGAAGAGTCTGGTAAATTCAACGCCGAAACGAACAGGGAGCTTTAGTAGAGGAAAATAATGGGGTCAGACAGATAAGACATCATTATTTGCACACGGCAGGGTTTGACATGTGGTGATCGACGACCGTGAACGTGCTCTTGCATCAGAAATTCAAGCTTTCTCTACAGGGGATTTCATCCAGAAATCTGTCGCCATTTTGGCGACAGTGGTATATTGACTGCTTGAATAAATGCAGGAGGAAATGAGGGGAACTGCCTCTGCCAAGCGCATGGATAATCTATTGTTGGCCATGTGGCTCCTCAGAAAAATCTCAGCGGTTGCCACGATTATCCCGCGTACCGCTACATCTCTATTTTACTGTCCAGTTTGAGCCGGAATTCGCAAAGCTAATTACGGAAATATCCACCTGCGCCGTATTCCGCGAGATGATTGCCGCAGCGCTGGAGAGACCTTGCAAGCAGATCCTTGAAATTTTCAAGGCGTATGTTGGGGTAAGGCGCCAATCCCAACATTTCGTGCCACTCAGGCATTCGAGCTCCTTTCGCCACACCAATGTACGGAGATTGTCCCCAAAGTAGGTCGGGCTACGCCCGACGATCGAAGGAATGATGTCGGGCGTAGCCCGACCTACTTCCCATTTGGTGCTGGTTTGTAGCCATGTAGAACGCGAATAATATCAATGCCGTCCTCAAGCGGAAAATAGAAAATCACGTAATGACCTATGGGTTGGCTGTACAAGCCCATCTTAAGTTCGTCGCGTCTCATTCCTATTTGCGGAAAGCCGGCCAGTGCCAGACATCTTTCCTGAATGTGATCAAGAACCTGTCCGCATTATGTGGGCTGTCTTGCGCGAATTTCCTCGAGGTCGTTTTCAGCCTCTGGATGCTTCAGTAAACGCGGCATCAGATTTCAACCTTCCCTCTTTTGTGCGGCAAGCCGTTTTCGACCTCTCGCCTTGATCTCTTCCATATTCAACGGAGTTGCTTCGCCACTGTCTATCCCTTTCTGAATGTCGCTCCTTAATTCTTCAAGCCGCAGGTTCCGTAATTGGTCGCGTTCCTCCAAAAGGCGCAAGGCTTCGCGCATAACTTCGCTTGCCGAGTTGTAAAGGTCACTTTCAACTTTACCTTTTACCAACTCTTCAAAATGAGGGGTCAAAGAAATATTCATGGGTTTAATCCTCCGATTGGATTGATGATAACAAGAAATAGCAAATACTGTTATTTATAACTCGATTCCTTGAGGAAATCCACCAGAAGCAACACATCTATGATGCCGCCAAGGACGCAGAAGATAGCGCCTCAGCTGGAACCGACGACCATGCGGATGCCGATTCACGGCTGTGCTCGGTCACGGTCACAAGCATGAGAGCCAGCATGATATTCATAATTCCTGAATCCACCCATCAGGAATACGGCTGAGGCAGAGCGTGACACAGACCGGAACCAACCGGACCGCATGGAGAACAGGCGAAAGGACCTATTTCTTTTTGTCCTGGTCGGCAGCCAGTTCGCGTAGCTCCTTGAGGCGGGCCTCTACACTGGAGTTGTGGTAGAAGTCGTCGTCGCTGTTTTGCAACGCGATCTGCAGTTGTTCAACAGCAGCATGATAATTGCCCTGCCGTGAGTAAACTTCGGCCTGCGCGCGATGCGCGGCCATCACATTGCCAAGCGCCGCATAGCTCTGTGCCTGTAACTTGTAAAGGCGTATGTCATTCGGGGTCAACTGCAATTGCCGGCTGACGAACTTGAGCGCCTTATCGGCGCCCCTATGGCGCAGGAGGGCATCTGCATAGTCATAGATTAGTGCGCGGTGGTGCGGGAATATTTGCAGTGCGGCCTGGTAGATGTCGAGGGCATCCTCGGTTTGGCCGCCAGCCAGTTTGACTCGAGCCGCCAGGGTCTCGATCATGGCATGGGAAGGGGGCGCTTTACGTTCTATCTGAATGGATGTACCGAGATGATGATTTTCCAGCGCTTCATCTACCGCATCCGGCTGCAAGGTGTCGTAAAGACGCTCCAACTCCTTATCCGCACGCAGGTAATCTCGTCCGCGCAACAGGGCATTGATCAGCCCATAGCGCTCCACGGTCTCATTGGTATAACGCCTGTCCCGCAGGACGGAGTCGAAGTGCCGTATCGCATCCGCCGGCTCATCGATGGAAGCGCGCAGTTTCGCCTGTACCATCCGGAAATTCATGCTGTCGAGAACTTGCCGGTAAGGCATATCGTGAATACGATTTTCGATATCTGCGATGCGCGCATAAGTAATCGGGTGGGTACGCAGATACGCTGGGGCACCATTTTCATAGAATCGGGTTGCTTTCTGCATGTGCTCAAAGAAATCCGACATCCCGTGTGGATCAAATCCCGCACTGACCAATATGTTGAAGCCGATGCGATCAGCCTCTTTTTCGTGGTCGCGGGTAAAGTCCAGTTGCGACTGAATCTGGCGCGCCTGGGACGCAACCAGAATCGCCTGTCCTGCCTGCGAATTGGTACGTGCAGCCAGGATGGCGAGGGCTGCCGCCGCCAGCGACGTCAGCATGCTATATTTTTGAGAGGCAATCATGCGAGCAAGGTGTTTCTGGGTAACATGCGCTATTTCATGCGCCATGACACCCGCCAGTTCGGATTCGCTCTCCGCCGCCAGGATAAGCCCGCTGTTGAAGCCCATGAAGCCGCCCGGCAGCGCGAATGCGTTGATCGTCGGGTCGCGGAGGGCGAAAAATTCGAACTCCTGATTGGGATGAGCCTCATTCGAGCCGAGAATCAGCCTATTGCCGAGGCTGGCAAGGTAGTCCGTTATTTCAGCGTCTTCCATATAGCTGCTGTCGGCCCGGATCTCGGACATGATCTTGAGGCCAAGCTCCCGTTCCTGGTGCGCCGACATCGTTGCCCGGGATACATCGCCGAGATCGGGCAATTCGTTGGCAAAACCATTCAGCGCAAACAATACTGGCAAAATAGCCATTACATGGCACATTTTCATGTCGATAAGATAACGCTTCGCGACTGAAGTTCCATCATGCCGAACGGGTTAATAGCCGAAACAGGGCTGGTATCAAGAGGAGCCCGGCATGAAAAAGCTACGAAAGGAATAAAGTTGGACTGTACTTTTCCAACCAGAAACCGGGTGCGCAAATACCATCAGCATGCTTGACCGGCTCGGCATAAGATTACTTTTTCAGGAATGGACAATCCCTCACGATTGTTTCCGCCGATCGTTCATAGGGGTCACTGCTACTGCTATCCGTATTGCGAGACCCACCAAGCCTAAATCGCTGTCTCATCTGTTTCTCCAGTACGTATTCTCGTTACCTGTTCGATACTCGTTACAAAGATCTTGCCATCACCGATCTTGCCGGTACGCGCGGTGTTGACGATGGTCTCGATAACGCTATCCACCAGTTTCTCGAGCACGACTATTTCGATTTTTACTTTTGGCAGAAAATCTATGACGTACTCGGCGCCGCGATAGAGCTCGGTATGGCCCTTCTGTCTGCCGAAGCCCTTGACTTCGGTAACGGTCAGCCCGGTTATGCCAATTTCATTGAGCGCTTCGCACACCTCGTCGAGCTTGAAGGGTTTGATGATAGCCTCGATTTTTTTCACGGTATGTTCCTTTGAGCAGATATTCGTGGAGACTGGTATCACAGTCATGCTTCAAGCTGTTCGGTTATTCATTGAAGCGGTTATCAATTCGGAAAGCCTTCATAAAGTCCGGATGACCGGAATCCACGCGCACCATTTTTAAAATTCATCTTGATACCTCGATGTAATCGGATAGCGCCAGTCCCTGCCAAAGGCTCGCTGGGTAACGCGGATGCCTGGCGGGGCCTGGCGGCGCTTGTATTCATTCTGACGAATCAGGTGCACCGTCCGCCGTACGTCAGCTTCGGCGTAGTTCATGCCTAAAATCACCTGCAACGACAAATCCTGCTCCATATAAGCTTCGAGGATAGCGTCGAGCACATCGTAAGGCGGAAGGCTGTCCTGATCGGTCTGGTCATGGCGCAATTCAGCCGAGGGTGCCCGGTTGAGGACACGCTCCGGGATAACATTACCTGAATTGTTGCGGTACCGGCAAAGCCGGTACACCATGGTTTTACTGATGTCTTTCAGTACAGCGAAGCCGCCGGCCATATCGCCGTATAAAGTGCAGTAGCCTACTGCCATTTCGGACTTGTTGCCGGTGGTGAGCACGATCGAGCCATACTTGTTCGATAACGCCATCAGCAAGGTGCCGCGTACACGCGCTTGCACGTTTTCCTCCGTGGTATCCTGGGCGTTGCGCTGCGGCAGCGTGGGAAACTCATTGGCCAGCGTATCCATGAATCTGCCGAATACCGGTTCGATGGGCAGTTCGCTATAACCTACACCCAGTGTCTGGGCCATGGCGCGCGCATCCGATAAGCTTATGTCGGCAGTAAATTGTGAAGGCATCATTATCGCTTTCACTTTCTCGGCACCCAGGGCATCGACTGCAATCGCCATCGTGAGCGCTGAATCCACGCCACCGGAAAGGCCCAGCAATACCCCGGGTATGCCATTCTTTCCGATATAGTCCTTTACGCCAAGGCATAGCGCCTGATAAACGCTTGCTTCCAGGGTATTTGAAGCTGCGATGTAGCCGCTTACCGGAGTCGCGTTTTGCAATTCGATCAGGCCGAGCGTTTCCCCGAATTCATCAAATTGATGAGTCAGTTCGCCCTTGCTATTCATGGCAAAAGAAGCGCCGTCGAATATCAGCTCATCCTGTCCGCCTACCATATTGGCATAAACGGCGGAAAGTCCCGTTTCGCCGATGCGCTGCCGTACCAACTGATAGCGCAAGGCTTGCTTGCGCATGTGGTAGGGCGAAGCATTCAGCACCAGGAGCACGTCCGCCCCCGCCTCCCTGGCGCGAGTGGCTGTGCCTTTTTGCCAGACATCCTGGCAAATATTGATGCCAAACTTTACCCCGTCCAGTTCAAATACGCAGGGATCGGAGCCGGGTTCGAAATAACGCCGTTCATCGAATACGCTATCATTGGGAAGCAGATTCTTGAGGTACGTCGCAACAATTTCGCCGTCACGTATCACGGAGGCCGCATTGTAGAGCTTGTTATCCTCGAGATGGGGATGCCCAACCAGCAGTGTCATCCCGCTCGTTTCCTTGGCCAGATCTGCAAGCGCATCCTCACATGCGAAACGAAATCCTGCCCGCAATAGCAGGTCCTCCGGCGGATAGCCCGACAACGCCATCTCGGGCGTGATAACCAGTTGCGCACCCGCCTTCTTCGCCTGACTGGCGTAATCAAGTATTTTTCGGGTATTGCCGCTCAGGTCGCCGACTGTGCAATTAATTTGTGCAATGGCGAGCTTCATGGTGTGGCGGCCGGTTGAGTTTCTGTTGACAATCGGCCGAATAATACCAGAATGAGCCGCCTTGCGCCGAAGGCCGGCAAGCGCGACAATCCCGCATGAGCGCCGGATTTGAAATAAAAATAGTCGATTCTCTTGCCGGCATTTCTGTCCTGGCATGGAATGCGCTCACCGGAGACGATCCATTTCTGCGGCACGAGTTCTTGTCCGCCATGCATGAAACCGGGTGTGCCTCGAAAAAAACGGGCTGGCTACCGCAGTTTGTCACGCTATGGGAGGGAAATGTCCTGCGTGGCGCGTTGCCGCTTTACCTGAAAAGCCACTCCTACGGTGAATATGTGTTCGACTGGGCCTGGGCAAATGCTTATCAACGCTATGGCTACCCTTATTATCCCAAACTGTTGAGCGCGGTACCTTTCAGCCCGGTGACGGGGCGGCGGTTGCTCGCGGAGACGCCGACGCATCGCGCCCTGCTTATCTCGGCTGCAATGAAAATAATTGAAGACAGAGGCGGGGAGGGAATATCGTCATTCCATTGTCTCTTTCCGCAGGAATATGAAGCGCGCGAAATGGAAGCGGCGGGCATGACCTTGCGGCACGGGATCCAGTTTCACTGGCAGAACCGGGCCGGACAAGGTTATGAAAATTTCGAGATGTTCCTGGCGGGGATGAGTCATGGCAAGCGCAAGAAAATCCGGCAGGAAAGACGTAAAGTACAAGCTGCAGGCGTCCATTTTCAGTGGCTGTCGGGAAATGACATCAGCGACGATCACTGGCATTTCTTCATCGACTGTTATAACAAGACCTACGACGAGCACCACTCCATGCCCTACCTCAATCTGGAATTCTTCATGCGGATTGGCAAAAGCATGCCGGAGAATGTGCTCCTGATTCTGGCATTGCGCGACAACGAACCGGTCGGCGCCGCCCTCAATTTACACAGCGCACATACGCTGTACGGCCGCTATTGGGGTACGAAGGAATTTATATCCGGTTTGCATTTCGAGACTTGCTATTATCAGGCCATCGAATACTGCATCGCACATGACATCAAGTTGTTCGAGGGCGGCGCACAGGGAGAGCATAAGCTCGCGCGCGGCTTTCTTCCCGTCCGCACCTGGTCGGCGCACTGGCTGGCGCATCCCGAATTCGCCAGGGTCATCGGAAGCTATCTGGAGCGGGAAGCGCAGGACATCGGTCATTATCTGGACGAATTGAACGATAGTTCACCGTTCAGGAAAGAATAGATGGGATAATTGCCGAGTTTCGCCGCCTGGACGGTACTTTCACCCGGCGTGCTTTACGGGCTCGTAGGGAGCGGCGTCCAGTTCAACTTGCTTTCCGATGGGGGCGTCCTGTCCCGCAAAGCCGCGCCCATATCCCTCTTCCAAATAAGGATTTACTCCTTTTGGGGGAGTCAAACGGGTTTCGGCAACCTGCGCATTTTTTGCCGCCGTCTATATTCATCCGCGTTGACTCATAAAATCAACCCCCATATCAAATGATGGAATTAGATGCCTATAAGGTGCCCTTCCGCCGGTTTATGGAAGACATCTGGCTGAGATAGCGAGAGTCTTCCCTGCTGCAAAGACAAGAACTGGAATTTTCTAAGATAATACATCTCGGCCAAAAATGCCTAGGAGAGTTGACTCATTGAAGACTGTTATCATTGTCCCAACATACAACGAACGGGAAAATATAGGCCCCTTGATCGAGGCGCTACAGCATCAGTTTGAGAAGCTGGCCCACGACATGCATGTACTCGTAGTGGATGACAATTCACCGGACCGAACTGCGGATTTTGTTCGTGAATTACAGGCTGAGCATTCCAACCTGCATCTGCTTATGGGGGAGAAAAAAGGCTTGGGGGTCGCCTACATTCGCGGAATGTTGCACGCGATGGACGTATTAAACGCGGAAGTCGTGTTTGAGATGGATGCCGACTTCTCGCATAAGCCGGAGGATGTGCCGCGACTGATGGCTGAAATCGATCATGGGGCCGATTTTGTCATCGGCAGCCGCTACGTGCCAGGCGGGAGCATTCCAGAAGAATGGGGACTATACCGTCGTCTGAATTCGCGATTCGGAAACATCGTCGCACGCTACTTGGCGGGAATTTATTCGGTGCGTGATTGCACTGCTGGCTTTCGGGCAATCCGTACATCCATTTTGCGCCGCATCGATTTTGCCAAGCTCGGGGTGCAAGGCTATGCATTCCAGGTTGCGCTGCTCCACGCGGTGACAGTCGAGAAGGCCAGAATTGTTGAAGTCCCTGTCGATTTTATTGATCGCTGCTATGGCGACTCAAAACTGGGGTTACGAGATATCGTCGAATTTGTCGCAAATGCATGGTGGATACGTTTCGAGAGTTCAAAAACCTTCATCAAATTCTTGGCTGTCGGTGCCACAGGCGTCGCTGTTAATCTCGGATTTTTTACCTTACTACTTTTTTTTGGTTTGAACAAATTTGTTGCTTCACCTATTTCCATAGAAATATCAATAATATCCAACTTCCTTTTCAACAACTACTGGACATTTCGCGATCGCAACACCAAGGACAAAACCAGAATAAAAGGCCTTAAATTCAATACGGTCTCCCTCCTCTCGCTAATCTTGAGCTATGGCACCTTTGTCACACTTTCCTTATTCTTTCCGGACGTGCAGCCCCAGGTTCACCAATTCATCGGAATTATACCCGCCACCTTGATAAACTACTTCCTCAACTCCTATTGGACTTTCAAGCATGTCGAAGACTGAATTCGGGAATTGCGCGGTTACCTGTTTGGCTGCAAAATATATCTCGCAACGTAGCGTAAGCAGTCGCATTAAATAATACCTATCCAATTAATCCCAATGAAATATTGCAGTAACTGCGGCAGTTTAGTGGAATTGCGAGTTCCTGAAGGCGATACGCTGCCGCGTTACGTTTGTTCTGCATGCAATATCATTCATTACCAGAACCCCAAGATCGTGGTGGGCAGCATACCCGAATGGGGAGACAGGATATTGCTGTGTCGTCGCGCCATCGAGCCGCGCCAAGGATTATGGACATTGCCGGGGGGCTTCATGGAAAATGCCGAGACCCTGATCCAGGGCGCCGAACGCGAGACTTTGGAAGAAGCCAACGCCCGGGTGGAAATGGGAGATCTTTATTCCATCTACAATTTGCCTCATATCAACCAAGTGCACGTGTTGTTCCGTGCAAGGATGCTGGATCTCGACTTCAAACCGGGAATTGAAAGCCTGGATGTCAAACTTTTCCACGAAACGGAAATTCCTTGGGATACGCTGGCTTTCCGTGTCATTAGCGAACCCCTGAGGCGCTACTTTGATGAGCGACGCAAAGGAAGACTAGGCTTCCACATGGGTACCATAGAAGCGCTTCAAAAATAATTTTTCAAATTTGGAAAGCCCCGCCAGAAGATGTTTCGTCCTTGCGGGAACGGGTATCGCGGGATACGGATTATAAGAAATGAACTAGGGCCTGTTAACTCTAATAGCCATATTGCATGTATTTAGGTATACTTGCGGGCATGGAAATCACTCAAGCCCAGTACGAGCGAATCGTACACTGCCTGCCGCTTCAGCGGGGCAATGTCAGTCTCAGTAATCTGAACGTATTGAACGCCATTTTGTATGTGGCTGAGCATGGCTGCAAGTGG
>NZ_FMUF01000026.1:0-42355 GCF_900100985.1 Nitrosospira sp. Nsp1
GTTTACCCACAATCAGCCGTTCGATAATCGACGGTTCTATGCGCTTCACGCATGAGGCAGAAAAATCGAAAATTATTGTTGACGGGAACAGAGTATCTACTATTTCTATTTCCGCTACTTTGTGAAACTTATCCTTGCTGTTCATAGCGCCAGCTTCCCAAATAAGCTAAAAAATGAGCGGTCAACCGCCGGATTCAGGGTTACGTACGTATCATCCAGGATTGAACCATAGCAGATATGCCATGGTAGCGAATAGCGCATGCCTCCCGATCTGCATTACTAGGCAACGTGGCAGATTGTTTTAGCGCCGGAATCAACCGACGCGAGGACGTATAACCTGCCGATACAGTTGAGCGTGGTTTACTCTCCCTTTCCATTACGCAGGTTTTGCTGCGTGCCGATAGGCCAGCACTCGTGCCCGTTCCCGCACTATACTTCGTGCTTGACACCGTCCGCACAAACAGATAGTTTTTTAAACGTATTTTCAGTTGGTTGCCTGACGGGATATCATGCATTTGAATCAAGACGGCATGGCGAACCCCGGTTCCAGGAAGTTGAAGAATGGCGAAGCTGGCCGACGGCCTCGATCAATATCGGCCGGCGTAGGTCACTAGCCACACGCCCCGAAACCAATACCGAGGCTGAGCCGACGCTAAACAGAAACATCGTGAATGCGATTTAACAAGCGCGGTTTCGCTACTTCCACTATGCTAGGATGGCGATGAGTTTCAATCACCAAAAACGCAGCCTGCTCCATGTCGCGCCATCCTCTTCCTCTACCACCGATGTCATATGAAATTATCGCCGTCCATCGACGCCCGGGAGAGCAAACAAGCCTCTCAACGGATTCCTGCGATTATCCCATTTACATCCGGAAAAGTAGAAACCCATGACACCCGGCGCTAATTCAAAACTCCTCGCCTGGGATTCCTCCGTCATCCCGCCCAAACTGACCGTGCGCGGCGATTGGACCCTTGACAACTACGCGGCACTGGGACAGGAAATCGCCCGGCTTCGCACCGAGGTGGAGGATCTGGCTGGCGCGCAGAGTAACCAGGTTGACCTGAGTGGCCTGGGCGCGCTTGACACGGCGGGGGCTTCAAGGCTGCTTGAGTTGCTCGGCGTCGAACTCGCCCGGAAACTATCCGGTCCCGATTCAGTGCTGACTACGGAACGCGATGCACTGTTGCGAACGGTAGCGGATGCGATGAGCACCACCGGTAAAATCCAGCACACGCGGCGGCGCTCGGCGGCAATCGAACTGCTCGAGAGGATTGGGCATGCCATGGAAATCTTCCGACAGCAGGCATTAGCATTGCTCGGATTTACGGGCCTCACGCTCCAGGCCCTGACCCATACCATTCTGCGTCCAAGGCGCTGGCGTATCACTTCAGTAGTGGCCCAGATTGAAGAAACTGGCCTGAATGCCGTGCCCATCGTTGCCTTGCTCAATTTTATGGTCGGAGCGGTGATTGCGTTTCTTGGCGCAACGGTGCTGGCCGATTTCGGCGCCAGCATCTATACCGTTAATCTGGTGGCCTTCTCGTTCCTGCGCGAGCTTGCTGTCCTGCTCACCGCTATTCTGATGGCTGGTCGGACGGCGAGTGCCTTCACAGCCCAGATCGGGTCCATGAAAGCCAATGAAGAAATTGACGCCGCTCGCATGCTGGGGCTGAGCCCGGTCGACTTGCTGATATTGCCACGCCTGCTGGCGTTGTTCGTCTCGCTGCCTATTCTTACCTTCGTGGGCATGATCTCAGGCATACTCGGCGGCGCGGTCGTCTGCGCATTGGCGCTGGATATTTCGCCAGCGATGTTCCTGTCGATTTTTCAGGAACAGATCGAGTTGCGGCATTTTCTGGTGGGTATGTCCAAGGCGCCGGTATTCGCTTTCGTGATCGCGGTCATCGGCTGTCTCGAAGGTTTCAAGGTCAGCGGCAGCGCACTGTCGGTTGGCCAGCACACGACTTCCAGCGTGGTCCAATCCATTTTCGTCGTTATTCTTCTGGATGCGCTGGGCGCGCTGTTTTTCATGGAGATGGGATGGTAAGCTCGACTGCTTCTCCCAGCCGCGATGTGATAATTCAGGTCCGCGATCTGACAAACCGTTTTGGCAAGCAGACCGTACATGAAAAGCTGAATCTGGACGTTTATCGTGGGGAGATCCTGGGTGTGATCGGTGGCTCCGGCTCAGGCAAGTCGGTACTATTGCGTACGATAGTCGGATTGCAGACACCTGTGTCAGGGAGTGTATGTGTGCTTGGCGAAAACGTCCTCAAGTTGTCGCGTGAGCGCCGATACCGGCTCGAGCGGCGGTTTGGTTTGCTTTTCCAGCGCGGCGCCTTGTTTTCTTCGCTGACCGTCGTCGAAAATGTCGCTGTGCCGCTCATGGAAAATGCCGGCCTCAGCCGGGCCGATGCCGAGCATCTCGCGAACGTAAAACTCGCACTGGCAGGATTGCCCGCCAACGCCGGCGAAAAATACCCGGCCACGTTGTCCGGGGGCATGGTAAAACGTGCTGCGCTTGCGCGGGCGCTGGCCCTCGACCCGGACATACTCTTTCTGGACGAACCTACGGCGGGCCTTGACCCGATAGGCGCCGCGGAATTCGACCAACTCATCATCACTTTGCGCGATGCGCTGGGGCTGACTGTTTTCATTGTGACGCACGACCTCGATACGCTCTACACCATCTGTGACCGGGTTGCGATACTGTCCGGCAAACACGTCCTGGTGGCGGATACGCTGGATGTCGTTGAAGCCACCGACGACGCCTGGGTGCAGGATTACTTTCACGGCCCACGCGGGCGGGCGGCTCACCAAGCGGGACGCCAACGACTGCAGGAGGCCGGTTGATGGAACCCCGCGCTCACCATGTGCTGATCGGGCTCTTCACCGTTATCGCCGTGGCGGCTGTCTCGCTATTCGTTTTATGGTTAGGCAAATCGCCCAGCGATACCGGACAGCGATATTACAGCGTCATTTTCAACGAAGCGGTAAGAGGCTTGTCCGTCGGCAGCGCCGTGCAGTACAGCGGTATAAAGGTGGGCGATGTGGTCGGGCTTGCGCTCGATCCGCGCGATCCCCGCAAAGTACTCGCGCGGATACGTGTGCAAGGCAATGTCCAGATCAAACAGGATACCCAAGCGCGGCTGTCGTTTACGGGCATCACCGGAAACTCCATTATAGAACTCAGCGGCGGATCTCCGGATAGCCGCAGACTGGTGGCGGCGGAAGACGAAGATCCTGTGATCGTGGCCACCCCTTCTCCAATCGCCAAACTGCTGGAGCAGAGTGACAGTACCATGGCGGACATCACCGAGTTGATCCTGCGCGCCAAGGATGTCTTGTCACGAGAAAACGCGCAGCACTTAAGTAAAACGGTGGAAAATATCGCGCAGGCTTCAGGGGCAATAGCCGGGCAGAGCGAGAATTTCAAAGTGCTGGTGAAGGAATTGACGACCGCCAGCCAGCAAGCAAATCTGGCGTTGCGGCAGGCTTCGCTGATGATGGACAGCGCCGACGCCCTGATCAACAATCAGGGTGCGCGTACTTTGGACAGCGTGGAGCGAACGGCGGCTTCGCTGGCAAAAACCACCGCCACCATCGACCAACTGCTGCTCGACAACCAGGATGCGCTTGGTGGCGGAATGCGTGGCTTGAACGAGCTTGGGCCTGCCCTGCAAGAACTGCAAAAAACACTGGGCTCAATGAACAGGATAATGCGCAGGCTGGAGGACAACCCGGCCGATTATCTGACCGGCCGTGAAAAAATTCAGGAGTTTGAACCATGATGGGTAGTGCGCTTCGGCCGCAATACTTTTGCCGTTTCGGGTCGATATCGGCGGTGATGGGACTGGTATTCCTGTCTTCCTGCTCGATATTGCCGAAAGCCGAAAAGCTGGAGATCTATCAACTGCCCTCCTCTTCGATTCCGCGCTCGGCCCAGGCAGGCAGTCTGCCGTGGGCGCTGCGCATTGCTACCCCGCACAGCAGCCAGTTGACCGACAGCATGCGCGTGCTGGTACTGCGGCAGGACAACCAGATCAGTGCTTACAAGGGCATACGCTGGGGCAACCCGGCGCCGATTTTACTGCGTGATCAGCTCGCCGTAGCCTTTCGCATCGATGGCAGATTCAGTTCCGTGAGCAGCGGCAACAATAATCTCATGGCCGATCTGGAGCTCGGGGGTGACCTGACCGCATTCCAGGTGGAATACAAAAACGGCATACCGGCCGTGAATATCCGTTTATACGCAACGCTGGTGCAGCCCGGAAGAAACCGCATCGTAGCCACGCGCAGCTTTGAGATCATCGAACCCGTACAAGGCAGGGAAATACCTGAAGTCATCGCGGCATTCGGCAGGGCCACTGACCGGCTCGCCGCGGAGATAATTGATTGGACGCCCCAATACGAACCGGCTTCGCAACCCGCCGTGGAATAAATTCTCCGCTCGATTATTAGTGGAAAAACAGTCATCCTGAATCCAGCAGTTAGAAGGGTGGAGTGCGCGGTTTTTGGGGTGCAGAGCAGGACGCAGCGGCGCAGAATGCGACCGCGCAGTGCCCTTTCGCAAGAAGGTCGATACCGAAGCGAGATGCAGGCGTCCCACGCACCTGGAACGCGATCGCGACATCCCTTACTCCGATCTCCGCTTCGCGGGACTCTCGGTGTGGGTGAAAGCACAATCACCATATCGCCTTTGACCATTTTTCATGAATTTTCTCTCTCCGTTTTTGCACTGCCCTTATGCAACAAACGAAGTCAAAAAAAAACAATACATTGCATTGCTCATATTGGTTTAGCAAAAGGGATGCCTTATGCATTATTACAAGCTACACTCAAGCTATTGCTCACGCATATATGGCCTGTGAGATGAATTTACGCGCATCATCATCGGAAACTACTTCATATTTCCATTGCCACGAAGTATAAATATGAGGAGCTTCATCAGTCGATTTGATTTTTGCTTTTACCTTAAACTTTGTTCCTATGGGGTGGAATTCTCGCATAAAAGTAGAGCATTCAACCCTCATTGTTAGGGGTAAGCCTTGTCCTGGAAGCGGACGTGCCCGTATTGAATGCCTCGATAATTCGCCGTGGGATTGATAAGTCTCAATGATTATATAATGATATCTATTTGTCATTAGAAATCTCCTCCTTACTCTGAAAAACCCTTAGTTGTAAACCTCCGCCTATAAAGCAGCTGGATGATGGTGCGCACTTGATCATGAATCGTCGAATCCGAGCGTTTTATTGATGAGGTGAATTAGAATCTGCTTCATTACATCAAGGGTTACGTTGCCAGCTTTTTCTTTCGCTATCCCTGTTGCTTTTTGCCAAATAGACTCATCCCGAGCAGCATCAGCAAAATCGTGACCCGCGGATGTAAGGTGAAGAATTGTCCATTGGGGTGACGTATCAGCAATTGTTGTGACATCTATACCGTTTGCTAGCCCAGCATTGATGAGAAGATACGCGTGGTAACCAATTTGCTCTTCCGAGTACCCATTAATCTCAATTTCATCTTGAACATACCCCGTTGGACCGGCTTCCACGGCCAGAATAAGTTTTCTTATCAGATTTAGGTCGCATATCAATTAATATCCCAGTAGCGTTAAAAGAATACTGAAAAAATATCCATTAGCTTTGATTTTACGAACTCTATCAATGACAAAACAATTGGACTTAGGTACACCAGTCACCAAGTAGGGGTATTCAAAGTGAGCAATGTATTTAAGAAGGCAGCGAATCTCATCAACTGCTCTACCTTCTGCGATTTCGGCGCTTTGACTGTTGTTGCATCTTCCTGCGATTCTTCGTAGTTTTCCGTCTTTCGCCGCCACGCGATTGCAGCGACTTCCTGTCATCTACTTCTACTCGCCGTAGAGCGACTGCTTGATTTGTTTGTGGAAACTCGTCCTGGCGGTATCGCCAGTACTCCATCGCAGGCCCCCAAAGGCCAAGCTCTTGCCGCCTTCGTTCCAGTTCCGCGAGCTCCTCCTCGGTCCAAGTGTCCTTAGACAGAACGAACAGGTCCTCAGAACGACGCTCGTAGTCCTTGTGCGGGTTGTCAAAGGCGATGCCAACGAATGTTGTTGCCAACTCTGCCTTGAGTCGTGTCGTTTGCACGTAGGCATGCAGAACACTCATACGGTACTGACGGTACTCTGCATACGACTCGTCAGCGCGCTTTGGGACGATAACGAAAACGAAAGCCGTTTCATCGGCCACGCCACCGTACACTAGTCGTCCTAGTCGGTCTCCTGGCTTTACCCGATGCAATGCCCCAATGAACGACTCAGCCAATTGGCGTCGCCTAAAGCGGGACTCTGCGGCCAACAGACGCAGACCGCCCTCAGTTTCCAGCGCCGTCTGGTCGACGTACCGTTCATGTAGACCAGGGTCTCCGTATTCAATGAAACGCTCAATCAGCGCATCCCATGAGTAGCTGATTTTATCGGCCAGCTTCTTGCGTTTGTAGCCGGGGTCAGAGTTGAGTCCGTTGTAGTGAGAACCATCAAATACAACTATGTCGGGCAAAAGCTCTTCTGGCGGGGTGTTAAAAAACACATGCCGCATTCCAGACTCATCCATGGTACGCAGGTACGCAGCCATCAACTCTTCTTCGCCAAAGGCAGTCACATTCGTGCCGCGTCGCCCCAGCAGAGCCTCACGGGCCTTGAGGTAGTCGATAAAGTCGATAGCGGTATCGAATTCACTCATCAACAACTCAATGGTACCTTCGTCGAAGACGTGCACGAACTGCTTACTCGGCTCGGGCAGTCCGATGACGAACGGCGTAGTCAAGTGGGCGTCGCCTTCTAAGCTGCTGCATACACCAAATGAGCCAAATCCTTCTCCTCCTCGAGCTGCCAATGCGGCATCCCAACTACCTCGTGTAGCCGCTACAAGGTGAAATCGAACAGCCTCCCCAGTGGGTATGAGTATCGGGAGTTTTCGAAGGCACTTCGGGTCGAGGAACGCTCTTTCTGGAAAGCGTTTGAGCCAGGACTTCCCACCATGTAGTTGGCGGCATGAGTCGAGCACTGCCCGCTTGTACCAACGGGGCCAAGCTACGTTCAGCTCCTTGTCCACCTGAAACGTGATGTGTTTGTCCGAAAAGAGGATGACGTCGTTCCCGAAGATAACTAGGGCATCGCAGAGTTCCTTCGTCCCACCCTTGCCGTCCTTAAAGCCTTCATCGGTGTAGATGTTAGTTTGGGACCAGAGACGGAGGAATGAGCGCCGGCATAGGTTTGTCAGGATGCGCTCGGACTCGTTGACGCCCTCAGAGTCCCCGAGGTCGAACAGCCGGCGAGGTTCATTATTGAGTTGCAGGTTGTCGTCGCGCACTTGTTATTCTACTTTCCTGGGCTGTTAGTATTTACTATGCCTCTAGGGTCGGTTTTCTGAGGTCCGGCGTCAAGCCCAAATACTGTGCGACAGCTTCATCATGGCGCAACGGTCCCGGTAGCGCGGCCTTGGCAAACTTAAATTCGCCGATCGATGTGCTGGAAAGACTAGGCTTCGCTTAAAAAAGTCAAGTGGAAATTACCGGATAGGGGCATGGCGCTGCAATCTTGCGACGGTCGGCGCCTCATTCACTCGATTTTGTTTCGCGGTCCCAATACGGCGTTTTGCTGATGTCGGGTTGGCACCCTTTGCCGGCATGATCACCCAGCGGTTATCGACTTGACCTGGTAGGGCATATCGGGTTTACCCAGCGAGCAAAAACACGTGGCATAGGGCGATGCCGTCCGAAAACCGGTACGAGTCTGCCTCCATCCAAAACGCATTTAACCTGCTTCCGTACATCCACGAAAATGTACGATACCAGCCGGTTTCGCTCAGGCGTTCTTCAGCGCATAGCCGTAGGCAAGATTGGCGCGTCCGGCACCAATCTTGCCGTACAAGTTCTTGTATGAAGCGATCTCGTCATCGGTCAACCCGGAGCGCTGCTGAGCCGTGAAGTTGTAAAGCCGCGCATTGTTGTCGCCGAAAATAGCCGTTTTGACCGGGCCATCGGCGGGTCCCAGCGGTTGCAGGCCATATTTTTTCTGCAAGGTCTCCGGAATTTCCAGGCGCCGTAGCGCTTCGATCTGCCACTGCGGCGAACCGGTCCAGATTGCATCGGTGCCCCAACAAACATGGTCTGCGCCGAGGCCCCGGATGAGTTGTCCCGTGACGATGGCCGCTACCCTTGGGTCGGCAATAGTGGATTGGGCGAATACCTGGCCCAGGTCCGCATATACATTTCCGACACCATACTTCGCCGGTATCTCGGCAAGATCGGTGACCCACTCGATGCGCCCGTCCTGCTCGAACTGCTTCCAGGCATCCTGCGCCGTTCCGCCCCCGGCCCAGCGATAGCCGCTGTGATAAATGATGAAGTTGAGCTGTGGCCAGTCCCGCGCCGCCTTCCCCACGTCGTGCACATCGCAGTAACCCAGCAGGTGCGGAAACCGCTGCTCGACCGACGGCGGAAACAGCCCCTTGTGAATGCAGATGTTTTTGATGCCGGCTTTCTGGATCTTTTCGTAGGCGGGATAAACAAGTTTCTCATCGTCCAGGCGCCACGGATGTTTCGACAAATCCTTATGCGTATTGTCGCCGATGGTGTAGCCCTTGATCGAATCTGGCTTGAGATCGGCCAGCGCGTGATCCAGTTGCTCCATCCAGCCGGGATAGCCAGGCGTGAAGACGGCATGCGAGAACATGCGCTTGCGGCCGGCAAGCCCATTCACCGCGGCGCGTGCCTGGGCTTTCATCTCGTTGGTCAGAAACCAGTCTTCCGGAATCTCGGAAGGCGCGCCGCTGATGCAGGCGACCTTGGTATCGCTGTCGAGATAGATTTCCTTGATGTAGTTCCTGAACATCAAGTCATCGAGCGTCTGCTCCTTCTCGACCAGTTCCGGGTTCCAGCCGGCTTTGCCCACGGCTTTGCGCGCGTTGATAAAACCGGCAAGCCGGGTGCCGGGACGCAGGAAGTGAGTGTGCATATCCATGATGAATTGCCCGGACAGCTTTTTTGCGCGCGCGTCGGCTTCTTCGGGCGTTTGCGCTTCGGCACGCGACACGCCAAAGATCGGCCCGTACGTATCGTTCATGGCGAGAAATGCCGTCGTCATCCCGGCTGCCGTCTGGAGAAATTTCCTCCGGCTGATGCCCAGGCGCTTCGCCATCCGCGTGCCCGCTTCCTTGATCCGGACCTCGAATTCCCGCTGCCGGGGCGTCTGTGGCGCCGGCATGAACTCATCGCTCGATACCGACTGAACCGGGATAGGGGAAGGAAAAAGCGATTCAGCGGATGAAAGTCGTGCCAGTTCTTCGGAGGAAAGAAAGCTCATCGGCGCTCCCGTATGACAGCATGATAGAAAATCAGCCCTGTTCTTTCAGCGTTCGCAGCCGCTGGCGCTAATCAGCCGCGCGACCGCGACCTAAGAGGAAATGCGCCCTGCCAGTGCTTCCACGCCGGCGATAACATCGAACAATTCCTCATCGATGTTGCTTTGCCGCAGACGGTAGAAGCTCTGTTGAAGGTCAGCGCTCAATTGATCGATATTCTTTTCGGCGCGCTCCATTGCCGCCAGGCGACTCGCATTTTCACTCGCGAGCGATTCAGCGCAAGCGCGAAATAGGGAAACGAGCAGATACTCCCGAATCAGTGCATGCAGCGTTGCTTCGCCGCTGCCCATCACCTCCGGCAGCTTGTTCGTCGGCCAAGGAATTCCGGCCAGTTCGCGCCGCCAGGCATCATCCAGCGGCAACAGCCGCTGATGGACAGGCGCATATATCGCGCCCGACCGGGAACTGTTGTAGAAAAGATAAAGCTGCGCGATCCCATCCTTGTCGCGCCTTGCCCGCCGGGCTTCGCCTTCCCCCAGACTTGGCATCAGCGTCTCCATCAGAATCCGGCCCACCAGCGGCGTGATGCCCTTGACCGAAAGCGGAACGGTAAAAAGCCCCGCTACCTGCAGGTCCACATGCATGCCCGTGTCCGCCAGCCGATCATACACACGCTCACCCGTCACCCATACCCTTGTTTTGCCCGGCAAGGCCGCCAGCGTCTGAATGGCGTAATCGGCGATGACCTCGTTGAATCGTCCCACCAGGCCCTGATCCGAACCGAACACGACCGCGCCGGTTACGTTGCCCCACGGGTTTACTTCCTGTCCGGTCACGGGCGACACGAATGACGATAGCATGCCGGTACGGAAACAGACACTCAAGCCAAGCTGCACGGCACGATAATAATCATCCAGTGCCCGCGTCGATCTTTGGTATTGCCCGATGCTCGCCGCTGCCATCGCCTTCATGGTGCTGACCACCGACCGCAGATCACGGGCGCCCTCGATTTTCCGACGCAGGCTGGCGAGGCTATCGCTCATCATGTGCCTCGCCTGCTTTGGATTCAAGTTCCGGCGATGACTGAAATCCGGTGAGCGCCTTGCGCAGGCTTTGCGTGATCGATTCACGGTCCTCATCGCTCAGATTCTTGGCAGTTTCGATGCGCGCACGCACCTCGGCAGGTATATTCGCCACTGCCTCCCGTACTGTTCGCTCGGCCTCTGTCATGCGGTCAGGCGGCACATCGTCAAACAATCTGGCGGTCAGCGCCAGCAGCAGGCCAATCTGCTCGATCATTGAAACCGGGGCGGATTCGGGCTGCCTGAGGCAGGCACGAATGCGGCGCCCATGCTCGATAATCCCAAGGGTAGCCTTATCCAGCCTCGCGCCGAACCGGGCAAAGGTCTCCAGCTCTTCAAACTGCGCATAGTCCAGCTTCAAATCGCCTATCACCGCGCGGTAAGCGGGGCGCTGGGCCTTGCCGCCAACACGCGAAACGGATTTGCCGACATCGATGGCAGGCAACACACCCAACGCGAACAATGTCGGGGAGAGATAGATTTGGCCATCGGTGATGGAAATCAGGTTGGTCGGAATATAGGCGGAAATATCCTGGGCTTCCGTTTCAATAACGGGCAACGCAGTCAGCGAACCGCCGCCCAATTCTTCGCGCAGATGCGTCGCGCGCTCCAGCAACCGCGAGTGAATATAGAAAATGTCGCCTGGATAGGCTTCGCGTCCAGGCGGCCGGCGCAACAACAGAGACAGCTCACGGTAAGCGCGCGCGTGATGCGTAAGATCATCGTACACGATCAGCACATCGCGGCCCTGTTCCATGAAATATTCCGCAATGCTGGTTGCGGCATAGGGGGCAATGTAGATGAGGCCCGGTGGACTGTCTCCCTCCGTCACCACGACCACCGTGTAGCGCATCGCACCCGCCTCACGCAGGGTGGCAACCACCTTGGCTACACCGGATGCATGCTGCCCGATTGCGCAATAAACGCACAGCACGTTCTGGTTTCGCTGATTAAGTATGGTGTCCAGCGCAATGGCGGTCTTTCCGGTCTGCCGGTCGCCAAGAATCAACTCACGCTGACCGCGGCCTATCGGGATGAGTGCATCGATGACCTTGAGGCCGGTTTGCAAGGGCACGGTGACGGGTGCACGGTCCATGATGGATGGAGCGGCGCGTTCGATGGGCAAACGCTTCGAGGGTATGACTGGCGCCTTGCCGTCCAGTGGTCGTCCCAGTGGATCGATTACCCGCCCGACCAACCCGTCGCTCACTGGCACATCCATTACATGCCCTCTGCGTTCCACCTCATCGCCGGTATTTAACTGCGAGTAGTCGTCGAGCAGGATCACGCCGATTTCATTCGCATCGATATTGAAGGCAATGCCATATGACTCACCGGGAAACTTCAGCACTTCCTCGAAGCCCACGCCGGGGAGACCGGATACTTTTGCAATGCCGGAGGCGATACTCGTGATCGCACCGGTCTCGCGCAACGCCAAGCGCGGCCTCGAGGCTTGTCGTACTTGCGTTATCTGCGCGAATACGCCATCGATGACGCCTTGAAGATTTTTGGCGGTCGTATTCATCGAATATGTTCGGAGGACTTAAGGTTCGGGATATCCGGGGTATTCAGTTTTTTCTTATCCCTGTTCTTTTCCTTTACCGATGTCTCGGTTTCAGGTTCAGCTTCGAGCTCAGGTTCAGGCTCGAGCCCAGCTTCCGGTTCAGGTTCGCCAGGGCTCTTCAGAAGCTTGCCTATCTCCTCCTCCAGCGATGCGAGATAACCTGCAATATTCCAGGTCACTTTATGCCCGTTGGCAATGAGTTCAATGCCGCTGATCAAGTCCGGCCTGGTCTCAAACCGGACTGGAATTCTCGTGTCGAGGATTTCCTTAATCGCCGCTTTAATCGCGTTTTGCTGTGTAGCGGGCAAATCAAATGCGCTACGGATCAGAATTCCTGCCGTTTCTGCTGCTGCGGGGGTGGCGGGGGTGGCTGGCGTGGCTGGCGATGCCGCCGCCGACAGCCTGGTTATCGAAACCAGATTCGCCTTTTCCTCAGGGCTTAGCGCACGCAGGCGTTCGATAAACGCGTCCGCCATATGTGCTTCGAGCGTGGTATCGGCAAGATCGGCCAGCACCTTGCGGGTAATGGCAAATACTTCCGCGCCTATGCGCCGGGAGAGCGCTGCCCTCAAATCCTCGTATTCTCTTTTCAATGCTTCTTCCCACTGCGCGCGCAGTTCGCCCGCATCCGTCCGGGCGGCAGTAATCAGCCGCTGGCGTTCGGCGTGCGCCTCCGCCGAAGCCCTGCCTAGCAGTACCAATCGCTGCTGTTCGAATTCGTCGTTCTTTTGCCGAAACTCGTCGCGCTCCTTTTCGGCCTCCCGTTTTTTTGCATCGGCAGCGGCCAGTTCCGCAGCGATGCGCTTTTCTCTCGCATCCAGCGCCCTGAGAATGGGTTGATATAAAAAACGCTTCAACAACCACACCAGGATGAGGAAGTTTACGATTTGCGCAATAACGGTGAACCAATCTATCAGCACGGCTTATTTTCCGGCAGCCTGGGCAATAACGTAATTCCAGAACGGGTTGGCAAAAATAAGAATCATGGAAACCACGAAACAGTAGATAGCCAGCGACTCGATTATCGCCAGCCCGACAAATAACGTACGGGTAATGGTCGGGGCGGCATCCGGCTGCTGCGCCAGTGAAGTCAGCGCCGTGGCCACCGCCCTTCCTTCTCCCAGCGCCGGACCAATCACTCCGACGCTGATCGTCAGGCCAGCCGCGAGGATCGATACGATTGCGATAAGGGTCATGCTGTCCATACTCCCTCCTTCTCTTTGTCTGTCAGGTTATATTTACTTGGGTCATATTTATTCATATTGATTATGTGGTCGCCATCCAACATGAGGTATCGCCTTTCCCGAGGCATCGCCTTTCCCGCGAACGATGGGTTGCGCTTTGCTCCACCCATCCTACAAAAACCGCAAAAACGGACATAATTGCTCATTGTGTGGTTTCCGATTTTCTTATCGGTTCATCGTATTCGGACGCACCATGGTTCGCATAGATCGAGGTGGCCGTTTCGTAATTTCGTAGGATGGGTGGAGCAAAGCGTAACCCATCAAAATCCCATTTCAATAAATCGAACGATACATTGCGCTTCCCTCCACCCGCGTTGCATAAACCTGAAAAATGCAAAATGAGAATAATTTATTGGCATAACCCTCATTGCCCGGCGTCCGGTTTCTCCATTTCCGATTCATCGGGTTCGGCCAAGTCATGGTCCTGATCGATATCCTTCGTATTGCCAGAGGTGGCGGCCGCGATATAGACCGTCGCCAGGATGCTGAAGATATAGGCTTGCAGCATACCCGTCAGCAGGCCAAGCGCGCTCATGACGATGGGAAAGATGAACGGCGTGACGGTCAGCAAGATCGCAAGAATCATCGTTCCGCTCATGATATTGCCGAACAGGCGAACAGCCAGAGCCAGGGTGCGCGAGAACTCGCTGATAACGTTGAACGGCAGCATGATGGGCGTCGGCTCAAGATAGGATCTGAGGTAGCGGCCCAATCCCTGCTCTTTTATGCCGTACAGCGGCACAGCGATAAATACGCAGATCGCGAGCCCCGTGGTGGTCGAGAGCGAGCCGGTCGGCGGATCGTATCCCGGAATGACAGTGAAGAGAGTCGCCGTGGCGATAAAAACAAACAGCGTGCCGAGAAAGGCGAAATATAGCCGTGGCTGGCGCAGGCCTATTTCTCTTATCTGGTTGTGGATGGCGATAACCACGATTTCCAGCAGATTCTGCCAGCGGGCACGCTCCAATCCAATGGAAAGCTTGCGGGTAATGGCTCTTGAACCGATAACCAGCACAAACATCAGCCCCCAGGTGGATACAATGGTGGCGTTCAGCTTCAGGAACCCATACTCCCAGAAAATGATGTCATCGGGGCTAAGGTGCATGGCTGGCCTTCCGTTCCAGGTGGTCGAGGTCTGGTTTCCCCATGCCTGCAAGCCGCGTCGCAACCAGCCGCGTAATAACGAACCCAAGCAGACCGGCAAGGAGTATTTGCCAGCTTTCGCCCGGCAGGCCCAGCAGGAAATAAAATCCCGTCATGACCGCGCTTATCCGCAGCAGCATGCTGCCGATGAACCAGAGCCCGGGATTCGGGGATGAAAGGCCGTAGCGCACCGTCCACCACAAGCCGCCGAAGAAAAATGCGCCCAACAGAATGCCTGACGCCAATGACAACACCAGACCCAAGGTTTCGCTCATTCGATCCTCCTATTGCTCCTGTCACTCCCGCTGCTCCCGCTACACCCGCTGCGCCAACTACGTCGGTTCGACCTTTTATTTCCTCTGGCGCTCTCCCTCATGGGTTGCCCTATCCTCCCTGGCTAACCAGTACCAGGCATTCAGGCAACCCGCGATCATGCCGATAATCAGCAGGGTCAACGTCCACGAGTGATTCATCGGATAGTTTTTATCCAGCCATATGCCCAGTGCCGCACCCAGCAACGTGGGTACAGCAACCGACCAACCCACCAGCCCGATCATGCCCAACCCGGCCCAGATCGTCTGGCTGGCCTGATGCTGTGCCTGTTGTCCTTTGAGCTTGCGCGCCGCCCTCACCTCCACGCGTCGGCTTAATTCCGATCCACCCCCACCTGCGGAGGCTTTCCCACCCGCTTTTCCTCCTGTTTTTCCATCGACATCATCGCTCATGGTGAAATTCCATTAAGCGGCGAATGAAGCCGCTCTCCATTTTTGCCATCATCCGGCGCGCATCCCGCTCCTGTGTATCAAGGTTTAAAAACGCGTTCATCACGGTCTCATGCAGCGTAGCCAGGTCAGCCCCCGCTATCGCATTACGTACGGATACCAGTACCTCCATGCCGGTTTTTATCAGGATGCCTTCGTCAACCGCTATATAAACCTCACCCTCCTCTTTCGTCTCGAAAGCGAGGATACCCGGCACAAGCGCCGCCACGCAGTCGAGTCGGTTGGGCAGCAGCCCATACGATCCGCTACTGGTCTCCACAACAATACGTGCGACGCCGGTTTTTTCAGCGAAAACCCCGAACGGCAGAAGTATTTTAAGATTCATGGCAATTCACGGGCCGCATCTCGGTTCGTACTGGTGTTCAAGACCGGGCTGGGATCCATGTCCGGCTTTACAGGCAAATTTCCCGCATGGTTCTTTCCTTTCGCCTCGCCAGCCCGCCCGATCATATAGAGCGCTCCCTCGGGAAGATCCTTGAATTCATCTCGCAGGATGCGCTCGCAGCCATCCAGCGCATCCGCCAGACTGACCAGTTTCCCTTCGATGCCTGTAAACTGCTCGGTAGTGAAAAACGGCTGGGTAAAAAAACGCTCCAGCCGTCGCGCACGTGCCACGATGCTTCGGTCTTCCGGCGACAGTTGTTCCAACCCCAGCATGGCGATAATGTCCTTGAGCTCCGCGTATTGGGCAAGCGTGTGGCGCACCTCCTGCGCTATCCGGTAATGGCGTTGACCAATGATGCCGGGCGTTGCCATTTTGGAACCGGACTGCAGCGGATCAATGGCCGGATACAGGCCCTCGCTCGCGCGCTTGCGCGAGAGTACGATGGAAGCGGAAAAATGCGAGAAGGCGTGCACCGCAGCAGGGTCGGTAAAATCGTCCGCCGGGATATAAACCGCCTGGATCGATGTAATGGCGCCCGTATCCGTATTGGCGATCCGTTCTTCCAGCTGCGCCAGCTCCGTGCTCATCGTCGGCTGATAGCCCAGGCGCGACGGCATCTGGCCCATCTGCCCGGACACCTCCATGCCTGCCTGGATAAAGCGGAAAATATTATCTACCAGCAGCAACACATCACGATGCTCGTCGTCCCGGAAATACTCGGCCATGGTCAGCGCGGCATGACCCACACGAAACCGGGCACCGGGAGGTTCATTCATCTGGCCGAACACCATCACCATGTTCTCCAGCACCCCCGCCGCCTTCATGTCATGGTAGAGCTCCTCCCCTTCGCGGCAGCGTTCGCCGATGCCGCAAAAAATACTGACGCCCTCATGCTGCCCGGCTACGTTATGGATCATTTCGGTGAGCAGGATCGTCTTTCCCACGCCTGCTCCGCCGAGCAAGCCGGCTTTGCCCCCGCGTTCCAGCGGCATCAGCACGTCGATGATTTTGATACCCGTCTCGAAGATTTCGGATTTCGTGGAACGCCGCGCCAGCGGGGGCGATGCGTGATGCACCGAACGCCACTGCGCATTGACCGGAGCCGGGCGGCGATCGATGGCGTTGCCGAATACGTCGAACATGCGCGAAAGGGTTGCCTTTCCCACCGGCACCATCAGCGGCCCATGCGTATCGGTGACCTGCATGCCCCGGGCAAGACCCTGCGTGGGCGTTAGCGCAATGCCACGCACGTGATGGGCATCGAGCTGCGATAACACTTCAATCGCAATTTTTCCTTGCTTCCCCGCACGCAGCAATGTGTGAATAGACGGCACACGCTCAAACCGTATGTCCACAATGCCACCGCGCACAGAAACAACCGAACCGAATTCCGAAATGGCAGCTGTAGCACTCATATTCCCCCTTGGCAAGACAGGACGTCTACATTCCCCGATTAACTACTATCGTTTATCAATGCTTCATCAGTATTTAATACGGTAGCTATTTCATTCTAGTGCATCGGGAATAATTTTCAGCCTGGATGAGGTTGGCGGAAGGCCTGTGGTTTTGGTGGTTTTGGTGGTTTTGGTGGTTTTGGTGGTTTTGCTTGGCAAGCGCGACCCGAAGAGACCTGCGACGAATCGTGCCGTCACCTCTTGCGCTGCCGCATGCCAGCCTGAGCCTCGGGCACCTGTAAGATTTTACAGGTATCCAGAAATGTCATTTAATTATCTAATTGTAATTACCTGGCCCCGATCGCGATTGCATGACGCCAGCTCCCGATGCTATGCGCTTTCTGGAGATCCCACTTCCCAGGCGTCGGCAATAACCGGAGCGTTCCGGAAAAATTATCAACTCCCGTTAACGCAGGCTGCAGCAGGCGTGGAGGCAGGTGCACTCGATATTCAATTCCAACCATAATGAGGTTTTCGTGTCGCAAAATAACAAATTGCAGCCATCAACCATGTCTCGCCGCGCGTTTCTAAAAACAGCGGCTGCCGCCGCCGCTACCGTAGGCAGCGCCACGCTTCCGTTCAGCTCGCTTCATGCGCAGGGGACGGCAAAGTATCGGCGCCTGAATGTCCTGAATCCCGACGCGAGGCGTAATATCGAGAGCTATAAGAGGGCAATCCGGGCGATGCTCGCGCTTCCGCCAACCGATCCGCGTAACTGGTATCGTATCGCGCTCACCCACACCATGGATTGCCCGCACGGCAATTGGTGGTTTCTGGTATGGCATCGCGGCTATATCGGCTGGTTCGAACAGATATGCCGCGAACTTAGCGGCGACCCGAGCTTTGCGCTTCCCTATTGGGACTGGAGCGAGAATACGGACCCGAGAAATCCGTTCCGGCCGAGTGTGCCCTCGATCATGTTCGAGGATATACTGACGCCGTCCAATCCCGCCTATATCGCACAATACAAGGAATTCCGGGTTCGCTTCGGGGATGCAGTAGCGAAAGCGAGCTACTGGAAACGCAGTTACAAACCCAATGGAGAATTCGATGACGGCACGCAATACGGTCAGCTACTCGCGCGCGGAATCCGCGCTCCCGAAGACCTCTGGTTCGACATTATCGATGACCCAAGAGGCCAGTTTTTTTTCGACCTGGCCCATGCCCGGGGCCTGACAAAAGAAAAGCCGGGACTCGACGAAAAAACGGCAAAAGCCGTTTCCCTGCAGACCTTGCTGGACGCGCTCGCGCCGCGGGATTTCCTCACGTTCGCCAGCCCAAAAACGATGGGTCACAGCGGGCTGACCGGATTCGGCGTTCTGGAAGGCCAGCCACACAACAGGGTTCATAATTGCGTAGGCGGCATCTTTACCGATCCATCCGGCAGAACCACCAATAGCGGCGGCTTCATGCAAGCCAACCTGTCGCCCATCGACCCGCTCTTTTTCCTGCACCACGCGAATATCGACAGGCTGTGGGACGTTTGGACCCGGAAGCAACAGGCACGCGGATACCCCGTTTTGCCGGAAGGTTCAGACCTCAATGCGTGGTCATCGGAGCCATTCCTGTTCTTTGTCGATTCGAAAGGGCAGCCGGTAACCAAAAGGATCGCTGGCGACTATGCCACGATTGGGGATTTCAACTACGATTATCAGCCGGGATCAGGTGAGCAGGTTGTGCCGATGACGCTGGCAGCGCCTGCGGCCAGTGTTGCCGCCGCCCAGGCCGAACGGTTCAGCGCGCAGATTTCCCAATCGTCGATAAGCACGACAGAGCCAGCAATCGGTGCCGTGACGATTCCATCCGCGCTGCTCCAGGCAGGGATGCAACCGGAGGCGCCCAGGCTGTTTGCACAGGTGACAATCGCGCTGCCGCCACTGGCGCATGGTCATGATTTCGCCGTTCTGGTCAATGCACCTGCCGGCGGAGCTAAAATCGATCCATCGAGCCCGCATTATGCCGGTACGCTCTCGATGTTCGGGCACCACGTCATGCATGGGCCTGTCACCTTCACCATACCATTGTCGGGTGCGCTTGCCGCGATGCAAGCAGGTAACCTCCTCAAGGCCGATGCGCCGATGAGCATCCAGGTGGTGCCGGAACAGGTGGGCGCGCCCGGTGCCGCGGCAATCCATGTTATGGGAGCAAAGGCCGAAGTGCTTGCCATCGTGGTGCAGGCGCATTGACATCATGTACAAACGGTGGCGGAACCTCGCGTCAATCATCATTGCATTGATGTATTCCGCCGGATGCGCGGGCTGTGCAATTGCAGAGAGCGAAACCCAGCAAAGCGTAATCGAACTGGGGCTTGCTCGCCCGGCCACTTCACGGGAGGCGGTCTGGATTCAGGTCCATGCCGGGGCGCTTCCACGTGGAACGGAGATTCGCGTCAGCACGGGCGAAGGCGTACTGCTCGGCACCGTATCGCCTTTCGGTGGACCGCAGGGCCCGGAAGCCGTCACGTACACCATTCCCCTTCCTCAGACCGCCATTATCAACAATCGCGTGCAATTACGTCTTGAGGTCGATGAGCCGGGCGCGCCCGTCCGCGCACCACGGCCGGGCGAGGTGGAGAGCGTCAATTTGATATATGTACCGATCAGTCATTGAAAATCGGGGATCGGCGCCCGGAACCCGATTTTTTTAAAAACCGTATTTACAATTCTGACGGATCTTCCTGCGAAAGTGAGGCGGTAGGTCGGGCTCAGCCCGACCTACCTTACCAATTTCCGTATATTTGACGCCAATGCCGGTCCGCTGACTCATTCAAAAGATAGCCCATCACTTCAATTGTTCATGAAGCAATTTCAATATGCGGTTTGCGTCACTCGATTTCTCTGGTTCGCCCTCGCTATTCAACACCTTGACATCGGTGCTTTCTCCCGCCGCTCCGGCTTCACTTAACTGGATGCGGAATTGATCCCGCTTCTCGTCCTTCTCGTCGCGCCAGAAGAGAAGTTTCGAGAGAAAGCCTGGCCCGGCACCACTGTCCACGTCAGGGTTGATATAGCGCACGAAATAAATCCCTTGCGAGCGATTACGATCCTCGACGGTAAAACCAATACGGTCAAGCGCCAGTCCCACCCGCCGCCAGGAACGATCAATGGCCTCATTCACGGTAAGCACTTCATTTTTTTCGCCCGTCAGGCGCGCGCGCTCCGGCGCGTTACCGGCATTGGCTACTGCCGTTCTCGCACGCTCTTCCGCGACCCCGAATCGCATCATCAGGCGCGAAAGCATCTCCGCCTCCAGATCCGGATCGGCAGGCCGAGGCTGCCAGCGGGTACGAGTATCACCCTCCATCACCTCGTCCATGCCGCGATGGCTGATGTAAATCTCGGTGGCACCGTCCTCTCCGCGTTCCAGACGAGTACGAAACTTGTCGCGCTCGGCGGTCGAATAAAGGGTATCCAGAAATTTACCCAGCGTGTTACGGATAATATCATCCGGAATCTTCGCGCGATTTTCCGCCCAGTCGGTTTCCATCACGCCGGCTGCGGGCATTTCAACCTTGACGATAAAACCCAATTCCTGCCAGAACTCTTTTACTACCGGCCATATGTCCTCAGGTTCACCTGTCACCACCAGCCAGCGCTGAGTGCCCGAGCGCTCCATGCGCACACCGCCCTCATCCACGGTGGGTAGAATGGCACTGCCGCCCCCGGTTCCGGAGCTTTTATTGCGCTCTTTATCATAAGCGGAAAAAGTTGCGGTTCCCGTCGGGTTGATATCCGGAACGATATAGCGCTCATCCGAACTAGGCATGGTTAAATCGGGCGGGATCTCCAACGGTGGAAGTTTACCCGCCGACTTGTAATTTATTTTCTTTGCTTCCGGTAGCAGACTGCATCCTGCCACGGTCACCGCTAAACATAGCGCGACCATCATCCTCCATCTCATGCGCAACGCTCGATTCCTCGTAAATTCCGGCCGATCATCTATATGGTTATCCCGGCCTTGTCCATCGCTTCTCTTACAACTTGATGATATCGATCCGATAATGGGGTCAAAGGCAGACGAAGGGTGGCACCTATCAACCCCATCTGTGATATTGCCCATTTTACCGGAATGGGATTCGCTTCGACAAACAAATCGAGATGCAACCTCAACAACTTACTGTTGGCAAGACGAGCAGCGGAAAGGTCGCCTGCAAATGCCGCAATGCACATCTCATGCATCAACCGGGGCGCAACATTGGCCGTTACCGAAATGATGCCGTGCCCGCCCAGCAGCAACATCGCCAAGGCACTCACATCATCTCCACTATAAACCGCAAAGTCTTCCGGCGCCCGGCACAGCAGATCGAAACCTCGCCCCATATCGCCGGTCGCATCCTTGATACCAACGATATTGGGAATCTGTGCCAGCCGCAGCACGGTATCATTGGCGATATCGGCCACTGTCCTGCTGGGCACATTGTATAAAATCTGCGGAATATCGACTGCTTCCGCTATTGTCTTGAAATGTTGATACAAACCTTCCTGGGTCGGCTTGTTGTAATAGGGAACCACCGAGAGGCTTGCATTCGCGCCTGCGTTCTTTGCGTAAATCGATAGATCGATTGCTTCCCGCGTTGAATTTGCACCGGTCCCAGCGATAATCGGCACACGCCCAGCAGCACGCTCCACGGCGGCCCTGATCAGCAGATGATGTTCGTCGAAATCCACCGTTGGAGATTCGCCGGTGGTACCCACCACCACGATGCCATCGGTTCCTTCCGCTACATGAAAATCGATCAGGGCGTTGAAACGCTCCAGATCCAGTTCGCCATTGTCATGCATGGGTGTGACGATGGCGACCAGGCTGCCTTTTATTGCAACACTATTCATGACGGATCCATCCAGGAAACATTAAAAACCATATTTTACCCGAATCTCGGCGCTACCAAGAATATTCGCCTCGACCCGGCATTAACCCGGCACTAATACGTACAAGAGGCACTTGCTCACGCAGATCGCGCTTTCAGACAACGCAGGAATGGCCGGGTTCCCGGATGACTTGAACAAATCCAGGAGGAGAGTAGGACGTGGGCTTGGGGCAGAAGCTTAAGCGGCTAAAATGGCAACGGAAACGGAAAAGGATACAAAGCAAAGCGGCGCTTTCGGGAAAAGATTCGGTGTGGAGCCGGACGCAAGCGGCTAAGGGAATTCATGGAGTAATTTTACCCATGATAAATACGTCAGGATAAAAGAAGATCGTCAGGAATGGACTACATGCTGGCACGGTTTGGCCGCCCCAGCATGAAATCTTAAGCAGATTGAATGTTTGATGCTTGCTTGCCCTTCGCACCCTGCGTAACCTCAAACGCTACTTTTTGACCTTCTTTGAGCGTCTTGAATCCAGACATGCCGATTGCCGAGAAGTGCGCGAATAAATCCTCACTGCCGTCATCAGGGGTAATGAAGCCAAAACCTTTTGAGTCATTGAACCATTTTACTGTACCAGTTGCCATTTTTACTTCCTTTAAAAAATCGGGCCGGAGCCCGGGAAACATATCAGTCAAAAAGAGACCTCGTTTTCAGGTCTGGGCGCATTTTGACAATCCTTAAGCGAGAAATATGTTCGCTACCGCACGTACGAAATCCCAGCACTCGCTCAGGCCATGCATTTTTTGGTACAAGTCGATCAATTGCGGCCAGGTTTCCATTTCCAGGCAGATGAACAGCCCTTCCTTGAAATGCCAGGCGAATGGAATGCCGGGGGTCGCCATCAATGCCTCATTTGTAAATGCACTGCCTGCCAGTTGAGCAATGCATAGACGACATCCAGCCATTTTCTATTCCCAGCCGGCATCTGTACCAAGGCCTCATCCGTGATGGAACCTTATTCATTGATGGCATATGTAAAATTATCGCTTTTCAAGATGTCGAATGGAACATGGGGCACTGGAACTGCTGCATTGCATGTGTTCTGATCTCCATCAAATAGCCATGGGGATCAAAAAACAAGAAAACCGCAGGGAAGCAGACTATGCTTTTATGGAACTGCTTCTTCAAAGGAGAAAAATAATGTTACATGCCGAAGACCCAACGAGCGCCAATCGCGTTCGCCGCTCAACAGCAGCAGATGTGAACCACGAAATAGAACGCCGAACAAATAGCAACATCCGGCGTTACGCCAACAGCAGCCCGGAAGTCATCGATAGGCGCATCCAGGAACTCGACAGAGAGTGGGACGTCGAGCGCGCGCTTGAAGTCAATGCCGCGACAGTGGCCTTGGCCGGTCTTTTGCTCGGCGTGACGGTCAACAGGAAATGGCTGGTGTTACCAGGGGTTGTACTGTCATTCCTGCTGCAGCACGGGCTTCAGGGATGGTGCCCGCCATTACCCATATTGCGGCGCTCGGGTGTACGTACACGGGGGGAAATAGACCGGGAAAAATACGAGCTAAAAGCGTTGCTGGATGGAAGGTAACCTCTGGCGGGCGGAGAGCGATTACGAAGAAGGCCGATCCTATTATTTATCGGCTCAAACGTATACAGACTTGATCAAGGAGTTCTGTGATCCTTCAACCTAAATCCGGTAGTTGGACGGGGTGAATTGTACGGCTTTTGGGGTGCAGGGCAAGGCGCAACGACGCGGAATGGTCGTTCCATTCCAAGAAGTTGCAACGCAGCCATGTGCCCCAAAAGCCGTACAATTCACCCCGTAGCGCCCTCACCGGAAGGTGAGCGTCAAATAATATGAAATATTGTTATTAATCATAATATTGATCTGTCAAATGAGCGGTCAACTACCGGATTTAGGTTCAAGCAGGTCGGTGCGGCGAGCCAAGTTAAAGGGACAGTTCGATTCCTGATTTCGTCGATAATCGACAGATAAGCCTCGATCCATAAGCGAGTCTACTTCGGGACCATCCGCTCCATTATCCGCTCGGTGTAAACTTTTTTATGGGAGACTGGCCTGATGCACAATCAGCTTCTCGTCTTCATTGCGTGGAGTATTCTTGCGCTGTTCGTTGCCTGGTCAGTTGCCAGAGCGCTTATCATTCACTTCTTTCTCTGACGCTTATCCCTGGTTTTTATCAGGGAAATTACGCCAAAGAACGGTGCCACGCCGAACTGCCGGGCTAGCCCGGCCTGAGTGGACTATGGTCCTGAATCCGGCACCTGGACGCGCTCATTTGCCTCTTGTCACTCATTTGTCAGCTAGGCGCAGGTCCACCGCCGGGTTAAGGATTATTGCCTCGATTGCTCAGAGTTGGCGGAGGAACGTCTGCTCCCCCGTCTGCTCACGACTTCGCAAATACCATCACGCCATTTCTGCAATCCACGGTAATGGTGTCCTTGGCGCCAAAGTGGCCTTCGAGTATTTCCTTTGCCAGCGGATTCTCGATTTGCGCCTGGATGGCACGCTTCAGCGGGCGTGCGCCAAAAATGGGATCGAAACCCGCCTGGGCAAGCTCCGCCAGCGCGGCATCGGTCACCTCGAGTTTCATCTGGAGCTTGGCGAGCCGCTCTTCAAGGTATTGCAACTGTATCCGCGCTATGGACCGGATATGCTTCTCGTCCAGCGCGTGGAATACCACCACCTCATCGATGCGATTGATGAATTCGGGGCGGAAATAGGTCTTCACTTCGCCCATCACCGCCAGCTTGATCACCTGATAATCATCCCCCGCCATTTGCTGGATCATCTGCGAGCCCAGATTGGAAGTCATGACGATGACCGTGTTCTTGAAATCCACCGTGCGCCCCTGGCCGTCGGTCATGCGGCCGTCATCGAGCACCTGTAGCAGGACGTTGAACACATCGGGATGCGCTTTTTCAACTTCATCCAGCAGAATGACCGAGTAGGGCTTTCTGCGCACCGCTTCGGTGAGATAGCCGCCTTCCTCGTAACCCACATAGCCCGGCGGCGCCCCGATCAATCGTGCTACCGAGTGTTTTTCCATAAACTCGGACATGTCGATGCGGATCAGATGATCTTCGGAATCAAACAGAAAACCTGCCAGCGCCTTGCATAATTCCGTCTTACCCACGCCGGTCGGTCCCAGAAATAAAAAGGAACCATACGGACGGTTGGGATCGGACAGCCCCGCGCGCGAACGGCGGATAGCATCCGACACCAGGCGAACCGCCTCATCCTGGCCAACCACGCGATCATGCAGTTTTTGTTCCATATGCAGGAGTTTTTCGCGCTCGCCCTGCATCATTTTTGAAACGGGAATACCGGTCGCACGCGATACCACCTCGGCGATTTCTTCGGCGCCCACCTGGGTGCGGAGCAGCTTCGGTTTGCTCTCCGCAGCACCTCGCCCTGCCATTTCGCTTTGCTGCTGATTGTTGAGTTGCGATTGCAGTTGCGCTTCCAGTTGGGGAATCCGGCCGTATTGCAGTTCCGAGACTTTTTGCCAGTCTCCTTTGCGCGTAGCCGCTTCTATCTCCAGCTTGACCTTCTCCATCTCCTCCTTGATGTGCTGGGACCCCTGCACCTGGGATTTTTCCGCTTTCCAGATTTCCTCCAGATCCACATACTCGCGTTCCAGTTTCGCTATTTCGTCCTCCAGCAAGCCCAGGCGCTTCTGTGAAGCCTCGTCTTTTTCCTTTTTTACCGCCTCACGCTCGATTTTGAGCTGGATGAGACGCCGGTCGAGCCTGTCCATCACCTCGGGCTTGGAGTCGATTTCCATGCGGATCCGTGCCGCGGCTTCATCAATCAGATCGATGGCCTTATCCGGCAGGAAGCGGTCGGTTATATACCGATGCGACAGCTCAGCCGCCGCAACAATGGCCGGGTCAGTGATATCGACACCGTGATGAACTTCGTATCTTTCCTGCAATCCACGCAAAATGGCGATGGTCGCTTCGACAGTGGGTTCTTCCACCAGGACCTTCTGGAAACGCCGCTCCAGCGCCGCATCTTTCTCGATGTATTTACGATATTCGTTCAGCGTAGTCGCGCCAACGCAATGCAATTCGCCACGCGCAAGCGCAGGTTTAAGCATGTTTCCGGCATCCATCGCGCCTTCCGCCTTGCCCGCGCCCACCATGGTATGAAGCTCATCAATAAAGACAATAACGCTGCCTTCCGCCTGAGCGATCTCCTTCAAGACAGATTTCAGGCGCTCCTCGAATTCACCTCGGTATTTAGCCCCGGCAAGCAGCGCCGCCATATCAAGGGAAAGCACACGCTTGTCCTTCAGGGTTTCCGGTACTTCGCCGTTGATGATTCGCTGGGCCAGGCCTTCGGCAATGGCGGTCTTGCCCACGCCCGGCTCCCCGATCAGAACCGGATTATTCTTTGTACGCCGCTGCAATACCTGGATAGTGCGGCGGATTTCGTCGTCGCGCCCTATCACCGGATCGAGCTTACCCATGCGCGCGCGCTCGGTAAGGTCAAGCGTATATTTTTTCAAGGCTTCACGGCTGCCCTCCGCTTCGGCGCTTCCGACGTTTTCGCCACCCCGAACCTCGCTGATAGCCTGTTCCAGCGCTGCCCGGTTGGCGCCGTGCTGCCTCAGCAGATTGCCGGTTTCGCCTTTGTCCTGAAGCACGGCCAGCAGGAACATCTCCGATGCAATGAATTGATCGCCGCGTTTCTGTGCTTCCTTGTCGGCAAGGTTGAGTAAATTGCCCAGCTCGCGCGAGGCATTGATTTCCCCCCCCGTACCCTCCACTTTGGGTAAACGCTCTATGGCTTTTTTCAGTGCATCGCGCAGGGGAGGAACATTTGCACCCGAACGTTGCAGCAGCGAAATCGTCCCTCCATCCTCCTGTTGCAAGAGTGCAAGCAGCAGATGCTGTGGCTCAACATAAGAGTTATCCTGCCCTACCGCGATGCTCTGCGCATCCGCTAGCGCCTGCTGGAATTTGGTGGTTAGCTTGTCGAAACGCATGGGATTTCCTCGGTGGATTATGGATGACTACTATATGTGGGAGCGAATCGCAATTTCAATATAGTACAGTAGCGCCGTAAAACAGCAGGGGTCATCATTCCGCCGTTGTTATTCTGGGACAATTCCGCACGGCAGCATGATTCAAGAGGCAAGCTGCACGATAAAAATGGCGAGAAACAATACTATACTGACGAAATATTCGCCGCTATCCTCTGCATTGCAACGGTCATCATCGTGACGCTGGGTTTGGCTGGCGTGTTGTACATAATTGCAGGTCAACCAGGAGCGTTAAATGACGATCGCCTCCAATCTCTTGCATCGGCATATTCAGACGTTTGTCGAGGACAACGCGCAATGGCAGGCGCTGATCGCCGATGATCTCTTGTGGGAGCTACCCTACGCACCCTCCCTCGGCCATCCGGCGCGGCTGACGGGACGACAGGAAGTGATGAATCATGTAACCTGGTTTCTGGGCGCGGTAGAAAATTTTCGCTTCCTCGATGTCAAGGTCTACCCCTTTGCCGATTCGGAAGCGGCAGTCGCCGAATTCGGGGCAGAAGGGCTCATCAAGTCCACAGGACGTATCTATGTCCAGAATTACGTATTATTTCTGCGGGCTGCAGGCGGAAAGATCACGTTCCTGCGCGAATATTTCGATCCCGTGCGTGCTGCCAAGGCGCTGGACGCCCCGATTCCCGGTCTCGAAACCTGAGGATAACTGGTGCATCAGGGGACTGCCCATTTAACACAGCTTGACCAGGTTCAGTCCGGGCACGACCATCTGTAGGCAGCAAGCGATTCCTACACCTTGCCGCATTCAACCTTGAGACACTTCAGGATAAGGATACAGGATGTTGAGCGCCACGCTTTTGCCTGCTGTCTCCACAATACGCACATGCTCGCGCCTCAATTGACGGGCATGGTGCAATCCGCATGAATACGAGATCATGTCGATTTCGCTATTCATGTTTCTTGCATAATTGGCGACTCGCAGGTATTTCTCCTCCACCACCAGGCCACGCTGCAAACGCCTGTTGTGCGTGGTAATGCCGGTAGGGCAAGTATTGGTATGGCAGCGCATGGCCTGGATGCAGCCCAGTGAAAACATGAAACCGCGTGCGGTATTGACGAAATCCGCACCGGCGCACAGCGCCCAGGCCGCCCGCGCCCCCGTTACAAGCTTGCCCGCCGCGACGATGCGTATGCGATTTTTCAAGCCGGATTGCAGTAGCGAATCCACCACTCGCGGCAATGCTTCCGCAATGGGCAGGCTCATGTGGTCGACCAGCGTCTGGGGTGCGGCACCGCTGCCGCCTTCGCCCCCATCGATCGAGAGAAAATCGGGCGCATATTCGGCGCCGCGACGGTTCACCGCATCGCACAAATCGTTTATAAAGCGCCAACCACCGATGGCGGCCTTTACGCCGACGGGCCGTCCGGTGAGTTCACGGATATACGCTATCTTGTCGAGCAACTCGTCCACATTACTGATATCGGCGTGGCGATTGGGGCTGATCGAATCATGATGAGCAGGAATACCACGGATGGTGGCGATTTCGTCGCTCACCTTCACGCCGAGAAGCAACCCGCCCTTGCCTGGCTTTGCGCCTTGGGAAAGCTTGATTTCAAACGCCTTGACCACCTTGGCCAGTTCCTTTGCCCGCTCAGGAGAGAAACTGCCGTCCTGCTTGCGGATACCATACCGGGCGGTGCCTATTTGCATGACGACGTCACAACCGCCTTCCAAGTGGTAAGGCGAAAGCCCGCCCTCCCCTGTATTCAGCCAGCACCCCGCCTCCGCCGCACCGAGCGACAGTGCACGCACCGCAGGCGCCGATATCGCGCCGTAGCTCATGCCGCTGATGTTGGTTATGGACCTGGCATGGAAGGGATGCTCGCAGAAACCCTCGCCGATGAGAAGCGATGGGGTCGGCAGGCGCTCGCTTTCCAGCAGCGGAAAAGCGACATTGACAAAAAGGATCGAGCCGGGCTCGCGCACATCATTGGTGGACCCGAAACCAACGATGCCGCCCTCGTTCTTCGCATTCTTGTACACCCAGCTTCGGGTAGCACGATTAAACGGCATCTCGTCCCTGTCGCCCGAAAAAAAATACTGGCGAAAATATTCCCCCTGCTTTTCCAGAAAAAACCGCAGATGTCCAATCACCGGGTAGTTACGAAGGATGGAATGCTTTTTCTGCGTCACATCCTGAATGAACAGGAACACGATGATCGCGATCACGATCAAGCCAAGTATGGAACCAAAACCGTAGGAAATTACCTTCAGTGCATCAGACATGCTGCCTCCACCCTCTCATTCAGATAAAATACTCCGATTCCATAACATAAGAAAGCCACGCTGAGTTCATGGATCTAGCAATCACAATTGAAGAAAACGTCCGTGCGGCCCTGGCCGAGGATATTGGCGCGGGTGACCTTACTGCAAGCCTCATTCCCGCCGAAAAGGCCGCGGTCGCCACTGTCGTCAGCCGCGAGAATGCAATTTTATGTGGCACTCAGTGGTTTGACGCATGTTTTCGGCAACTGTCGCCGGAAGCCGAAGTGCATTGGTTTTCCCAGGACGGTGAAGCGATCGGCGCCGGCCAGCAACTCTGCGAGATAAAAGGCAATGCCCGGCCTCTCCTCACAGCGGAGCGTGCCGCACTCAATTTTTTGCAACTACTGTCGGCTGTGGCAACGCAAACCAGGCGTTATGCAGATGCAGTGGCCGGAACCGGGGCAATAATCGTCGATACGCGCAAGACACTGCCGGGGCTGCGCCTGGCGCAAAAATACGCAGTCAAATGCGGCGGCGGCGCAAACCATCGTCTCGGTTTATATGATGGCATACTCATCAAGGAAAACCACATCGCCGCCGCGGGGGGAATCGAACCTGCCCTGCGCGCCGCGAAAAGAATTGCGCCGGCAGGCGTGTTTGTTCAGATTGAAGTGGAAACGCTGGACGACCTGCGCACCGCGTTGGATGCGGGGGCTAAACTGATTCTGCTGGATAACTTCGACCTCGGCACTTTATGCGAGGCAGTCATCCTGAATGCGCGGTTGACCAACCGGGCAGCGGCGCTGGAAGCATCGGGAGGGATCACCCTCGACAACGTCCGCGCGATAGCCGAAAGCGGCGTGGACCGAATTTCGGTCGGCAGCCTCACCAAGGATATAATGGCAGTGGATTTATCGATGCGCTTTTCAGTCGACCCGCACGGTATACCGTGACGAATGCGCTAACCCGTTCCCTTCATGATGAAGTCGAGGCGCAATGCGACGTAGTTGGTTTATCGTCAGTTGCCATCGATTATTTTCTTTTTTTGATTTGCTTTATCAGTTTATAAAATGCGTGATTGGAACGTGACAGCCTGTTCGGGACTATTTCCTGTTTAATTCCATCGGTCTCCAGCATCGCCATTGCTGCACGGCGCGTCTCGGCAAATTGCGCCAATCCCATTTGAATTTGCTCGTCCACCCATTGCACGAACAGTGGGTGGGGCGCAAATCCGCTTCCCAAGTCATACTCCAGGCCGGAAAGGAACTCTTTCTCCGGTCCCTGACCGGTGGTTCGGGCAGGGATTACAATCGCCCTGCCTCCATCGTTTCCCGCCTCTCCAACCATGTCCCGGACTTTGCGGATCCAGGGTTCCCGTTTGTCCGGCCAATCTTCACGCCAGGTTGCAACCTTGATTGCGTGAAATTCGCCCTTACCGGCATTTTGCATATGGGCGGCCATCTTCTCCAGCACCCTGTTCCACTGATCGTTCTGATGATCGCTACCGGAACCATGCGCGACCAAAATAACGGTATCGCGCACCGGGTTCCTGGACAGCGTGCGAGCGCGCTCAAGCAATGCGGCGGCAAATAGCGAATGGGAGTCCAAGCCGCCCACGGTCCGGATAGGCAACCGGGTAAGGATGCGCGGCGCCGGAATGCCGGCGCCTTCTCCATGCCCATGCCCATGCCCGGCATGATTATCGGCGGCGTCCCGTGCGATGCCTTCCACGTCCAGCCCGGCCATGCGTTCAACCGATTTGCGGAAACTATCCTCCATCGCGAACACCCGCACAATTATCGCGGCTTTTGCACCGCGCTGCTCCAGCTTGCGGATGGCACGCTCGACAGTCACCGGGTCAGCCATGGAAAATGCGAATTCGATTTTGTACCGCTTGGCCAAAGGCTGTACCGACTCGCGCATTGTTTCATTCCAGTTGAAGTCGGCACCGTGGGACAAAAATACGATTCCGACATCTTCGGCGGCAAGCGGCTGGCTCAGGCTGGCTTCACGCTCAAACCACGCCGCCAGTCCGGCGGCGATCGGGGGGATATTTTTGCTGCGCCCGGCTCCGTCACTCGGTTGCATACCCGCACTATCCTCGGAAACCAGTTGAGCGCCCGACGGCAATAGCCATTTGAGCTTCGCGTCGAACGACATCATGCTGTCGAGCCTGGGGCCGAGGTGAAATGGCATCACGACGGTTTTTCCGCCCCCGGGGCCGGCAGCGCCGGCCAGTTCCTGCTTCAGCCTGGCGGTTTGTTTCTCTGCTTCATCTTTTTTATCGTAGCCGATCACCACGCTGACGGATGCAAAATCAAACCCGGCAGCGGCCTTCTCCGCGATATGCTTCCAGTCATCCAGCATTCTCTGCTCGCTATCGCTGTCCACCGCGCCGTACCCCACAACGATCAGGCTGGTATCCGCGGGGGATCGAATGGTGCGCAATCTATCCACCAGTGCCTCTACGGCGAAGACGCTCTCGCCGTAGGAGCGTGCATACGAAACCGGTACGCTGACTTTTCCGCCTTGAAGCAGGTTGCGGGCCAGCCGATAGCGGGGATCCTGCGGGGACACAAACAACGGAATCGTCACGATGCGCTCCGCGCCTCTTTGCAAAAGACTGTCCACCTCCGTATCGAGATATTTCTGCGTGCGTTCGTCGGTAACGAATACCAGTGAAGCATTGCGTCCTTTTGCAAACAGGTGGAATTCGTCGATGATCTCCTCGTTGCCAAGGAAACCACGATCCGCTGCGACAACCAGAAATCCTGTCTGCCTGTCTTTTCTGCTCAAGGTCTCTTCCGCAAAACCGGATTTGATCGATACCGCCAGCAGCACAACCAGCGCAAGGCAATAACAGGGTTTGAGCATTGACATGTGTTTTTTCGTATTCATGTTTTCCTTACTATTTGATAAAGCGTACAGAATCGACTGGGATATGAAGATCCCTGAAAAATTTCATTTTGTCAGGGCCGAAGCCAGCTGGCTGGCTTGAGAACTGTTCCAAGACCATGCTCAATGAAGGTTTGTCGCAACGGCGGAAAAACGTGCGAGAAGCCCCTCCGCATCCATGCCCGCTTTGCCTGCCATGTAGAAAGCTGCCTGAACATCGAAGCTATCGGATGCCGGGTGCAGGACGAGCATATGAATGTGATGGGCAATGGCCAATTGCATTGCCGGGTCACCGGGGCGCGGCTTGTTGGTGAGCCACGACAAGGCCGCCAACAGCAACCGCACCGATGGCTTGTCGTTCAGGTCTCTGGAATTTCTCATGGTTTAGAATTGGTAGCTGAGGCTCACGGAAAAGTTGCGCCCCGGCCGGGTATAGCGGTCAGGGCCGCCGCGCGAGTCGGCGGTGTGCGGATCATTAACGGGCACATCCGCCCATTGCCAGTATTTCTCGTCCAGCAGATTGAATATGCCTACGGACAGCCTGCCGGTGCGCGCAAATTTCCATTGGGCCAGAAGATCCATCACGGTATAGCCGGGCGGCAGCAGCAATCGATTCACGCCTCTCGATTCGAGGGCTGTCTTGCGCATTGCCGCCGTGACAAGCGATTCGATGCGGAACGGGCCGCGCTCATAGGACAAGCCCAGTACGCCCGTGGCCGGGTTGATCTGAATGATCGGGAGACCGGTTTCGAGGTCACGTCCCTTTGTCCAGGCAAAGCTGCCGCGCAAACGCCAGCCGGGGTATAGCTGCTGGTCCAGCCTGCCTTCAAAGCCATAGATGCGCACCCTTGGCAGGTTGCGGGACTGGAATGTCATCAGTCCCGGCACGCACAGAGGATCGCCCGGGCAGACAAGAGGACGCGAGGAGTCGATAAAATCCTCATACCGGTTATCGTAGGCGGTGAGGGATACGGTGCCCCTGTCGCCGTCATGACGCAACGATAACTCCCCGCCACGCACAATTTCGGGCCGGAGATGGGGATTGGCAACCGCTGTATACCTTGCGCTTAAATTGGTAAACCCGATATTCACATCGTTGTATGGCGGAGGCCGGAATCCTTGCGAGTATTGGGCAACGAATGAAAAACCATAGCCCATGTGCAGGATGCCGGAAAGCTTGGGCGAAAATGCGCTGAGCCTGACATCCGCCACATCGACGCCTGGATTGCGCTCAATGAAAAGCGCATCCGGCTTGGGCTTGAGAGAATAATTGTCATAGCGCAAACCGGCGACAACCGTGAATCGGTCGGATAGCCACCATTCATCCTGGAAGAATGCAGCCAACTGGGTGGCGCTTGACGGGGGAAAATCCCGCGTAGGTAACAGGTCGGGGCCGATTTGCTTCGTCTGCGTACCCAGCGTGAGATAGCTTTGCAAGCCGTCGCGTGCCTGCTTCGTATCTGTGCGAAAGGCTTCTCCCCCCCATGTGAGGGTATGAGCGCCCCACATTTCAAATATCGATTCGGTTTGCAGCTTCGCTCCGGTCAATGTCTGCCTGAAGTCGAAGTCGCGTTCGATGAGGCTTCTTTGGTCGCCAGCGGCGGGAGATCTATCCAGAAACTCGTCGCGCGTATGCTGCCGGGTCCTGCTGTTCTGCTGGTAGAGCTTGAGGTTGATCGTACCGGCCGGTGTATTCGCAATGCGCTGGTCGAGCGAGATCCGGTCGCGATCATAGGCATCCTTCGTCGTGATCCCAACCCGCCGGCCTCGTGGCAGCGACAGGATATCCGTGTCCACGATGCGCTCAAACCCTTCCGCCGCAAACGTCGCCCGGTAACTGGCAAACGGCGTGAACACCAGCTTCGCCAACCCGTTCAGGGTATCGATATCCTGGGGGTTGGCTTTGGTGCGAGTTATCCCGGTACCCCCCACCGCACCCATGGTGGCGGTTTCGTGTCCGCTGCGCTGCACCCCCCGCAACATCAGCTTGAGATATTCGTTGCCCGTGGCAAGCGTGCCGATGATGCCGAGCGAGCGATCCACGCCCTGGTATATGGTTTCAGGGCTGATGGCAAACGAACGGCCTTTCAGGAAATCCTCCGGCTCCGGGGAACGAAACGAGACGACACCCCCTACTCCCTCCGACCCTTGCAGGGCGGAACCGGCTCCGCGCTGAATTTCCACGCCGGAAAGCATGCCGACGTCGACCAGGTTGCGGCCGGTATTGGCAAAACCACCAATGACGAAATTATCCGGCTGGCGGATGCCATCCATCTGGATCAGTATGCGGTTGCCGTCCAGTCCACGGATATTGAAACCGCTCAGGCCAAAACGCGATGGATTGTTGCCGACCGATATCCCTGGTTCATAACGGATCAAATCCTTGATGGACGTAGCCATTTGTTCCTTTATCGTCTCTGCGGAAATGACGTTCAGCGTGACCGGCACGTTTTTCATGTCGCGCTCGGGGCGGAGCGCCGACACGGAAATGGTGCGAAGCACGTTTTCCGCGCCTGCTTTTTCAGGTAGTGAATCCATGCACGGAGCCGCTGCCGCGACCGGCGGGGAACCGGCCTCTGGGGTGGGCTTTGGAAAAGCGGCAGCGACTGCAATTTTCAGTTCGCGTTCCGCGCATGGGGAAGGAAAGGCAGAAGCCTGATCGGCAGGTACCTCGGCATAGGCCGCGTATGCAGGCAGGAGTAGCGTGCCCACCAGAAGGCAGGCTTTATATTTCTGTTCCATTTGGCCTGATCGCGCACCATCACGCTTTTCTATACCTGGGTATTATTTCCGACGCTACGCCGGCGAATAATCGTCCCCATCAACCCCAGTCCGGTCAACAGCATGGCCCATTCACCGGGTTCCGGAACGGGAGCGGCAATATCCAGGACGGCTTGCGTGAAGCTCTGGTGCGGTCCGATACTTTGCATATCTATGTGAAACACAGTTGGGGCCGCGTTCAAATTCCATACCGCCAGATAGTGGTTCAACTCGACCGGCCCCATGGAGCTGGAGAAGTCAGGATCGGTATAGGTTACTCCCGCGCTGGTGGGCGCTATTCCATTCAGTTGGATGTTGCCGTAATCCATCACTGTGCCCCAGGTTTCGAATTGCAATGCCACTGTAAGCGGACCATTGAAAGCAACAGCAGGCGTGACATCGATGTCGAATATCTGAGAGCCGGTAAAGCTATACAGATTTCCCGAGGTCGCGCCGAAGGTCCCGGCATTCCAGGTAAAAGTGGCGCTACTTACGCCAGACGAGTCATAAACCGAGGAGTAGGGAGTACCGGGCATGCCCCCAACAAAATTATCCCATTCCGCATATGCGGTACCTGCATCGCCCCGGGCCCATCCGCCCCAGGCAGCCGTGGCATCGCTCGGCTTGTCGAAGCCGAAGCCGGCGGCATAGGGATCGGGCCCGTTGGCGATATCGGCAAGGGCTGGAGCGGCCAGCAGCAAACCGGCAATCAAACTTATGGATTTCAATTTCACGTCAAGATCCTCCATGGATGAATGAACAAAGCAAGTACGCTAGCCCTAGGTGCCAGAGGCACATGAGCAGGCATATGTGGAAACTCCACATGTCAAACGCTTATTGATTGCGGGCGGAATCGGCTGGCGGGTATTTCGGGGAACCTGACTGGCAGGATTTTCCGGGGCTGGCGGCCAGAGGTAAGAGCCTGGCGTGGCGGGCGGACAACAAACTACAGTTATTTTTATTTTTGAAAGCTCGAGAACGGCTTCTCAGATCTATCGAAGCCGTAAGCGACGACAAAATAGTAATGAGAATGAGAACTGTTGTCAATTAATATATTTAGAAATGACTCTATTCTCATCTTTATAGTAATAAGAGCCGGCTCTTCATAAAACAGGGATAACACCCTTGGATCAAGGGAATTTCGGCTGTGCGGCTAATGCTCCGGCTTAATATGCTTTGCGCTCCGTTTACTGGGAATTCGTGATAGATGGAGTAAAAATCATCATTGATAATAAGAATCATTTGCAAATGAGTTTCGATAATATTATGATTCTTACAGCTCGGCCGCAGCCTTGCAGTGGATTGTCAAGGTGCATCGCTGCTGCTTGCTGCCAGATCGACTCCTTGCGTCAAGGAGATCCTGACTCTCTATCAACCAGAACGAAAAGGAGAATCGTTTGTCACGTTATACTGGACCGAGACTCAAAGTCATGCGCGCACTTGGGATCGAGTTGCCGGGCTTGTCCCGCAAATCCCTTGAACCGGGAAGCTATCCGCCCGGTCAGCACGGACAGAAAAGCCGTCGCCGTTCCGATTACGCGGTGCGCCTGATGGAAAAGCAGAAGTTGCGTTTCAACTATGGCCTATCGGAAGCCCAAATTCGGATTTTGTTCAAGGAAGCCAAGAAATCCCAGACGCCGACCGGCGAGAAACTGCTCGAACTGCTTGAGCGCCGCCTCGACAATCTGGTATTTCGCGCCGGTTTCGCACCGACCGCGGCCGCTGCCCGCCAGCTTGTCCGTCATTGCCATGTCATGCTGAATGGCCGCTTGGTGAACATCCCATCCATCCGGATAAAAACTGGCGACGCCATAGCCCTGACCGATAAGGCAGCGCGCATTCCTTCGACCATGGAGTGCCTACTCGCCCCTGCCCTTACCCACCCGGAATGGATCAGCTTCGATGCTCGGACCCGATCGGCTGTCGTCACCCGCCTGCCAGGCGCCGATGAAGTGCCTTTCCCTATCGAGGTGCAGCACGTCGTCGAGTATTACGCCGTGAGGTTGTAACGGATGAGGCCCAAGACCTGCAATCAGGCTGATACACTACCGGAATACTCCACGAATCCGGAACAGGCCTTGGCAGCCCTGATCTGCCTGATGTCACGCTTTCCGGCGAGACGTTCGCGGGCGGTTGCAGCGGCAATCATTATTCACTTGCGCCTTATCCGTGATGATCCTCGCCTGTCGCACGTGGTACGCGATTGTGCCGATAATCTGATCGAGGAGTGGGAAGCCTACGCCGCCCTGTGCGCACCGGATGCAGCCATTTCGCAATGGCGTCTGCCAAACTGAGCGGTCTCTTGGTCACCGCTTGGATCACCCTCAGCCAGGTTGGGGCCGAACGTCGGGTCAAGCAGGCGGGTGGCACTGTATTCACACTGCCTAAAATCCGCCGGATTCTTAAAAATAAAATCGTCTGACGATTGAGTGCCATCGCGGGATAGTAAGCCCGGACCTTCGGAATTTTCCTGATTCTGTTGACAAGATATTGCCCCTAAAGAAAATATCAAAAACAGCTTGGGCAAAGCCGAAAGGTCGCGTCAGGCCCCTTGCTTATGTGATTGAAGTCCGGGCAACCGGTGGGTAATCCCTGTGGGAAACCTCGTGGGTGGGGAGTCTCTGTTCATCAGGTTTTCCATCAGTTACCCATGCATTGCATTGAGATCGGTCTGGTTTGAAATGCGGGCTGTCAGGGTGTATGCATGCGTCCAATACGATCAAGGTCATCCACACCCATGATAGGAGAATACATCGCATCGTTGATATTACTCGACCGCTTCCAACCGAACTGCATTTCTCCAACAGCTCGACGGATCATTTTGCTAAACCGGTCAGTTAGTAGGGACGCAGCTCGCTGCGAAAGATCGCCCGGTTCAGTCATTCGAGCTGTCGATACCACTGAGGCGCGAAGACCGCTATCGTGCCACGAAAACATATAACGGAAAGTACGTGAACGCGCATTGATATCTCGGTTTGTCAGGATTATGTAACTCGCATTTTGAGCTCGCCCAGGAAGACGTTCCAGCACTGGTTTTGCAAGCATTAAAATGTCCTCCCCGGCGTACTGTTGCGTTCCCTCGAATGGCTGTAGCTCGCCAGATCCCATTGGTAACGCGCTCTTCATACGCACTCCAAATTCCCGGGAGAAATACTGGGCTAACGACGCTGAAGCATCCGCGGAGAAATCATCCAGCGGCAGGAAATATACGACGATGTCGCGCGAATCCTCTTCTACCGGTGATATTGATGACTGGGATTGCTGTGGCGGCTGCATTGCGCAACCTACTATCATGCCTAATACCGTTATCAACCCTAGCAAACCTGATATCTTCATGATTTCCCTCTACCTACTGAGTTGATTTTCTAAGCCGCACATTCTCTGAATATTCAGGAAACAATGTATATAAAGTAAGAGGGAACGGCTGTGATCTGCTAAGAATATTGTAGCCACCCGCTGGGTGAGTCTTCATGTTAATTGATCCGCTTGGGTTTCCAGGACCATTCCGAGAGTTAGTTTTCGGCGTTGGTTAAACCGGGACAGGGCCTGGAAGGCCCGCCTGGCGTACAAATTCGGCTGGCGACAAGTCGTTGAGAGTCGAGTGAGGCCGACTCTCGTTATAGTCCCGCCGCCAGTCCTCGATGATCACTTTGGCCTCTTCCAACGTTTCAAACCAGTGCAAGTTCAGGCACTCGTCTCGGAATGATCCATTAAACGTCTCGATGCGGCAATTGTCCGTAGGTTTTCCAGGACGGCTGAGTCGATCCGCGCCTGGTGATGGTATGCCAAAAGATCGAGCAACTGCCCCGAGAACTCGCTGCCGTTGTCGACAAAAAGATATTGGGGAGGACCCCGGTGTGTAGCCAACCGATTTAACGCGGCAACCACATGTTCGCTTCGCAAGCGCTGACCCACTTCGATCGCCAGCGCTTCCTTGCTGAAGACATCCACAATCGTCAGCATACGGAACTTCATGCCATTGGCCAGTTGGTCCGACACAAAGTCCATACTCCATACTTCATTGGGTTTGGTCGGCTTTATCTTTGCCTGGCGCGTCACCACCATCTTGCGGCGCCTGGGCAGTTTCGAGCGAAGCTGCAGCTTCTCTTCGCTATAGAGCCGATACGCCTGGTTTTTACCCAGCTGCCAGCCTTCACGCTTGAGAAGCACGTGGATGCGCCGGTAGCCATAACGAACCCGTGTCTTTTGCAATCTCTCGCATCCGCCCTCGTAATGCCTGCTTCGGATCCTTGACGCTCTGATAGTACTGGACGCTGCGCGATTGCTTCATCAATCTGCAGGCCCGCCGCATGTTCAAGTCATAGTGGCTCACAATGTAGGCCACCACTTCACGTCTCAGCGCGGGCCGGGCCACTTTTTTGTGGCAACGTCCTGCAGGATTGCCTTATCCAGGCTCAGCTCGGCAACCAGCTTCTTGAGCCGCCCGTTCTCTTCCTGCAACTGCTTGAGCTCTCGCACCTGATCCGACTGCATCCCCGCGTACTGCTTCTTCCAGCGGTAGAACGCCTGTTCCGATATCCCCACGTGCCGGATCAGATCCGCCACCGGCATCCCAAGCTCCGCCTGCTTCAATACCGCTACGATCTGTTCTATTGAAAACCGCTTCTTCTTCATGGCAAACAGCCCTCCTTTCAAGGTCAAGTTTGCCGAAAAACTCACTTTCTGTCTGGTCCTGAATTTCTAAAGCAGATCACCCCCAACAACGAACCTCTGCGTAAATTGTAAAGGAATGGGGGCGACCCTGGAGAATTCGGTGAAATTTTACGCGGGAAACTGTGGAAATTGAAATCCGGCGAAAGGTGTATGACACACGCTGGATGTGATTGGGGATAGGGCGATGGGAGAATTGTCGGCCGATTTAGAAAATCACGCGTTAATCGAATTGGTCGGAATGCGCTGATCTAGAGCGCATTCCTGGCCAAGCTAGGTGAAATGAAGTCAATCTCTAAAAATAATGTCCAATTTTTTTTGCGACTCTAACTCTTTCTCCTTGAAAAGTTTATAAAATCTATATTCCACCAACCGCCTGCTCAACACTTCAATCGCTGTTTCTACTATTTTTGTTAAAGCATCATTATCTCCAACCGATATTTTCCCGAAACCGCCAAAGCTCACACCGAATCCACCCAGGCTGCGAAGAGATGTGCCAAGTACCATTTTTAATCCATCAGCTACATTGCCTGAGATGTGTCTCATAGCTTTAAATTCCACCGCTGAGATTCCCTTAGAGCCTTTTTCGACTAGAACCACCTCCTTCCCGAAAAAACTGTTTTTTAATGTATGAACTACGGGTTCAAGGTTAGAAGTATTCATATAGTCCGTAACATCATCTTTCTTCCTTGTATAGAGTAGCTCGTATAATTGATCTTCTTCGCGCGGTTGAGGGTCTTCTATACAAATTATCTTTTCCCCTTTGCTATTAGCTGATGTTTTGGTTGCTGTTTTAGTTGATGTAGAATCCTTTGGATTTTTTAGGCAATATTTGACCTCATAAACGGGTTTTTTCTTCGCGGCAACAATGACCGGAGTAGGAAATACGAATTCTGCGAATGCCTCGAGAAAAACAGTAGTCAAACCAATCAATGTATCGTTATCGGTGGACCCACTGAATACTCCATCTTTATCGAAGCCAACGACCACGGATGGTTTTGCTAACTTAGTGCCGTCTCGGAGAACAAAATCTCCGTTATAGTAAGCTTTTGCATAAGTGAACAGCACCTTGCTGAATACTAGTCCGCCTTCCGCCTCCGCTTCCGCTTCCTCCTTTGCTTCCGCCTCCGCGTCCGTTTTTCCTTCCGCTTTCGCTTTGGCTTTTGCTCCCATTTTCCCTTCTGCTTCCGCTTTTGCTTTCGCTTTCGCTTTCCCTTCCGCTTTCGCTTTTGATATTGTTTCTTGAACATCACCATCTGCATACGCTCGTACATATTCTTTATGCATGGCATCTATAAACTCACGCATTCCGAGATTCCCTGCTTCCATATCACCATCTTGGCTGCACTGGCTCATTATTAGTGCCTTCATAGTACCTGCCTTCGCCATGTCTTCTGACAGTGGTTCCTTATCTTCATAATATTTCGGTCTGAAGGCCGTATCGTCGGTTTTTTCGTCGGAAACTGCCTTGATGGGTTCCTTGCTGCATTCATGACCTTGGCCAAGGACCTGTTTTGCAAGTATTCTTAACCCATGACTCTTTTCCTTGTCTTCCAATTCTTCACGGGTAAAGATAGGATTCTTCTGCTCAGTTATATACTTAGTAGGGTCCTTAATTGATAGTGGGGGAAGGTCTTTAATTGCTAGTGAGCTGCAGCCTGTTAAAAGCAAGACAATGCTAGCGGCCACGATATTCAAAGGCACCTTATTTTTCATTCTTGTTCCCCTCGGGTTGAATATTAATAATCACGAAAATATAGCCTGCAGAGGCGATGACTATGTTGGTAATGATACTGTTGAAGCGTAGCTAGACAAATGACAACGTAATCTAATCATAGAAGCTATTCGACCGCCAAGCCAGTATTGGTTATCACCCGATCACCATGTTTGTAATAGAAGTCATTCGGTCGTTTATTTTGGGCGCGCTTCTCAAGGCCTTCCAAGCTAGCATCCTGCTCTTCCAGGAGTTTTTCAACCTCCCTCATATCCTCGAGCATTCCTTGTTTTTCATACTCAGCTTGACGAGATTGCATGACTGGACCGCCAGTTTTGAAGGTATTTATGCAGTTGGAGTTTGCCCCACAGGCATTTCCTGGAATTAATTCCACCCATTTTGGGCCATATAGGTAAACCGCGTAATACATGAGCTTGGATTTCTTCGTTCCTACATTAAGTTCGACCAATGCATCATAAAAACTTCGATGTGTTTGTCGCCATGGCCTCACGTGACGGTTACAGTAGTGATCATGAATGACAGCAGCCTTGATGTAGGATTCGTCGAAAGGTTTTCCGATAAACGGTTGTGCCCAGTTAGGAATGGTCGCTCCATCGGTTTCGTCTTTTGCATTTGCTTGCCATTCAATCCCTTTAGCATCTTTGAATTTGAGGTCATAGGTTAGCTTGCATAACCCCATTGCCTCGCATCCACTGGGACCAAGTTCAAATGTCCCACTAAATTCGGCAGAAGCTGGAGCCGCCGGTACCATGATTAGTATGAATAGCAGTAAGGTAGATTTTTTCATTTTTATTGACCTCCGTTTGGCCCGATACAGCAGCAACATGTTTGCGTGCAGTTGTTATTGTAAAATTCAATGGTTAATTAATAGGCCATCGGGTTTTGGTGGCAAAAGGCTATAAACAATACATTGATAAAAGCATAGTACAGATCGCGAAATATTCAACTCAGCAGTTACTAAACCCGCCATTGAGCGAATTTTTATTTCTGACTCAACCTGAAGTACCAAAATGTGACATCAGGGGAAGGTTTACGATATGCTGGATGTAGTAGGGGTAGGCGATGGCGGAGATGGGTGATGCTGATCTGCTAAGAATATTGTAGCCACCCGCTGAGTGAGTCTTCATGTTAATTTTGACATGGAGGCGAACATGAAGAAGCGATTTAGTGAAGAGCA
>NZ_FMUF01000021.1:0-53627 GCF_900100985.1 Nitrosospira sp. Nsp1
CATCTGGTAATGGATCGCGCCTACGAGGGGAATGAAACACGGCAACTGGCGTTGGATCTTGGTTTCATTCCGGTAGTCCCGCCCAAGGCCAACCGCGTTGAGCCTTGGGAATACGACAAGGTTATGTACCGGCGGCGTAACGAGATTGAGCGACTGTTCAGGAGGCTGAAAGGATTCCGCCGTATCTTCTCCCGCTTTGAGAAACTGGATGTAATGTTCACTGGCTTCATCCACTTCGCTTTGATCGTCGAAGCACTTAGATTGTGTTAACAGGCCCTAGCAGAAAGTAGATTGGTTCACGCCGAAACGGGAGCGTCCGGCAAGTCGCTAAGTGTTGCGGTACGCCCGGAAAGGCCAAACGTTACCGTACCAGTGCCTAAGGGACGCTACGGGTTATTGGCTGCGGGATTGCTGTGGGCAGGTAGGCGCGAATATAGCCGGCAACGCAATCATTTACCTAAAACAACCATGGATTGCGTTGCCTTCGCGATTAGGGAACGAAGTAATATCTTTATAAGGAAGCAGAAGGAACGCAGGCGATTTCAATTTCAGAATTCAAAATCAATCGTTATCTTCATCCTCTTTTGGCTGAGGTGGATTTCCGTCATGCACCAAATTGCGCCGCCGCTGGAGGTAGGCTTCACGCATGAACTCGTATTTATCCAGCGCAGCCTCGTCCAGTGTTTTCTCGGATTTGAGCAAGCCAGCGCGCGTGTCGGCGGCTCTGCTTGCGCCTATCGCCGGACCTATGAAGGGAGCAACGAAGAAGCTTCCGACAAAAACAGGATCGGAAGCTGCGTCGATTAAACGCGCGCCCGCATCACGGATAGAGCTGGGACCGAAAAAAGGAAGCACCAGATAAGGACCGCTTGCAACACCGTGATACCCCAAGGTTTGCCCAAAGTCTTCATCATGTTTTTCCAGGCCGACATCGCTCGCCAGATCAAATATTCCCACCAGGCCAAAAGTGGTGTTGACTATCACCCGCATGCCGCTGGTCGCCGCATTGCCGAATTTCAGTTGCAGAAGGTTATTCAGCGTAACCGGTATGTCGTTGATGTTTGAAAAAACATTCCCCACCGCAGTTTGCAGCGGGTCGGGCATCAGCCATCTATAACCTTTGGCCACCGGCCTGAACACATAATCGTCAGCGGATTCGTTGAACCTGAATACGGCGCGATTCATCGGTTCCCAGGGGTCTCTTTTACTAAAACCCGGATAGGTCGCCGGTGGGGCGGCATTCTTGAATACTGGACCTTCAAACGGTTCCCGCTGTTCTTTTATCAGGTTATCAGTCGTTGGGACAATATCACTAACCGACGCGTTCGTGCTCGTGTTGAGCAGGACACCTGTATCATCCGAAGCGCTCGAGTTTATATTGGCCGAGGTGATGGTATTCGTATCGGTGATTTTATCGGCTGTGGTGTTCTTGTTGGTTGTGGCGCAACCAGTGAGGAGAAACCCCAAAAACACCATTGATACGGTGGAATATCTGACAAAGTGAGTCATGGTCGGGAGATAGAATGTTCTGCCATTGATGGGGGTTGATTAACCTAACCATTATAGGGTTAATCCAAGCGGTGCGTGCGAATTTTTTCCAACAAAAAAGAGGGGTTTTTCTTGTGCTTTCTTTTCGATGAACACGCCTGTCGAAAGAAATGACCCAATGCAAAGAAAAGACCTGTTTATAAGGGATTCGCCCGAGCTGATCAGCAAAAGACATCGGAAAATAAAGGTGGAACGGCCTTAATTCATGTGCCCGGTCTCCGACCCTCGAACCGGCCTTGATCTCAACGCCTATGTTCCGATATCAGGGTTCATGTTTATGCTTATTCCGCACCCCGCCGTGAGAAGTTCTTGAGACGGAAACCGAGCAGCCATAATGTGAAAAAGTAACTGGTTGCACCGATGATCACCACCCACGTCAGCCGTACCGCGCGCTCGAAAGTGGAGCCCAGCAACCACGACGCGTCGCCACCCGAGGTGAACCATAGCGTTACGCCCATAATCGCCAGCGCTATCGATATCTTCGCTATGAATATTGCCCATCCCGGCTGGGGTTGGTAGATTTGATGACTGCGCAATTTGTAGTAGAGCAATCCGGCGTTAAGGCATGCGCCTAGCCCGATAGCCAACGCCAGTCCGGCATGGCGCAACGGTATAATGAATGCGAGGTTCATTAATTGAGTAGCAACAAGTGTGATGATGGCAATTTTTACGGGTGTCCGGATATTCTGCCGGGCGTAAAATCCGGGAGCCAGCACTTTTACCAAAATCAGCCCCAGCAGTCCCGAACTGTAAGCCACTAACGCATTGCGCGTCATCCATACATCGTTGGCGGAAAATTCGCCGTGATAAAAAAGGGTGGTGATGAGCGGTGTCGCAAGCAGTGCCAATGCCAGTGCCGCCGGCAGCGTTAAAAGCACGGTCAGGCGTAGACCCCAGTCCAACAGGCGACTGTATTCCTCAGTACTGTTATCCGCATAATGCCGGGACAGCGACGGCAGTAATACCGTCCCAAGCGCCACCCCTAGAAGGCCTGCGGGAAATTCCATCAAACGATCGGCATAGTAGAGCCAGGAAACGCTGCCGGTGACAAGAAAAGAAGCGAATATCGTATTGATCAACAAGCTGATCTGGCCGATCGATACACCGAACACCGCCGGCCCCATTTGCTTGATGACGCGCCATGCGCCGTTATCTCTCGATCTGAGACGCGGGCGTGGCATTAATTTGATACGCATGAGAAACGGTACCTGGAAGGCTAACTGGAGCACGCCGCCGATGAATACGGCCCATGCGAGCGCCAGTACCGGTGGGTCCACCAGGGGAACCAGCCACAGCGAACAGCCAATGAACGACAGGTTGAGCAATGCCGGGGTTAACGCCGGTACGGAAAACCTTCCAAAGGTGTTGAGAATGCCCCCCGCCAGTGATACAAGCGAGATAAAAAGAATGTACGGAAACGTGATACGCAGCAGTTCCACTGTTAATGCGAATTTCTGCGGGCTGGCGCTAAAGCCCGGTGCGCTTACGTAAATTATGAGCGGCGCAGCAATGATGCCTATGGTCGTGACTAAAAATAAAGCGATGGACAACAGCGTCGCCACTTGATTGATTAGCTCACGTGTTTCTTCGGGTGTGCGGCGGTTCTTGTATTCCGCGAGTATTGGCACGAATGCCTGTGAAAACGCACCTTCGGCAAATAATCGGCGCAGCAGGTTGGGAATGCGAAAGGCCACAAAAAAAGCATCGGTTGCGACGCCTGCGCCAAAAATACGGGCAATGAGCACATCCCGAACGAATCCCAGGATACGGGATATCATCGTCATTCCGCTGACGGTAGCGAGGGCTTTAAGCAGATTCATGGATGAGTATGTTAACCTGAATCTTCCCTGGGGTTCGGTTCGGTAGATGAACAACCGAAAAAGTTACGCATGAACCCATGAGTAAGCCTCTTGACAAAAATATTCCGGATTTACCCACAATCAGCAACAATCGGCAGGGTAAGGATTAACTCACCCACGATAAAGCAATGATGATCTGTAGGGCAGGTTTCACCCGCCGCGTCAAGCTGACAAGTTCGCGAGTATATGGGGACTCCCCCTAAGCATCACGTTGCAATGGCGCCGGTGTGAAGGTCGGCAGGAAGCTCGATAGCGTGAGGATCAATAGATATCTTTGAGAAGAACCGGTTGATGTTTCGAACATCGTGAGACGCTCATGGCTTATAATACTCCCCAGTTTTCCTTGCAATATGCCGGAAACATCCGTATCATTCAAAAAATTTGCGTAACATTTAATTCGAGGAATTTTAATGGCCAATAGTGCACAAGCCAGAAAACGTGCGAGACAAAATGTCAGCCAGCGCGACCGCAACACGAGCCTGCGCTCAGAATTGCGCACCGCGATCAAGCATGTGAGAAAAGCTATCGAGTCTGCCGATAAAACCATTGCGCAGGCTGCGTACGCGGCTTCCCTCGGTACGATAGATTCCATTGCGGACAAGGGTATCATCCATAAGAATAAGGCAGCTCGCCATAAAAGCCGGTTATCTGCCGCGATCAAGACGATGGCCGCCTGATCGTTCGGCCGCACAAAAAAAGCCCGGATTACCGGGCTTTTTTTATATGTCCAGCATGGGCATACTCTTGTGAGTGAAAGTTCCACCGTAAGTTGATCGCAGCAAACGAAGTGGAGCTGGAGCGCAACTGCATGAGGCAACCGTGTATGGAAAGGAAGATGGAGCGGAGCTCCCGTGTCAGTGAACTTCTGGATTGCGATTCTTGAGGACATCCATCAGCGGCGATACCAGGTCCATAGGTATCGGAAAAATAATGGTATTGGATTTATCGCTGGCGATGTTCGTAAGCGTCTGGAGGTAGCGCAACTGCATTGCCCCGGTTTGCTGCGAAAGAATTTGCGCCGCTTGCATCAATTTGTCCGATGCCTGCAATTCGCCTTCAGCATGAATCACCTTTGCCCGCCGCTCACGTTCCGCCTCCGCCTGTCGGGCAATGGCTCTTATCATGGATTCATCGATATCCACATGTTTGATCTCGACGTTGGATACTTTGATGCCCCACGCGTCCGTCTGAATATCCAGCACCTTCTGAATATCCAGATTGAGCTTCTCACGTTCCGCCAGCATTTCATCCAGCTCATGCTTGCCCAGCACCGAGCGCAGGGTAGTCTGTGCAAACTGACTGGTAGCGGCAAGGAAATTTTCCACCTGAATGATGGATTTTTGTGGATCGACTACCCGAAAATACACCACGGCGTTGACTTTTACCGAGACATTGTCGCGCGAAATCACGTCTTGGCTGGGGACATCCATGACGACAGTACGCAGGTCGACTCGCACCATTTTCTGAATACCGGGGATTATGATGATCAAGCCCGGGCCTTTTACATTTTGAAAGCGGCCAAGCAGGAAGATCACCCCACGCTCATATTCGCGTAATATGCGAAATGCCGAGAAAAGCACTGCGATAAGAATGATAACGAGAGTACTGAAAAAACCGAAATTGGCTAACATGGAAATCTCCTTTTGGTTATTTCTCTGCCTTATTTCTCTGTCGGGATTACATGTAAAACCAGACCGTCGATTCCTGTTACACGCACTTTCTGCCCTCGGGCCAGAGGTTGCTCACTATGGGCGCTCCACAGCTCGCCATGAACGCGCACCATGCCCTCGCCCGAAGTATCCTCCAGCATCTCGCCTATGGCACCGATCATCGCTTCATGGCCGCTGACGATGGGGCTGCGCCGTGACTTCAGCGCCATGCCGACGACGAAAATCAGGAATAATGCGCTAGCCACGGATATCCCTGCGATCATGGGCCACGGAATGCCGTAGCCGGGGAGATCGGTGTCGATCAGCATCAACGAGCCGGCGATAAAAGCAATCATCCCGCCGACGCCAAGCGCACCGAAGCTTGGCAGGAAGGCTTCCGCCGTGATAAATGCGATGCCGAGCAGAATCAAGGCAAGTCCGGCATAGTTGACCGGCAGCAACTGGAATGCGTACAGGGCAAGCAAGAGGCAGATGGCGCCCGCCACGCCGGGCAACACAAAGCCTGGATTGGAAAACTCGAAGAACAATCCGTAAATGCCGATAAGCATCAGTATGTACGCGACGCTGGGGTTGGTGATGACGGCCAGCAGTCGCGTGCGCCAATCGGGCTCGACAACCTGTATTGTGGCTGAAAGGGTATCAAGGGTGAGGTTCTGCCCGAGTATGGTCACTTCCCGGCCATTCAGCTGCCTTAACAGATCCGGCACGTCAGCAGCGACATAATCGATGACGTTGAGATTCAGCGCGTCGACCGCTGATAAGCTTACAGCTTCATGCACAGCGCGTTCCGCCCATTCCACATTGCGTTTTCGCATCTGCGCCAGCGCGCGGATATAAGCGGCAGCGTCGTGGATCACTTTGCGCGACATTGCGTCTTTTTTCGGCATCTTGTCTTCCGTCGCTATATGCTCACCGCCGCTCTCGTTTGCCTGATTTGCGGATGAGTCCGGAGACGGTTTCGGCCTGGATTCCGGCTCAGGCCCGGGCTCAGGCAAACCGCCGATCTGTACCGGGGTCGCCGCGCCCAGATTGGTACCGGGTGCCATCGCTGCGATGTGGCTGGCATACAGGATATAAGTTCCGGCACTCGCTGCCCGCGCCCCACTCGGCGCCACGAAGGCCGCTACCGGCACGGGTGAGGCAAGAATGCCGCGTATGATCTGCCGCATCGAGGTATCGAGGCCGCCCGGTGTATCCAGCTGCAATACGACAAGTAGCGCCCCCTCAGCGGCTGCACGCTCCAAGCTGCGCTGGACGAAGTCAGCGCTGGCCGGCGCAATAGGACCGTCTACCGTCGTTACCATCACCGGCGCTGCCGGAACGAACGTCGGCAACAGGAGCAGTATCGCTGCCATGCCACTACGCAGCATGAGGACGAACAGTTTCATTCTGTCACTATAGACTGTTCCAATCCAGGCTGCATTTCAGCCGGGAAAAATGCGACTCGCGCAGTTTATTTAGAGGTCCTGCGACTTGCAATCATCATTGTTTTGGCGCATAAAGCGATTTTCATATTTTAAGAAACGGTGTTCATGAAGAAACCGACGAGCCGAATTCTCATCATCAATGACGAGAACCTGATACTGAAGGAATTCATCAAGGGATTGAATGGGGCCGCCAAGTCCCTGGAAAACCCGTTGGGCATCACTTTTGCCGGTGTTACCACCGCACGCGAAGCACTGCAAGCGATCCAGGATGACGGCGATATTCAATCGGTATTGGTGGACGATACGCTTTATACGCTGAGAAATGGCGAGAAGAGTTCCCGCAACCTCCAAATGACCGCATTGAAGCTGGTACAGGAAATTACCCGTTTTCGCCCTGAACTGGATATCTATATTTTAATTGCCCAGGAGAAAGAAGATGAAGTGGTGGATGCCCTCTTTACTGAAACAGTCGATGGCTATTTCTACCGCGAAGAACGTGATTATCGGGGCATGTACCGCATCCTTAATGCTCAGCTTCAGGAAAAAGCACGCACACCTTTTTATGATCAGCTCAAGAATTACGTATTGATGGCAAAGGATGCCTGGCATACGCCGGGTCATTCCTCAGGCGATTCGCTACGCGACAGCCCGTGGGCCAGCGATTTTTATCAGTTTATCGGCGAGCATATTTTCCGTGCCGATCTATCGGTCTCGGTACCGATGCTCGATTCGCTGATGGAACCGACCGGTGTTATCGCCGAAGCGCAAAAGATTGCGGCAAAAGCATTCGGCGCGCGGAGAACCTTCTTTGCAACCAATGGCACCTCCACCGCCAATAAGGTGATATTCCAGACATTGCTCGCCCCGGGCGAGAAACTGTTGCTGGATCGGAACTGCCACAAATCCGTGCATCATGGAGTCGTATTATCCGGCGCTCATCCGATTTATCTCGACTCATCCGTCAACAAGAAATTCAGTGTTTATGGGCCGGTACCGAAACAGACGCTGTTCAATGCCATTGAAGAACATTCCGATGCACAGGCGCTTATCCTGACCAGTTGCACTTACGATGGCCTACGTTATGATTTGCCGCCCATCATCAAGGCAGCTCATGCTAAAGGTATAAAAGTTATCATCGACGAAGCCTGGTACGGTTTTGCCCGTTTTCATCCGGCTTTCCGCCCGACGGCGCTGGAGGCGGGCGCCGATTACGCGACCCAGAGTACGCACAAAGTACTATCGGCTTTTTCTCAGTCCAGCATGATTCATATCAATGATCCCACCTTCAATGAACACCTGTTTCGCGAGAATTTCAACATGCATACTTCCACCAGTCCGCAGTACAGCATGATTGCAAGCCTCGACGTCGCCCGTAAGCAGGCGACGCTGGAAGGGTACAAGTTGTTGTCGCGCACCCTGGAATTGGCGAAGGAGGTGCGCGAGCAGATCAATTCGACCGGCGTCTTTCGCGTGCTGGAACTTGCAGACCTGCTGCCCGATGAAGTAAAACATGACAATATCCAACTCGACAGCACCAAGGTTACCGTGGACATTTCCCGCTGCGGCTTTACCGTGGAGGATTTGATCCGGGAATTGTTCGAGCGTTATAATATTCAAGTAGAGAAGTCTACATTTAATACCCTTACTCTGCTTCTTACCATTGGTACTACCCGGAGTAAAGTATCGCGCCTGTATGATGCACTGATGCGAATCGCGCGTGAGGGTCGTGCCCCCAGAAGGCTCTATCAGATTCCGGAGATTCCCGGTTTTACCGACCTTAGGTATCTGCCGCGTGACGCGTTCTACTGCGGTGGCGAACTGATGCCTTTGCTGGATGAGCAGGAACGTATAAATAACGATCTGGATGGCAAGGTTTGCGCAGATCAAATTACTCCCTACCCGCCGGGTATCCCGGTGCTGGTGCCGGGGCAAACGATTACGCGCGAGGTCGTACAATACCTGGTCAGCATGTTACGTTCCCAGAAACGCGTTGAAGTGCATGGAATCGTTTACGACGGTTACCTGCCATGTTTGAGGCTGCTTACCGCTGCTGAGGAAAAGGGCTTGAAAAAGCTGGTTAAATAGGTAAAGATAAGGGGTCGCACATAACCCGGATGTTTCATAAATTGACGCGCGCCCGCAATCATCACGCGAATTTATGAAACATCCGGGCTAAAAATTATTCTTGCGGCGCACGGCGGCTTTGGCCGCCGTGCCGCTTTCAGGCTTGGCAAACATGAGACCCAACTATGGAATTCCTGAACAAGTCCTTCGCGGACCCGACGGCGGCACCGTCCCATTTGGACTGCAGCAGGAAGATACCTCTACCCTGGTATTGATCCTTTCCCGGCTTTGTATAGTCGGCCCCTGCATTCGCTTTGCGCCACACAATCATCCGGTTTTTCCGGCGGTTTATTTCACATAGAATTTATTCAGAGGCCTCTTAAATGTCCAATTTGATGAACACCTACCTGCCGCTCCCCGTTACATTTGCAAGGGGAGAGGGGGTATGGCTGTGGGATGAGGAGGGCAAACGTTATCTCGATGCCCTCGCCGGCGTCGCCGTGTGCGGCTTGGGGCATTGTCATCCAGAGCTTGTGAAGGCGCTTTGTCATCAGGTCGGGACGCTTATTCATACTTCCAATCTTTACCATATCGGAAAGCAGGAGCAGCTAGCCAGCCAGCTTGCCATACTATCTGGCATGGATAATGCGTTTTTCTGCAATTCGGGCGCCGAAGCGAACGAAGCCGCAATCAAGCTGGCAAGGCTATATGGACATGGTAAAAATATCGATCTGCCCACCATTATCGTAATGGAGAAATCCTTTCACGGTCGAACCATGGCAACCTTGACTGCAAGTGGCAATCGCAAGGTGCAGGCAGGTTTCGAACCGTTGCTCACCGGATTTGCGCGGGTTCCATACAATGACCTGGAAGCAGTGGCGCAGGTGGGCGTGCACAACAAGAACGTTGTCGCCATATTGGTTGAACCCTATCAGGGCGAAGGGGGCGTGAATGTGCCGCAAGCAAGCTATCTGCAAGGATTACGCCACTTGTGCGATCAGAACGGCTGGTTGCTGATGCTGGATGAGGTGCAATGTGGGATCGGCCGCAGCGGTAACTGGTTCGCTTTCCAGCACAGCGGCATCGTTCCTGATGTGGTAACACTGGCCAAGGGCCTGGGTTCGGGTGTGGCCATCGGCGCCTGTCTGGCAAAAGGTGTGGCATCGGAAGTATTCAAACCCGGTAATCACGCCTCGACTTTTGGGGGCAACCCGCTGGCTTGTACTGCTGCGCTGACCACGCTCAGAGTAATCGAGGAAGCCGATTTGCTGAGGAATGCGATGGAGGTGGGCGACTTCATGCGCAGTATGTTCAAGGCACAGCTCGCCGACTTGCCCGATGTAAAACAAATTCGCGGTCAGGGATTGATGATCGGCATCGAACTCTCCAGACCTTGTAGCGAACTCGTAATCGCAGCGTTGAAGAAAGGACTTTTGATCAACGTAACCTCGGATAAGGTAGTGCGTCTGCTGCCGCCGCTAGTGATTCAACGGAGCGAGGCCGAACAGGTGGTAAACATCCTGTCCGGTCTGGTGAAAGAATTTTTGGCGGCATGACAAAATAGTTAATCTCGAAAAATGAGCCTTGAAAAACACGACCAGTTCATGTTTTTCCAAATCGGCTCAATCTATGGTTCAGCATATCATGCAGATCAAGCATTTTTTACAGTTCAACGATTTCTCCCGGGAGGAGTTCGAATATCTGTTCGAACGTACACGCTGGATCAAGCATGAGTTCAAGCAATACCGGCGCTATTGGCCGTTGCAGGACCGTACGCTCGCCATGATTTTCGACAAGCATTCGACTCGTACCCGGCTTTCGTTTGAAGCCGGTATGCATCAGTTGGGTGGTGCAGCAATTTATTTATCCACCCGGGATACCCAGTTGGGTCGAGGCGAACCGGTGGAAGATGCAGCGCGCGTGATCTCGCGTATGGTGGATATCGTCATGATCCGCACCTATGAGCACGACATCATCAGGCGTTTTGCGGCGCATTCGCGGGTGCCCGTTATCAACGGACTGACCGATGAATATCATCCCTGCCAGATCATGGGCGATATTTTTACTTTTATTGAGCAATTCGGCAGTATCTCCGGCAAGACGGTGGCGTGGATTGGAGATTCGAATAACGTCTGCAACACTTGGCTCCAGGCAGCTGAGGTGTTCGATTTTAATGTACATGTCTCCACGCCTCGCGGTTACGAAGTGGAGCCGGAACGAGCCGGGCTCTATGGCACAGATCATTATGAGGAATTTGCCGATCCGCATGATGCAGTGAGAGATGCGGATCTCGTGACGACGGACGTATGGACCAGCATGGGTTTTGAAGCGGAGACCGAGGAACGCAAAAAAGATTTTGCGGATTTTCGCGTAGATGCGGAAATGATGTCCTGCGCCAAGAAAGAAACGCTGTTCATGCACTGCCTGCCTGCCCATCGCGGTGAAGAGGTGGCGGCGGAGGTTATCGACGGTCCTCAGTCCATCGTATGGGAAGAGGCCGAGAATCGTCTGCATACCCAAAAGGCACTGATAGAATATCTACTGTTGGGAAAGCTGGAAGAGATCTGATAACTCGAATTTCAAACAGCTATCCCCTTCTCGCGGCTGATGGAGCAGTTATGTAGGATGGGTAAAGCGCAGCGTAACCCATCAAGATCCGTTATAGCGCGGCACCATCAAGTGTCCATAAAAGGCAAAGTTGTATTACAAAGAACGAATTCGCGCATTTTTTACGAGCCAAGCATGAAAAAAATAAAGCAAGTTGATGTGTCTAAAATTAATAAGGTTGTTCTTGCGTTTTCCGGTGGTCTGGATACATCGGTAATTTTAAAGTGGCTGCAGGATACTTATCAGTGTGAGGTGGTAACCTTTACTGCCGACATCGGGCAAGGAGAGGAAGTAGAGCCGGCACGCGCAAAGGCGATGCAATTAGGGGTGAAAGAAATCTTCATCGAAGATCTGCGTGAAGAATTCGTGCGTGATTTCGTTTTTCCCATGTTTCGTGCCAATGCGGTATATGAGGGCGAATATCTGCTTGGCACCAGTATCGCCCGGCCGTTGATCGCCAAACGGCAAATCGAGATTGCGCAGCAAACCGGAGCAAATGCGGTTTCCCATGGGGCAACGGGGAAGGGTAATGACCAGGTGCGGTTTGAGCTCGGCTATTATGCACTGCAGCCCGATATCCAGGTGATCGCGCCATGGCGCGAATGGGACCTTACTTCCAGGGAAAGCCTTTTGAATTATGCGGAAACACATGGCATTCCGGTGGAGATGAAGAAAAAAGGCGGTTCCCCTTACAGCATGGACGCCAATCTGCTGCATATTTCCTATGAAGGTCGAATCCTTGAAGATCCTGCGCATGAGGCGGAGGAATCCATGTGGCGATGGAGCGTATCGCCTGAGAACGCGCCGGATAAGGCGGAATACATCGAGCTGGAATTCGGGCAAGGCGACATCATCGCCATAAACGGCCAGAAGCTCTCCCCGGCGGCGGTACTTGCCGAGCTTAATCAGTTAGGTGGCAAGCACGGGATCGGGCGTCTGGACCTGGTGGAAAATCGTTACGTCGGCATGAAATCCCGTGGATGTTATGAAACTCCCGGTGGCACCATCATGCTGCGCGCGCATCGGGCCATCGAATCCATCACCCTTGACCGCGAGGTGGCCCACCTGAAAGACGAACTGATGCCGCGCTATGCCGAACTCATTTACAACGGTTACTGGTGGAGTCCGGAACGCAGAATGATGCAAACGATGATTGATGCGTCCCAGGCACGTGTAAACGGCTGGGTGCGAATAAAGCTCTACAAAGGAAATGTAATCGTGGTCGGACGAGACTCAAAAACAGATTCTCTGTTCGATCCGCACATTGCCACTTTTGAGGAAGATCAGGGCGCATATAATCAAATGGATGCGGCCGGATTCATCAAGCTCAATGCGCTACGGATGCGTATCGCCGCAAATTTAAAAAACAGGCAATAATTATTGGGGTCGCACCTCATATTTACTCAGCGTATCAACTTGCCGCAGCCCCGAACCAGGAAGAGATATCATGCCATCATTCGACATTGTCTCCGAAGTTGACAAGCAGGAAGTCAGGAACGCAATTGACCAGGTGAACAAGGAAGTCACCACGCGCTTTGATTTCAAGGGATCGGACGCGCGCGTGGAGCAGGCGGATTACACGCTTACTGTTTACGCAGATGACGACTTCAAGCTGAGCCAGGTTCTGGATATTCTGATGGCCAAGCTCGCCAAGCGCGGTGTCGATGTACGCTGCCTGGACGAAGGGAAGTCGGAAAAAATCAGCGGCAATAAAGTCAAACAGCAAGTCACGGTTAAAACGGGGGTGGAAAGCGAGCTTGCAAAAAAGATTATCAGACTCATCAAGGATAGCAAACTCAAGGTACAAGGCAGTATCCAGGGTGAGGCAGTGCGTATTTCAGGTGCAAAGCGTGATACCTTGCAAGAGGCGATACAGCTCGTCAAGAAGTCGATTACCGAATTTCCGCTGCAATTCCAGAATTTCCGCGAATGATTCACGATATTATCCTAAATCCGGTAGTTGACCGCTCATTTGATAGATCAGTATTATGATTAATAACAATATTTCATATTAGTTGACGCTCGCCTTCCGAGTGAGGGCGCTACAGGGTGAATTGCACGGTTTTTGCGGCACATGGCTGCGTTGCAACTCCTTGGAATGGAACGGCGCCCCGAAGCGTCGCCCGAGGGGCCCCGCGCAGCGGGGATCGGGCAGCGAAGGGGATGCCGCGATCGCGCTCCACACGCAAGGGGGCGCCCCGCATCCCGCTTCGGGGTCGCACCTTCCTGCGAAAGGCACTGCTCCGCCCTGCGCGGTCGCATTCCGCGTCGTTACGCCTTGCCCTGCACCTCAAAAACCGTACACTTCCCCCCGTCCAACTACCGGATTTAGGATTATTTCACTCGGTTGTTTTGTTCATAAGACCGGAAATCCAACGCTCATATAAGCGGCAAGCGACCTGATTCAGTGCCGATACCCGCTCGACCAGGTTCGTCTGTATTGCCTCTGCCGATTGCACCGATGGTCCAGGGTTGTTGGCAATTTCCTCAGCGCCTGCTTTGCACCAGGCCTTCACCATTTCCTCAGTCATTTCGACATGGCATTGTAGCGCGAGATGCATGCCCATTGCGAATGCCTGATTTTCGCAATAGGGACTCGAAAGCAGGAGAGCCGCTCCCTCCGGAATGGTAAAACCTTCGCCATGCCAGTGGAACGCCTCAAAGTTCGACAATTCTCCAAACCAATCACATGCAATAGGATTGTCCGCAACGTTTACTCCACCCCAGCCGATTTCGCTGACTGGGCTCCTGCTTACCACTCCCCCCAGCGCTTTCGCCATCAATTGCCCGCCGAGGCAATGGCCCAAAACCGGAATATCGTCTCTCACCGCCTGTCGGATTAATGCAAGCGCTGGCGCAATCCACGGCAGATCATCGTTTACGCTCATGGGTCCGCCCATGAATACCAGCCCGCTAAAATAGTCGGCACGGGCAGGCAATGCCTCATTGGCGTCGATCTTGACGAGCTGGTAAGGAATAGAATGGGAATCCAGAAATGGCGCAAGATAACCCGGACCCTCTATAGGAAAGTGCCTGAAGATTGCAACGGGTTTCATGAAGCGCGCTATTTACAGTTGATGCGCCTGAGGTTGGCGCCGAGGCGAATATTGCTCTGCTCCTGGTGTCGGTGCAGTGCTGAGGAGAATGATTGAATCATATAGCGGTATCGGTAGCGCATTGGCGGGTTGGCTGCGTGACGCTGTGCCGGATTCTTATTGATTTGGGCGCCACGCCGCTATGTCCGCATCCGCAATCACTCTCTGGCCGGTGACTCTTATGCCGTCGAAATCCGCCTGTTCGTGAGCGCCGACCAGATAGGTTCCCATCTCTACCAGAATCTCCACCTGTCCGTCAGCCACCGCAATAGTGCCGCCATTCACTCGTTTACTGACGCTAAAACGGGTGCCGATATCGTTGATATACGTAGTACCGACTTTCACTTGCAACTTGCCCGGCCCACCGCCTTTGGCGTCAAAATAAGCATTGCCTCGCAGCAATTCGATCTGGGGAGGCTCCGCGTTGCTGACAGTTATGCTGCTGTCGGCATCCAGGCTGATGTCAATATTCGGTGTGGCGGTAATGGTCAGCCGTTCTCCTGGTACAGTTTGGTGGATTCGGGTGGCCATGGGCTTGGCGATGAACCATGACATTAAACCCAGACCGAGAGCCGTGGTAGCAATGGAACCATGCAGCAGGAGGCTTCGCCATCGGGTGCGAGCAGCTAGAGCCATATAATCCTGACCGCTGAGGCAGTAAGGCGTTTGCCACATGGTGTGTATATGCTCGAATTTCTGGCCATTGACATCCCGTTTCCCCAACTATGTTTTGGCGGCCGTTACTATTGTGTAGTCGGATCGGTAACAAATCCAATTCGTACTAATCCGGCTTTTGCTGCGATAGACATCACCCTTGCCACGTGCTCGTACTGGACATGCTTATCAGCGCGGATATGCAGTTCGATATCGGGATTCTGTTTTGCCGCTGCGGCAAAACGGGGTGCCAACTGATCCATGGTTACCGGTTCACCATTCCAGTATAGGCTAGCGTCGCCCCGAAGCGCAAATTCAACGTGATCCGGTTGCGTAATATTTGGGCTACTCGACGCTTTCGGCAGATCGACTTTAACTGAATGGGTCAGCAACGGTGCAGTGATGATGAAGATCACAAGTAATACCAACATCACGTCCACCAACGGCACCACGTTGATTTCGGACATCGGCATCTGACGGTTGCCGCCGTTCATGCTGCCAAATGCCATCACGACCTCCTTTCATTGGGTGCAATCGCGGGATTCATTGCGGGGGTGACTACGCGCAGCAGGCGCTCATCCCCAGCAGAGCTATTATTTTTCGCACCCACCGCAATCAGTACAAATAGATCGTGAGCAAAGGCATCCAGGCGCGCCAGCCAGATGCGGTTGCGCCGCACGAATGTGTTATAGGCCAAAACCGCCGGAATTGCCACGGCCAGTCCCAATGCCGTCATAATCAACGCTTCACCTACCGGACCGGCCACTTTATCCAAGGTACCCTGGCCGGATAGTCCGATTTGTACCAGCGCATGATAGATGCCCCACACCGTGCCGAATAGCCCGATATAAGGCGCAGCGGAACCTGCCGAGGCTATTACCGTGAGTCCGTTTTCGACGCGTGTCGCTTCTTGGTCGAGGCCGTTACGTAATACGCGTGTAATGAACTCGCTGGCGCCGCCTGCCGCAGCAAGCTTTTGCAAGCCGTGTTTTTCAGAGTCAGCCGCAGCCTCGAGCGCAAGTTGCGCAAGTTGCTGAAACGCGTTATCACCCGAGCCTTCGTGCAGCGTCGAGTTGACCTCCTGTAGCGAACCAGCGCTCCAGAAACGCTTGAGAAAAGCTTCGGCGTGCCGGTTCGCCAGAAAATTGGAGATACCTTTGGTGAGTATGAGATACCAGCTCGCCACCGAAAGCGTAAGGAGCAGTACAAGCACGCTGATACCGACGCCATCGAGCTGGGTGAGAAAATTTGAAAAGCCGAGACTTTTTTCCATCGATCAATCTCCTTGGAGTACAAAGTTGAAGGGTTGCAGAGCAATGGCACGGGCCGGCTGGCCATTGCGTACGGGCGGATTGCATCGCCAGGTTTTTACCGCGGCCATGGCGGCTTCATCCAGACGCTTAAAACCGCTACTATCGATTACCTGTACTACGTTAACATGACCTTTTTCGTCCAGTTCCACTCGCAGCATCAGCTTGCCTTCTTCGCCGAGTCGCCGTGAGAGGGCGGGATAAGCGGGCGCATTCAGTTCGGGGCACGCGACAGATAGTTCCGAGGAGAGCGTAACGGGCCCCGGTGACATCTGAGGAGGAGCGGCTACCGCCACTGGCTCCGGTGCTGGTTCGGGCTCGGGTTCGGGAAGGGAAGGGGGGGCGACCCGCTCACTTTCGGCCACTACCGGTTTTTCCGCAACCAATTGCTGTGATTTAGGCTTCTTTGGCGGTTGAGGCTTGGGCAAGGGGGGAGGTGGCTCAGGCTTGGATTCTTCCTTCGGCTGGAAGGAAGGGATAAAATTGACCATCAACGTCGCCAGTTGTTGCGGCGGGGGGATCAATTGTTGCTTGAATAGATAGTAGAGTAGTGCCCCATGAACGGCAAGGACAAACATCAGGCCGGGTAAAAAGGCAGGATTGTGCTTCATCGCTTTATATTCGATATCACGAGTCGGTTGTCGCATTGCGCGCTAGCCAATCTTCTACAAACTTCTTGTTGATGAGGCCGGTCTTGGCCTCACGTTGGTGCTTGCGATCATAAAAATATGCCCGAGGTATTTCACCATACCAGCGACTATCGATTTCAAAACGCAAGCGTTCTGGCATGTCCTCTGCAAAAACCCATTGCTCAACCTTGTTCATACCGTAGCTCTCTGCCCGGGAGACGAGTTGAGGCGTGTCGCTTACTGTATCGGTGGCAATCAATACGACGTCCAGCTTGGGATGGCTGCGTTTGAGTTCGCTCAACATCTTCAACTCGGTCGGGCAATATTGGCATTCAAGAGACCACAAGACGAGAATGAAAGGCTTGCCTTCCCGGGGCGAAAGAACCTTCTGGAGACTCCCCGAGGTAAAAGGGCGAACGCTTTCAGCGGCAGCGACGGCCGTTACGAAACTTAGTATTAACATGAGAACTAAATGGCGCATTATTGAATGTCCTCCGCTGGGCCAAGTATGAGGGACAGCTTCTGTTGACTACCCATGAGCAGTGGTAAAATAACGGTACGATTCGTGATCAGAGCAGAAATTACAGATACAACAATTAACGGGCATTTTTACCATTAAGCCCGGCTCGGGCCCGAACATCAGTAATGTAAATCTAATTAAGAATCAATCGCAATCCGAATTTAAAATTTTACCACTAAACTTGGATATCTACGTATAGATATTATAGAGAGCGATACAGAAATTTTTAGGTTGAAGGCCCCTGCCGGATTTTCCGCAGATTGAAACAAGGCCATAATAGGCGTGAAATATGATTATCACAATGCGGCATATTGTCGCATGCGCGCAAGTCTGAGCTCGGCAAAATCCCGATGCTAACCCCTTCAGATTCCCAATCGGCTGGAGCACAGCATGGAAGTCGGAGTTGATAGCGCGTTCCAGAATCTTTCGCGCTGCTTTACGTGCAACTGCTTGGCGAGGAAATATGGCGCTTCACCTTGGTTCACTGTCGACAAACGAGCCATGTCACAGCGGGCCTGATTGGTATATGTCACTTTTCGCTTTTATAAACTCTTGAGGTATCAGAGCGTTATGGATCGGCTTTCTTGGAGGTAAACTGTTCCGGCAAACCAAAAATTTGCTAGTATGGCAGCGGGGACGTGAGATCATCTCACGTTTTTTCATTTTTCCAAGGGCGAACCCTCCTGGCTACTCAACAGGAACTTTCCGGTTTTTTAGCTGAAATCGAACGGCGCGCGTATAAACAGGCATTGTTCGCGGTAAGAGACGAACATCTGGCGCTGGATGTTGTTCAGGATTCGATGACGAAACTGGTTGAAAAATATCCTGGCAAACCATTGGAAGAATTGCCTCTCCTGTTTCAGCGTATTCTCCAAAATACTATAAGGGATTTTTACCGACGCCAGAAGACCCGCTCCTTGTGGACTACCCTATTTTCATCATTTATACCCCGCAATCAGGAAAAGGAAAATGAAGATTACGATCCGCTGGAAACTTTACAGCTGGATGGCCCCTCCAATTTTGGTGATCCACATGAGCAATTGGAACAATCGCAACTTCTTAATTTACTGGAAAAAGCGATTGAAACCCTCCCAGCACGTCAACGACAAGCTTTTCTTCTGCGTTACTGGGAGGAGATGGATGTTGCAGAAGCGGCAGCGGTCATGGGGTGTTCTGAAGGAAGCGTGAAAACTCACTGTTCGCGTGCAACCCATCGCCTTGCTGCACTGCTGGAAAAAAATGGAATCGAGTTATGAACGAACACGAAGTAGGTAAGAAGATAACGAAGTTATTGGATCTCGGCCTTGATGATATCAAGCAGAGTACGCTAAACCGACTCCAATCTGCACGCAGAGCTTCCCTCGAAAACTACCATATGGCCGAGTCAGTGGCGAATGTCGGCCAAGGCGCCTCAGCGCGGAATGGGAATGAATGGCAGATCAAGACTGGAAAGCTGCTATCGATTATTGCGCTGTTATTTGCTCTGGCAGGTATTTTCTATTGGCAGACCCTACAGCAAAGCGACGAAAATGAGGAAATTGATATCCTGGTGCTTACCGACGACTTGCCGATAAACGCTTATCTAGACGACGGGTTCGATGCATGGCTAGATCAGCACTAGCAATAGCGTTCTGTTTATGTTTTTCACTTTCCGCCGACGCCTTATCCGACGAGCCTTCCTGGGAGAAATTGAAACCGCAGCAAAGAGAAGTCCTGGCTCCGCTTGCGCAGGAGTGGAACAACATGGACTCCGCAAAAAAAAAGAAGTGGCTAGGCATTGCCAAGCGATATTCGGGCATGACCCCTACAGAGCAGCATCGCACTCAGTTGCAGATGCGCGACTGGTTTTCGCTCACTCCAGAGCAGCGCGAGCTGGTCCGGGAGAAATATAAAACCATTAAAAAACTGCCACCGGAGAAGCGTCATGAAATAAAGCGAAAATGGCGCGAATACGAGCAGACACCCGAAGATCACAAGGGAAAATAGCAGATGAACGCGCTAGTTCCAAATATTTCTGGCGCTCTATCAGAGCAAGAACATCATTTAAAAAATAACAAGAACGTCCTGTGAGTGAGTTTTCTGAAGCGATAAAAATCGCCTCCCCGGGATTGGGGCGACGACTGCTGAGCATGCTTTACGAATTTCTCATATTGATTGCCGTTCTGTTTATTGCCGGCTTTGTTTTTCATCTTGTGTTCCGGGATACCAGTTCCCTATTTTTCCGGCCTGGGCTTCAGCTTTATCTCCTGGTAATTGCGGGCATGTATTTCACCTGGTTTTGGACCCATGGCGGACAAACGCTGCCCATGCAGACCTGGAAGCTTCGGGTGGTTAGCGCCAGCGGAGATCGGGTTTATCTGAAACAGGCGCTCGCACGCTATTTATTTGCTGTGATCGGTATTTTTTTCTTTGGCGTCGGAATAGTTTGGGCGTTATTCGATCGCGACCGTCAATTTCTGCATGACAGGCTGGCCGGTACTAGAATCGTGAGAATTGAGGGTAAGGCGGAGCAAATTTCGGATGAGAGCGACACAACCGGAACGTAGCTATTTATACCCTCGGTTGCGGATTATCGATGTTATGCGCGGGGTTTCAGCTTCAGAAAGTGGCTGATTACCGAAGTTCGCAGCGCTAGCGGAGATACTCCAGCTTATTTGCGATTTATGGCCCTTAACCGGTTCCGCCTACCGTCAATCCATCTATGCGTAGTGTAGGCTGACCAACGCCCACCGGCACACTTTGGCCCTCTTTACCGCAGGTACCGACACCGGGATCAAGCGACATATCGTTGCCGATCATCGAAACCCGAGTGAGTATATCGGGACCGTTGCCTATCAGCGTTGCACCTTTCACCGGATAAGAAATTTTCCCATCCTCGATCATGTACGCTTCCGCAGCGGAAAATACGAATTTCCCGCTGGTGATATCCACTTGGCCGCCTCCAAAATTCACTGCGTATAAACCATGCTTCACCGACGCAATGATCTCCTCAGGACTTTTATCCCCGTTCAGCATATACGTATTGGTCATGCGCGGCATAGGAATATGGGCGAACGATTCGCGTCTGCCGTTACCGGTGACCGGGACGTTCATTAGCCGCGCGTTCAAGCTGTCCTGAAGGTAGCCCTTCAGTATCCCGTTTTCGATCAAGACCGTGCACTGCGTGGGATTTCCCTCGTCATCGATATTAAGCGATCCGCGCCGCCGTGCGAGCGTACCATCATCCACCACGGTAACGCCCGCCGCAGCGACACGTTCGCCGATGCGGCCAGAAAATGCGGAACTACCTTTGCGATTAAAATCTCCTTCCAGTCCATGGCCGATGGCCTCATGCAACAGTATTCCTGGCCAACCCGCGCCCAATACTACCGTCATGGTTCCAGCCGGGGCAGGTTTTGCATTCAGGTTGACGATGGCCTGATGTACGGCTTTCTCAGCATAATCGCGCAACACTTCGTCCGTGAAATACGCATAATCAAAACGTCCACCCCCTCCGGCGACACCTTGTTCCCGTTTCCCATTCTCTTCAGCGATGACTTGCACCGAGATCCGCACGAGAGGTCGGACATCAGCTGCCAGCAGGCCATCGCTCCGCGCCACCAGCACTACGTCATACTCTCCCGCGAGAGACGCCATAACCTGGATAATGCGCTTGTCAACTGCGCGCGCGTAGCCCTCGAGTTTTTCGAGCAACGCCACCTTGTCGGTATCTTTGAGGCTGGCGATAGGATCCTGGGGCAGATAAAGTTCGCGTCCCTTGCTGCGCCTGACCGCTTGTACCGACTGCCCGACACCGGTACGCGCAATGGCGCGGGTAGCTTCGGCTGCCGAAGCGAGAGCAGGCATGCTGATATCGTCGGAATAGGCAAACGCCGTCTTGTCGCCGCTCACGGCGCGCACACCCACTCCCTGATCAATATTAAAGGTGCCTGATTTGACTATGCCTTCTTCCAGAGCCCAGCCTTCGGAACGACTATATTGAAAATACAGGTCGGCATATTCGACATGGTGCGTAAGCATTTGACCAAACACCTTCTGCAGCCCGGCGGTATCTATCTGGTGAGGCGCCAGCAGGCACTGGTTGGCGGTGGCGAAAAGATCGCCAGGTTGAATGATGGGTTCTGTGATCATGATATCCAGGGGTCCAAAAAAATCATCGGTAATCTTAACAGTGATGCAAGGTACGGTGATTCAGCGCAGGCAAGCTATTGCGCAAACTGGCCTGATATTCAGGGTTAATCTCCGCAATCACTACGCCTGCTCCGCGTGGCAGACGATTGAGTACTACCCCCCAGGGGTCGACAATCATGCTGTCTCCATGCGTTTCCCGCCCATTGATATGATAACCCCCCTGTGCGGGAGCAACCACATACGCGAGATTTTCAATCGCACGGGCACGAATCAATGTTTCCCAATGCGCCTTGCCGGTAGTTGCGGTAAAAGCAGCCGGAGCAAAAATGATATCCACTTGTCCCATGGAACGGTAAAGCTCCGGAAAGCGCAGATCGTAACAAATCGAAAGACCGATCCGGCCAAACGGCGTCTTCAACGCCACGACTTCACAGCCCGCTTCGATAGTTTCTTCCTCGGCATAGCGCTCGTTCCCGAGCTCCAGGCCAAATAGATGTATCTTGTCGTATCGGGCAACCTGCTTCCCTTTGTCATCATACACCAGGCAACTATTTCTAACCTTGTCCGGCTTCGACGATACCAATGGTATGGAACCGCCCACCAACCAGATACCGAGGCGCTTCGCGATATTGCTCAGGAATTCCTGTATCGGCCCGCTATCCACCTGCTCGCGCACCGCTACCTTATCCGCATCCTCCATGCCCATAATACAGAAATATTCGGGTAGCGCCGCCAGCCTTGCCCCTTGGGCGGCGGCTATTTCAAGTAGTCGGGCAGCCTCTTCCAGGTTGCCGGCTATTTTTGGTCCCGCCGACATCTGAATGGCGGCAATACGGATAGGCCCGCTTTTTACTTCTCTTGAGATATCCGTGTCGCGAACGGCTGAGTTATCAAACATTATGATGCAGATTCCATAGACCGCAATAAGAAGGCTTCAGTTCACCCACACTTGGCGCCCCGGATAAATCAAGCGTGCAAGCGTGCAGCGTGATAAGGCAGGTGAGACAGAGTAACTGAAAACGATATCTTTATAAAGGGCGCGCTTAAAGCGAAATGTAGTGAAACACCGTGTAGTGAAACACCGCATACCATTTTCATTTTACCGTTCTGCTTGGTCTCACGTCATTATTACACCGGGCTCAGACTTGACGAAGTTGCGGGCAAAACCACGAAAAAGCCATCTCTTGGTATTCCAATTAAAGGGCATTTACTAAGCGGGGTTCGGAGTGACCGTTCTACAAGAATTCAGGAGCGCGATACTCGGCCCCGCTTTGGTAAAGATACTACTGGCAGACAAACGCCCTATTAAAAATAGTCAGCGGTTGACAGATTGACTTTGACCTGCCCGTTCTTGAGAGATGATTCTGCGAAGCTCTAATCTGAAGGGCTTATTCCTTATACGCAGGGAAATTTCGATTACAGTTGCCACACGATCCCAGCCAGCGCTTTCGAACGCTCTTAAGGACGGCATGTTCGATCGCCAGATGCGCGCATACACATATTTGAACCCTCTATGAGACATATCTCGTGTAGCGAATTGTATGAGGCTTTTACCGATGCCCTGCCCGCGCATTTCGGGAAGAACGAATAACTGCACTAACTTTGCTTCTTGATCTGTGAGCGGCCAGAAGTTTCTTTTTTTATAGCGCTCACCGTGCCAGAAAAAACATAGACCGACGATTCGAGAGCCTTCAATACAGGCATACGCGTGAGCATTCTGGCCATGATACCAAGCTTGATCGACAATTATCCTGTCTCTGGCGCTGTCAATTTCCTTTTTTTCGATCGTCTCAAACCTTAATTCCTTTGTTAATAATGGTTTTTCTCCCGCACAGTAGCGCCCATAGATATGGTAGAAGGAATAATCTCGAAGCAAAAGCCGAGCCAAGCTTTTAAGGTATTTTGTCATGAACAATCTCAGGTTCCGAATACCAGCACCGTAACTTTATTGACTTCAGGAATTCAGCTTACTGAGTTGCGTAACGTTCGCCTATTGGACTGAAGTACATCTATTGCAAACGGGGTCTATATCATTACTCGCCAATTGTGCCGATTGACGCAGAAACGCGATTTTCTCCCAGCTTTAGCTGTACCTATAGACCTCTAATATCCTATGTTAGCAAGCGAGCTCACATTTATCCTTGGATAAGAATTCCATCTGTGCAAACGGAACAGCAGGGAAGAACGTTTCGGGGTCATCAACAGGACCCGGATCAGTATGGTCAAGCATCCGAGTGGCGCTCAAATTGGATGACAGTCTGATGCCTGATGCCGTTAAATTGAGAGATATTGATCACTACGTTCCACCCTTCATGCGATTGATCCTTACCATCATGGTCCGGTTCGATGAATTTCGGTGTTCGACTGATGCGTTATCTGCTGCGCTCAGTCCATTGGTAGCTAATTTGGTTGGAGCCGTAGACGCCGTTTATTTTAGAGAATCGCCCAAAATACTGGCCGGTGTCGTTTTGAATGAAAGTTGCTAAACGCATTATCTACCTCCCCCAATTTTATTGTTCATATTCGCTTGATTCGTGTGCTCCCCCGACCTTTTTGATAACGGTCGGATCGGTCCAGGTACCGGTAATGTCGTATTCATTGGATGGGGTTGGGTTTTGCATTGCCGTATTTGCAATTGCAGAGGCCATGCCGACCACCGGAGCGGCCAATCCTAATGACGGATTAACTATGATATGCAATTTCTGGGTTTCTGCCTCCAGGTTTATTTCCCCGTTTATGGCAACCCTTGCAGCGGGTCCTTCTATTTTGAGATCATCGGTGACGGCCACCCCGCGGCCGATTTTCACATCACCAGAGATATTATCGAAACCGAAGCCTTCGCTGAATACATCATGGAAGTCCAATGTGATTCCTCGTGGTAATGATCGCAGGTCGAAAATACCGAACAGTCTGCCAATTCCCGGCTCGAATCTAGGAAACTGCCCTCGCTTGGCACTCACCTTGAAGTTGCCCGACAGCGTAGGATAATCTACCGATTGTGGACCGCCGGACCACGACAAAACGCCCTCGAGCTTGCCGCTGCCGCGTTTCACGCGATCTGGATGGCCGAGGCGCGCCAGAAACAGGCCAATATCACTCGCCTCTACCGTAAGATTGGCTCGCATAACGGGTTGTGTGGCGCGATTGTGCCATAGGCCGCGCGCCGTTATTGAACTGTCCGGATTGGATATATGCAATTTCTCGATGTGCCAGTTTCTCTCCTCCTGGTTAGCTATCAGTTCAAGTTGCCCCAGTTGTTTCTCGCCAATAAAAAAGTTATCCGCCGTTACGTCAAGGGCAGGCAAGTCTCTTTCCTGCTGGGTTTGTGCTCGTACCGCTGATTTGGGTGTGCGAGAATTGGCGGGAATTATCAACCTGTTCAATCGAGCCACTATTTTACCGTTGCCGGATGGGTCCCAGCTGATACCACCATTGATTTGCTCGCTTGTGATGGTGGAATACCATATCCCGTCTTCCCGGTCGGCGCTCAGCGTGACATCTTTCAGATGGCTTCCCAGAAAGTCGAGCGCGCCAATATGGAAATTGATGCTTGTCAGACCGAGACCCGGCCCGGGTTCATTACTGCTTTGTGTCAGCAAGCTGCGCCATCGGTCCAGATTCAGGGATGGCATTTCGCCAGTCGCCGATATACCGTTCCGGGGCAAAATGGCGGGCGCCGAGCCAAAACTTACTATACCCCTCTCTACACGATAATTGCCGGCATCATCCCGGCCACGTTCGAATTTTGCCGTTACCAGATCGCCATAGCTCAAGCTTAGCTCATCGCTATTCGAATCCATGGCTCTCCTCTCGAAACGTAGCCGTGCAGTATCGGTGGCAGCCTTCGAAAAAGGCTCGGGTAAATCGGAGGTAATGCCGACCAGCGATGATTCGATGGATACATCTGCCGACTTGTTGCGTATATCGACGGTTGCCAGCCAATCGGTATCGCCACGCAAATGGCGTCTCCATAACGGTGCGGCTCGCGCTGATCCCTGCGGCGGTTCGCTCATTTTGCTGAGGTTAACCTTGCCAACGGCGGATAAACGTATACTACCGTCCGGCATATCAGTGGAGTTTATAACCACTGGTCCGCCAAGGAAATGGGCAGTCATGTTTTCTGCCTTTATCCCCGAGCCGGTAAAAGCCACGACACCGTTAATGTCATTCAGGTTGGGCAGGCGAGAGCCCGGATCAATGTGATTATCGATAAACCGATAGCTACCTGATACGTTGACCGCTTCGGGATGATCCAGCGGAATATCGAGCTCGAGCAACAGTCTTCCCTCTCCAGCGATGTTGATGTTATCGACAAGGCTGCCATTGTCGCTGCTGTCCGTGCGCGATGTGGCGAATTTGAAGAATTGCTGCGTCGGGCCGCTTGCTTCCATTTCGCTTCTTAACGTGGCATCGGGCGCAGCCATGTCGGCAATGTTCAAGTTCACCCTGCTTAATTTTGTTCCAGAGATATAGGCTTGGGAAGCATCAAATTCCATGCGGCTGTTATGAAATTGCAGATTCCCGGACATATCCTCTATGCGAGGCCATCCGGGGATGCGATCCAGCGTTACCCCGGACACCTTTGCCTGTAACCTGAAAATACCGTTTTCACCGTGGGCGAAAGGAAATTGGCTCAGGTCTCCCTTGAGATGAAGCCGGGCATCCAGCGCTCCCGCCTCAACGATCGAATCGTCGAGCCAGTCGCGATAATTCACCGCCATCGGCATGTAATGCATCAAATAACGTGCATCGGCACGCGTCAGATTGGCTACCAGGTCGATTCTGCCTGGGCCGTCAACGGTAAAACGGTAAGTTCCGTAAGCCAACCCCGCAGCATTTTTATTGGAAAAGGAAATATTGTTGAACTTGAATGCAACGGAATCCTTATCGGCTAAAACATTCCAGCTCGCCTGACCGGTGATGATATCCAGCGCCAGCGGCACACGAAATACTTCAGGCAATTCCACGGCGGCATTTTGAGAGTTCAGGGTCAGAGTGCCGCCTCGCTCGGTAATGTCGATATTGCCGGAAACGCCCTTGAACGCAGGCAGCCTGCCGGATTTTCTCATCCCCAGATTGGTGAATCCTCCTTTTGCGCTGAAATGGGGTGGCACTGGCAGTTCACCACTCCAGTTCGCCCTCATATGACGAATTTCTCCGCGGGGCGCCATCTTGTTGAGCCGCTCACGCAATGATGCGCTAATTGGCAAGTATTTCGCCGCATCTTTCAAAACTTCCAGATTCAGGTTGTCGATACTTAATTTCGTCCTATGAGGTTCAGTCACATTAGCAGGCATTGTCTGCAGCGAAAAACTTACCGGCTGTAATATCCACCTTCGTTTGCCACGAGCGGAAGTGCTCAGTTTTTGCGCGAAAATTTCGGTGCCTCCGCCGTTTATCTTTTGCCATCCGACTCTGCCCTGCAAACGGATAAGGTCAAATTCGGGTAAATCCGGTGCCAATTGTGCTCTGACATTACGTAAGCGCATGTCCGCAGTGAGCTTCTTCATATCCGCCCCGTCAATTCCGGCCCACATACGTAGCGCTCCAACGCCTCGATTCAACCTGATTTCTTGTGGGAAAGGCAGCCAGACACCCCAGGCGGCAATGTCGGCATTATCCATCTGCATGAACAGTCGACCTTGCCAAAGATCGGAGTTAGCCAGCGATTCGCCGGTAAAATCGCCGCGCATATCCAACTGTGCAGCAAGCTCGGCGGGCGGCGTGGCGCGTATGCCGAAACGATGGCGGTGACCCCTGTTTTCAAGACGCAAGTTAACGAGTAACTCCAGCTCTGGCGCGCCACGCTGGTCATCCTGCCAGAGAATGCTGGCATTATTGATCCTGACTCGACTCTGATTCAAAAGCCAATCGGAAAAATCGTTTTCACTTTCAGTCAGTTCTTTGCTGAGCGCGAATCCGGCGACGTGGATTACACCTTTGGCATCACGGCGCACGATTAAATCGGGCTGCTCGATCTCGATTTCGCGAAAGTACAGTTTGCCGTGTAATATTGAACGCCACGAAAGCGTGCCTGACAGCTGATTCAACAGCAACGTAATGTCGCCCTCTTTATCATGTACTTTTACGGCGCGCAACATCATATGAGGGCGGAATCCGTCCCAATTTGCGCTGATCTCACCTATCGTTATGTGCTGCCCGGAGGCATGGCTGATGGCGGAAGCGATATTTTCCCGATATTGCTCGATATCGGGCAGCAGCCAGTAGCGCAGCAATAGCAGCAGTAAAGAAAAACAGGCTGCAACCACGATCAGCGCCCATGTCAGCAGCCGGGACAACAAGCCGGACCGTGGAGGAGGGGGAGGCGTTATTGATAAGTTCAATAAATAGATCCGGTTGATATGCGTGGGGCGATATGTTCTTCTCCACCTGCGGCTGAGCGGGAAGTATGTTTGTACTTGATTTAAACGATAAGGCGCAAAAACGTGAAAGAGAGATTAGAGATATCCGTGCCATCTTTGTTCAACCCTGATAGCCTCATAATACCCATGCAGATGGAATACAGATATTTTGATAATTTATTGTAACTCCGAATCTCGACCATGCATACCGATCGTTCTGCAACTGAAATAATCGAACGCATTCTTCCGTTCAGTCGTTACGCATGCCGGATACTGGAGAGTGAGCCTGGATTGCTGATCGAGCTCAAGCAAAACTTGCAATTTCCTTTTCTGCGGAAGGAGATGCAAGTATTCCTGAACACGAATGCCAAAGCTGTAAATGACGAGGCATGTCTGAATAGCATTTTGCGCAGCCTGCGCAAACAGGTAATGCTGCGCCTGGCAGCACGGGATCTGGGAGGCTTGGCGACGCTTGCCGAGGTGATGACGAGCATGACCGATCTGGCGGAGCTCACTATCGATTTCGCCCTGGAACGTCAACAGACATGGCTAGCTGATCCCGGCCGCTATGGCCAGCCAAGAAATACCGAAAACAGAATTCAGGAAATGCTGGTGATCGCCATGGGCAAACTGGGTGGTTGCGAGCTCAACGTTTCCTCGGATGTAGACCTGATTTTCGTCTATCCGGAAGACGGCGAAACCAGCGGCCCCAGATCGATATCCAATCATGATTTTTTTGCTCGCCTTGGGCGGAAACTGATCGGCAGCCTCAACGATATCACGCCGGACGGGTACGTTTTTCGCGTGGATATGCGGTTACGTCCATATGGCGAAAGCGGCCCGCTGGTGATGAGTTTTGCCATGCTTGAAGAATATTTCATCAGCCAGGGGCGCGAATGGGAGCGCTACGCCTGGATCAAAGGCCGGGCAATAGCGGGCCCGCAGGCAGAGAGGGCGGTGATCATCGAACAAATAGCGCAACCATTCGTGTTTCGGAAATATCTGGACTTCGGCGCTTACGAATCCATGCGGGATTTACATGGGCAAATACGCCGGGAGGTAAATCGCCACGAGATGCATGGGGATATCAAGCTCGGGCCGGGTGGGATCCGTGAGATCGAGTTCATTGCCCAATTGTTCCAGCTGATCCGTGGTGGGCGGGATGCCGATTTGCGCATCCGTTCTACACTCGCCACATTGGCGTTGCTGCGGGAAAAACAGCATCTACCAGACAAAACCGTATTGGAGCTCACGGACGCTTATCGCTTTCTGCGCAATCTCGAGCATCGTTTACAGTATCTCGATGATCAACAAACGCAGATGTTGCCGGAAACGCATACCGATCAGTCATTAGTAGCGGTTTCCATGGGCTTCTCTTCCTATGGCGAATTCTTGCAGCGGCTGGATACCCATCGCTGCAATGTTACCCGCCATTTTGAGGATATATTTGCTGCTCCACGCAAACCGCAAACTCATCATTCCTTCGCATGGTTGTGGCCGGAGAGAGACGATGGAGGGATCGAAGCCGAGGTTGCCACTACGCAACTGGTTACGATGGGATTTTCCAGTGCGGAAAAAATTGTGCGACGCTTACAGGAGTTTCATGTAAGTACCCGCTATCGCCAATTGCCGCAAGCGAGCAAAAAGCGCGTTGATGCGCTCGTCCCCGCCCTGATCGAAGTGTCTGCCAGGCTCCCCTCGGCAGACACCACACTGGAGCGTTTACTGCAGTTACTGGAAAGCGTGAGCCGGCGCGCAGCCTATCTCGCGCTGCTGCTGGAGTATCCTCAGGCCCTGGAGCGGGTAGCCAAACTTGTCAGCACGAGCCAGTGGGCCAGCGAGTACCTGGGCAGACATCCCATCTTGCTGGATGAGCTGCTCAATCCGGCTGATCTTCAGACTGTGCCGGATTGGTCTCGAGCCAAATCAAGGTTGATTCAGCAATTAAACGAGGCTTGTGGACCCGCAGGCAATGATATCGAGCAACAAATGGATGTACTGCGGCATTTTCAACACGCTCAGGTATTTCAATTGCTCGCTCAGGACGTGGAAGGATTGCTGCCGCTGGAAACCTTGAGCGATTACCTGACCGATCTGGCAGATCTGATACTTGATTCCGTATTGGGTTTGGCCTGGTCAGGGTTGAGAAAAAAGCACCGGGATGAACCGCCCGCTTTCGGCATCATCGGCTATGGCAAACTGGGTGGGAAAGAATTGGGTTATGCATCGGATCTCGACATCATTTTTCTTTATGACGACAACCATCCCGATGCAGCGGAAATATACGCCAGGCTGAGTCAGCGCATCAACTCCTGGCTGACAAGTTACACTTCAGCCGGCTTGTTGTACGAGACCGATTTACGCCTGCGCCCGAACGGCAGCAGCGGCTTGCTGGTAAGTTCGGTCCAGGCTTTTGATCAATACCAGCGAAATCATGCCTGGGTCTGGGAGCATCAGGCATTGACACGGGCGCGATTCGTAGCGGGAGATGTTCATGTAGGGGAAGCTTTCGAGCGCACGCGCAAGGAAGTGCTTCGCCAGCCTCGCGAACTGGAAAGCCTGAAACGCGAGGTATCGGCCATGCGGCAAAAAATGCTTGATGCCCATCCCAATTCAAGCGGGTTATTCGACGTCAAGCACGACCGCGGGGGCATTATTGATGTTGAATTCATCGTGCAATACCTGGTCCTGGGTCATGCCTGCGACCATCCGGAATTGACCAACAACATCGGCAACATTGCGCTGCTGCGGCTTGCTGGAAAACTTGGGCTTATCCACGAGGAAACTGCGGAGCGAGCGCTCGGCGCCTATCGGGAATTCCGGCGAATTCAACATCGACTAAGATTGAGCGGGGACTCGGGCCTGGCGGGAACACCCTCGACGGAAGGCAAATCGCGAAAGTTTGCACGTGTTGAAGCAGACTATTTGAAAGATGGGTCCTTCGCAGTATTGCGATTGTGGGATGAAGTATTTGGTACATCCCATCTTTAGCCGATCATCTTTGATCTGTGTTGATTCCTTTGCCAACGCTCCGTTGAATTTCAGCGACTGCTGCTGCTAAGCAACGGAGTTGGTGTATGCAGCCAGCGTTTTCATTTTTCAAGGAAAAATGCGTTAGAATACGCAATTCTCAATTTTCTCCGGAGTCCCTGAATGTCAATGTCCAACCGCGACGGCGTGATCTGGAGCGATGGAAAAGTAATTCCGTGGCGTGATGCTACCACTCATGTGCTTACCCACACCCTGCATTATGGGTTAGGCGTATTCGAGGGTTTGCGTGCCTATCAAACGCCCCGAGGCCCTGCGATTTTTCGTTTGCAGGAGCATACGGATCGTTTGTTTAATTCCGCACATATTTTCATGATGAAAATACCTTATGACAAGGCGACGCTGATGGAGGCGCAGCGCGATATGGTCAGGCAGAACAAGCTGGAATCGTGCTATATCCGGCCGATCGTTTTCTACGGCTCCGAAGCCATGGGTATTTCAGCCACGACGCTTTCCGTGCATGTGGCTATCGCAGCTTGGCCATGGGGTGCCTATTTGGGCACGGAAGGCCTGGAAAACGGCATTCGTGTCAAGACATCCTCATTCTCGCGTCATCATGTCAATGTCAACATGTGTCGTGCCAAGTCGGTTGCGACCTACGCAAATTCGATATTGGCTCACCAGGAGGTTGCGACTGACGGCTATGATGAAGCGCTGCTGCTGGATGTGGACGGTTATGTGGCGGAGGGAGCGGGCGAAAATATATTTATCATCAAGCATGGCAAGCTCTATACGCCGGATATGACCTCCTGCCTCGAGGGTATTACGCGTGCTACCATCCTAACGTTTGCCGAAGAAATCGGAATTCCGGTAATCGAGAAGCGAATTACCCGCGATGAAGTTTATTGTGCTGATGAAGCCTTTTTTACCGGTACTGCAGCGGAAGTGACCCCGATTCGGGAACTCGATAATCGTAGAATCGGCAGCGGAAAACGCGGCCCGATAACCGAAAGGCTGCAAACCATGTTTTTTGACTGTGCCAGGGGCAAGACCGAAAATCATGCCGACTGGCTCACCTACGTCTGATTCCGCGAATCTATATTCGATACAAGCTGAGAGAAACGATGCAGAATCACGCCAGCAATAATAAAGAGCGCCAAGTCGAAGTCACCCTTGATGATTTGCCGCTTCATTGCCCAATGCCATCAATGTTGTTATGGAATTCGCATCCTCGCGTGTTCTTGCCAATAGAAGGCACGGGCGAAGCACTATGTCCATACTGCGGTACGCGCTACAAGCTCAAAGGGGGCGCGGCGCCAGGTCATCATTAATGAAAGCCGGTATTTGATGCTGAATACAGAAAGCCATAGTCCTGATCGGTGACTATGGCTGTTTTTTGAGCTGTACTCAAATATTGCTATTCAACCTCACGCTAATCTCATGCACACATTCCCGCGAGAAATTTTCAAGGCTTACGATATTAGAGGTATTGTCGGGAAAACACTGACCGCTGAAATCGTCGAAGCCATCGGTCAGGCTATCGGATCTGAAGCACGAACACGCGGACTTGCATCGATAGCGATAGGGCGCGATGGCAGGTTATCAGGCCCGGAACTGGCGCAGGCACTCGCGAAAGGTTTGCAAAAAAGTGGTATCGACGTGATAGACGTCGGGATGGTCGCCACCCCCATGCTCTACTTCGCTGCCCATATGTTGTGCAATTATTCGGGTGTTATGGTTACCGGCAGTCACAATCCTCCAGAATATAATGGTTTGAAGATGGTATTGGGCGGTGAAACCTTGGCCGCTGAATCCATTCAAGCCTTGAGTGTGCGGATTGAAAATGATGATTTTTCTTACGGTAATGGCGACTATCGCACGCACGATATTGCCGAAACATATCTTCAACGCATAACCAGCGATGTGAAGCTGACGCGTCCCATGAAAATCGTCATTGATTGCGGTAATGGTATACCCGGCTGCTATGCACCTGAGCTATATCGCAGATTGGGATGCGAGGTAACCGAGTTGTTCTGCGATGTCGACGGGACTTTTCCCAATCATCATCCCGACCCGTCCGTTCCCGAGAACTTGCGGGATCTGATTGAAGCGCTTAAAACCGACGATGCGGAAATAGGTCTTGCCTTCGACGGCGACGGTGATCGTGTGGGGGTGGTTACCAAGAGCGGCACCATCATTTATCCCGATCGCCAGTTGATGTTGTTTGCTGCCGACGTATTGTCCAGAAATCCGGGCGGACGGATCATTTTTGACGTGAAATGTACTCGTAATCTTGCTCCCTGGATCAGGCAACATGGTGGCGAGCCTATCATGTGGAAGACAGGACATTCATTTATAAAAGGTAAATTGAAAGAAACCGGTGCGTTGCTGGCTGGAGAAATGAGTGGGCACATATTTTTCAATGAACGCTGGTATGGATTTGATGATGGGCTCTATGCAGGTGCGCGTCTGCTGGAGCTACTCAGTTCCACAACAGATATCAATCTTGCACTCAATGAAATCCCGGATGCCCTTAGCACCCCTGAATTGCAGATAAGATTGCAAGAAGGCGAAAACTACCACGTTATCGCGCAATTACAGAAAACTGCACACTTCGATAATCCGGAGCGCGTGATTACCACCGATGGACTTCGGGTCGAATATAAGGACGGTTTTGGATTGGCACGCTCATCCAATACCATGCCTGTGATCGTGCTACGATTTGAAGCTGACAATGAGGCAGCTTTAAACCGTATACAGCAGGATTTTCGCAAGGTTATTTTACAGGTCAAACCGGATGCGGAGTTGCCGTATTAGGTACCTTCAACAGCGTTCCCGCTTTGCAGTTCAGTTGCCAGCTCAGTTGATCGGCGCGCTCAGCAGTCGTCGCACTTGTTGGAAAGTTCGCCATTATGCGGAATTTCGATTCTTCAACTTGCCGGACGGCGCCGGTAATACGTGATATTGCGATGTACTATAAATAGTATGTTCGGATAAGATGGAATAGGGGCAGAAGGAGGTATTACTGATTATGAACAGAGGAGAAAATACCAAGACTCGTGTTTTGTTTGTTTGCATGGGCAATATTTGTCGCTCTCCCACTGCGGAGGCTGTCTTTAGACATCAAGTTATCGCTGCCGGCTTTGAGAATGCCATCCACATCGATTCCGCCGGTACGCATGATTATCATATCGGTGCACCGCCGGACCCGCGGGCTCAGAAAGCGGCGGCGCGACGAGGTTATGACGCAACGGAATTGCGCGCGCGTCAGGTGGATGAAACGGATTTCGAGGTTTTTGACTATATTCTGGCAATGGACAGGGCCAATCTGGCCATACTCGAACGAGAATGTCCGCCCCAATACAGCCATAAGCTTGGATTGCTGATGCAATACAGTGAGCGATATTCGGAAGGCGTGGAGGAAGTGCCTGATCCGTACTTCGGAGGAAATCAGGGTTTCGAGCACGTACTGAATATGGTCGAGGAAGCGGGACGCGGATTGCTCATCCGGCTTCGTGGCGAAAATAGCTAGCAGCCTGTCGGATTGAAGAATTGCGGCGAAAAAGTGCCTGGCCGGTCCGACAGGCTCCTGGAGAACGGCGCCTGAACAAGTACCTCGCAGGTGCAGTAAAAAGGCGGGAGTGTTCTGTCCCGCCTTTTATCTTTTGCAGATACCGAATCCTATTTATGCGTTTCGACTTGCACTAACGGTTCTTCCTGGCTCACTACCGGAGGAGGAGGTGTTCTTCTCCGCCGGCGTTGCGGTAGCGCTGATTCTACTGCCGCCTCGGTTTCAGCCGTTTTTATCTTCTCCGGTTGGGTTTCGATCATGATTAATCCACTCGCCACCAGGTTCAACGGTTCGATTGCCGGCGATCGCTGGGGCAAACGGGTTTCTTCCCGTTCGGATACAGGGATCATTACCTCGATGTCGGTGGCGGCAGCTCCATTGCTTGTGTTGCCAATTTCAATTTCATCCGGAGACGGTTCCCGTATGGTTGTGATAGAGGCGGGCGAGGTTGCTGTTGCCAGTTCCTTGATGGGTTCATGAGCGGATTCATGAATGGGTTCCTGGACGGTTTCCTGAACGGTTTGCTGCTTATCCCGCTCCGTTTCCGGCTCGGGCGCTACCGGGACAGGTAAGGGCGAGGTCGGTGCTGCCGACACTGGCTGGGCAATTACCGGCATATCAATTACCGGCATATTTTCATCCTTATGCAACGGTTCAGAATGAGGGTTGCCCGTTGACTCTGAAGGTGTCTCCGCTCCCTGCAGAGGAGGGAGGGTAAGGATGAGCGCCGATGCCTCCTGCATTGATGCGGAAAGGGTTTCCGGAACAGGGTTTTTTTCATGCGTAGTCTGGTCAGCGGCTCGCTGAGTGTGTGAATCTGTCACCGCTGACTGTTTATTTTCATGGGGAGCCCGCTCTGTGCGGTCGCCCCGATCACGCTGCCTCCCGCCACGACGTCTACGTCGTCCGCTGTCTTCACCCTGTTGCAAGGTTTCTTCAGCCGCAGGCTGTTCTTCTGGCCGTGGTTTGAGTTCGGTTCGGATTTTCTCTTCGCGTGGTGGCCGCGGATGCTTTTTTTGAGCGGAGCGTTCACCCTGCAACTTCGCATCACTACGTTCCCCACGCTGAGGCGCAGCGTCCCGGGCAAGACTAGCGGCTTCACCGCCATGCTCACCACGATCGTCGCGCCCACGCTGAGTGACTCGCGGTGTTTTTTCGTGCTCGCCATCGCGCACTTCGCGCCCGCGCTCTCGTCGGCCACGGCCGCGGTCTACTCGTTGCGGACCGGTCTTTACCTGCTCTGGCCGCATGTTTTTTTCTGCCACACCCATCTGCTTGAACCAGCTGAATATTCTATCCAGAAAAGAAAGCTGCTCGGGTTCATGATGAGGTTTGTGCTCACGTATCGGAGCGGGTTGCGGCGGCGTAATACCTCGCACAGCAGCTTGCTGCCGTGCCGGCTTGGCCTCTTGCGCAGCTGAGGGTAACGAAATTTCCGGGGCTGGTTTCTCCACCATTTGATAGCTGGTTTGAATTTCACCCAGTTTCACATCGTCATGGCGCAAGCGGGTGATGTTGTAGTTCGGTGTTTCGAGATGAATATTCGGAATCAGTACTACACTTACCTTTAATCGGGCTTCGATTGCATGAATTTCCGAACGCTTCTCATTCAGTAGATAGGTAGCCACATCAACCGGTACTTGAGCGTGAAGCACGGCGGTATTCTCTTTCATTGCTTCTTCCTGAATTATCCTGAGAATGTGCAATGCAGAGGAATCAGTGCCGCGGATGTGTCCGGTGCCGTGACAACGCGGACAGGAGATATAACTGCTCTCGCCCAGCGAAGGACGCAGGCGTTGACGCGATAGTTCAAGCAAACCAAAACGGGAAATCTTGCCCATCTGCACGCGTGCGCGGTCATAACGCAACGCATCATGCAGCCGGTTTTCCACCTCACGCTGGTTACGAGCGATTTCCATGTCGATGAAGTCAATCACCACGAGTCCGCCCAGGTCGCGCAGACGCAGCTGCCGTGCGATTTCTTCGGCGGCCTCCAGGTTCGTGTTGAGCGCGGTTTGCTCGATGTCCGAACCGCGGGTGGCCCGTGCCGAGTTCACGTCAACCGACACCAGTGCTTCAGTGTGATCGATAACGATAGCACCGCCCGAGGGTAGTGTGACTTGACGCGAATAAGCGGTCTCGATCTGGTGCTCAATCTGAAAACGTGAAAATAGTGGCACATCGTCGCGGTAGAGCTTGACCCGGTTGACATTGGCCGGCATGACGTGGCTCATGAACTGGCACGCCTGCTCATAGATACTTTCAGTATCGATCAGGATTTCGCCGATCTCCTGATGAAAGTAGTCACGTATGGCACGGATTACCAGGCTGCTTTCCTGATAAATCAGGAAAGCGCCGCTTTGGCTGCTGGAAGCATCTTCAATGGCGCGCCACAATTGCAGTAAATAATTGAGATCCCACTGCAATTCTTCTTCACTTCGCCCTATTCCAGCGGTACGGGCTATAATGCTCATGCCGGAAGGAATGCTCAGTTGTGCCATGACGTCACGCAGTTCCGCGCGGTCTTCGCCCTCTATGCGGCGAGATACACCTCCGCCGCGAGGATTATTGGGCATCAGGACCAGGTAGCGGCCTGCCAGGGAAATGTAGGTGGTTAGTGCAGCCCCCTTGGTTCCGCGCTCATCCTTGTCCACCTGAACGATGAGCTCCTGGCCTTCACGGAGCGCATCCTGGACACGAACGCGGGCTGGGTCTGCATTTTCCTTGAAATAAGAGCGGGAAATTTCCTTGAATGGCAGGAAGCCATGCCGTTCCCCGCCGTACTCGACAAAAGCGGCTTCGAGACTCGGCTCAAGGCGGGTAATAACGGCTTTGTAGATATTGCTCTTGCGTTGTTCCTTGCCGGCAGATTCAATGTCGAGGTCAATCAGTTTTTGACCATCAACAATGGCGACACGCAGTTCTTCCGGCTGTGTCGCATTAAATAGCATGCGTTTCATTTTATGCCCCCCGCGCTCTGGTCACGGGTAGATAGCCTACGCGCGAAGAGGAAAGTCCCCCGACGCAGCGTATACGAGAGCTTTTAGTCAGGCAACTTTGTCATGTATGTCGGGCTGCTGGTGTAAGATGACTATTTCTCTGGCTTGTCACAGTGGCCCTGCTTTTCTGACAAGCAGAACCAGGAAATTAAGTTTCAATCAGGCTTCGACTATGGCTGCCCGCAAGCGGGCGCTACGAAACTGAAAACTGAAATCGACGTGTGCTTCGAGCGCGTAAATCCATTACTATCGCTACTTTAGTGGTGAGCGACGTTAACCAGATTTCGGGATTGGCTCTTATACCTCGGACAAAATCCCATCAACAGCGCCACTTTACGCACCGGATAAAGGATAGGCTGGAACCCCGAATTGGCAAGTATAAGTAGAACTAAGGATTTAGGCAAAGAATTTCCTCTGAGTCCGGCGGTGACGGAAATTATAGGCGAGGACAGTAAAGGTCAGCGTATCGATAATTTCTTGATCAAACGCCTGAAAAATGTGCCTAAAAGTCATATCTACCAGCTATTGCGGAGCGGGCAGGTTCGACTTAACAGCAAGCGCATCGGCGCGGATTGTCATCTTCAGCTGGGCGATATGGTACGTATACCACCGGTGAGGATGGCGGAAAGAAGTTCTGCACTCAGAAAGAAAGTAACTAAAAGCCAGTTTATTCCATTCGAAATCTTATTTGAGGACGAAGCCCTTATCGTCATCAATAAGCCTGCGGGAGTTGCAGTGCATGGCGGCAGCGGCGTGAGTTTCGGTGTCATCGAGCAATTGCGCGCCCAGCATCCCGACTGGAAATTCCTGGAACTGGTCCATCGCCTCGACAGGGAGACTTCCGGGATTTTGCTTCTGGCCAAGAACCGGGCTGCGCTTGTTGAACTGCACCGGGTGATCCGTGCAGGGATGATGGAAAAGCGGTACCTCACGCTGGTAAAAGGCAAGTGGCGCAATACGAGACAAAGCGTCAAGCTGTTTCTCAGGAAATACGTGACGCCCGCGGGCGAACGGCGCGTGGCGGTGATTGCCGATGGGAAGGGAGGCGAAGAAGGGAAGAGCGCTCATACCGTTTTTAATCTGAAAAAATCCTGGCAGAATTTCAGTCTGCTGGAAGCGGAGTTAAAAACGGGCCGTACTCATCAAATTCGCGTGCATCTCGCTCATCTGGATTTCCCCATAGCAGGCGACGATAAGTATGGAGACTTCGCATTGAACAGGGAACTGATGAGGCTCGGCCCCGAACGAGGTCTCAAGCGCATGTTCCTGCATGCCTTTATCGTTGAAGTTACGCATCCGGTAACCGGGAGAAAGCTTCGTATTGAGGCGCCGCTGACGGAAGATCTACGCAAATTTTTGCTTGAGCTGGATGCCGATAGTACGCCTTTGTGCCCATAATGGGTTCGGCGAGCGATATACCTGATTACCTGATTTTTCTGGCTGGCCGGAGGCCTGCCAGGATTCCATCCCTGACTCAGGCAAGGGGAAGGGGTTTGCGGAAATAGCGTAGAAAGCGTAACGTTTTGGTTGAACTCGGCTCCGCGCAGTTCGCTATATCACTTCATTGGAAGGATTGAAATAACATGGCAGATTCAGAAAATCGCAACGAAGGGTGGGAAAAGCAGGTGCTTGAAAAACTGGCGCTCTCTTCTTTGCAGGAACAGCGCAGGGCGCGTCAATGGAGCATATTTTTCAAGTCGCTTACATTTATCTATTTGTTTATTTTGTTATTCATCTTCTCTGGCTGGTTTAGTGGGGACGATATGTCCATGTCGCGTAAACATACTGCCCTGGTCGAGCTGCGGGGCGTAATCTCTCCCGATAGCGTTAGCAGCGCTGATAATATCAACGCCGGCTTGCAGCATGCGTTCAAGGACGCAAAAACGCAGGGTGTGATCCTGCGCATCAACAGCCCGGGCGGCAGTCCGGTACAGGCGGGGTATATCAATGATGAGATCCGCCGTCTGCGTGCCGAGTATCCGGAAATTCCTCTTTATGCCGTAGTAGAAGACATCTGTGCATCCGGTGGTTACTATGTTGCCGTCGCTGCCGATAAAATTTACGTGGATAAAGCGAGCATGGTCGGTTCCATCGGCGTGCTGATGAACGGATTCGGTTTTACGGGCGCGATGGAAAAACTTGGCGTCGAACGGCGGCTGCTCACCGCAGGGGAAAACAAGGGCTTTCTTGATCCTTTTTCGCCTCCCAATCCGGGTCAGGAGGAATACGCCAAAAAAATGCTGAACGATATCCACGAACAATTTATTCAGGTAGTGAAGGAGGGAAGGGGGGGGCGCCTGAAGGAAGCGCCGGAGATATTCAGCGGCATCGTCTGGACGGGTCAAAAAAGCATAGAACTGGGGCTTGTCGATGCGATAGGCAGTGCAGACTATGTCGCGCGGGAAATTATCAAAGCTGAACACATCGTGGATTACACAACCCGGGAAGGATTCAGCGAGCGTCTCGCCCGGCGTTTCGGCGCAGTAGCGGCGGAGGCACTGATTACCACGGGAATCAGTGGAGGGTTGCGGTGATTACAATTTTGCCTGACCGGTCAGCCCTGCAGCAAAAAGATAGCAGGTTTATCATGAACATCGGGCAAAGCTTGTTTCCATTCCCGGATTGTTCTGGTTGAAATGAATTCATTTGCCAAGGTGAGGTTGCAGGCGATGCAAAGCGCAGTGTCATCACGGCAGGTGGAAAGAATGGATTCCAGCAACTTTTGGTTACGATATGGCGTCTCGATAAATATCTGGGTTTGATCGCCGGTTAACGAATTTTTTTCCAGCTCAACTATTTTTTTGGTACGCCTGTCATTTTCAACAGGAAGGTAACCGTGGAATGTGAAGCGCTGACCGTTCAATCCCGACGACATCAGCGCCAGCAGTATGGAGGATGGTCCTACCAGCGGCACCACCCGGATATTTTTTTGATGAGCAAGGCGCACCAACCCTGCCCCAGGGTCCGCTACCGCCGGAGAGCCCGCTTCAGACAAGAGTCCGATATCGCTGCCTTCGAGGAGGGGTGCAAGCAGTTTTTCATATTCCCTGGCTTGAGTGTGTTCATCCAATACCTGCATGCTGATTTTCTGTATCGGCAGGACGCAACCGATCTGTTTCAGAAACCGCCTCGCGGTCTTTGGGTGCTCGACAATATAATGATCAAGCGCCGCTACGCATTGTCGGACAGCGGGGGGGGTTATCCAGGCGATATCACCTGGGCCCAAGGGAGTGGGAATGAGATAGAGAGTACCGGAATTCACACTATTGCCACACCTTCGCGCGTCAGCATTTCCACTAGTGCAATCAGCGGTAACCCGATCAGTGCACTGGGATCCTCGCTTGCGATATGCTCGATCAATGCGATCCCCAATCCCTCGAGCTTGGCACTTCCGGCGCAGTGATACGGCTGCTCTCTATCGAGATAATTGTCAATTTGCCGGTCGCTTAGTTCACGGAATTTGACGCGGGACGAGACAAGTCGTATCTGCATATTGTCTTTATCGCTATTCAGCAGGCTCAAGGCAGTATGGAATACAACTTCTTTTCCGCGAATGAGGCGCAACTGCCGGGTCGCATTGGCATGATTGAGCGGTTTGCCGAGCTGAATCCCCTCCAATACCGCCACCTGGTCAGCGCCTATGATCAAGGCATCAGGGTGACTCACGGCAACCATGCGCGCCTTTGCGGCGGCCAAGCGCAAGGCAGTCGTGTCAGGACTCTCTTCGGCCAGGGGAGTTTCGTCTATTTCCGGATTATAAACTTCAAATGGAATTTGCAAGCGCCGAAGCAGTTCGTGGCGATATATGGAACTGGATCCCAACACAAGTCGCTGGGCAATTTGTTGTGTTTTCAAAGTTTATCTTTATCAGGTTTTTGACACTCAGAGGCAAAAAATATATTATGCGCGCCGTATACATACTACATACACGCCCACAAGAATACATGCCGGCAGATTTTAATCTTAAATACACAAACTTATCAATTGAACAGCATTGACGGATAAAATTGAAGCGGGGTAGCGGGCAATACGCGAAAGAGAATATTCACATTTCATTTTATAAAAAAGATTTCTACTCTTATGCCGGTACGACTCATCATTGATGCTCTCGATTTTGCCCGTAATGCCGGGGCGCATCATGGTAAAATCGCGTTGTCCGAGCTTGATCGGTTACAGGGCTATCTGACGTCCGGGAGCGGCGAGTTGCAGTATGCGATAACTGGCGCGCTGGACATAAATGCCAGGCCGCTCCTGAAAATAGCTGTTCAGGGGTCGATAAATCTCTGTTGCCAGCGTTGTCTGGGCGAATATGGATATGCGCTGGATTTGCGGGCGTACCTGCTGTTGGCGCAAAATGAAAATGAGCTGTCCCGCCTTGATGAAGATGAGTCGGTCGAGTGTGTTCTGGCGACCCCTGACATGGATGTTGTGGCGCTGATCGAGGACGAAATAATCCTGAGTTTGCCACTTTCCCCACGCCATGGGGAAAGTGAATGCTCGATCAAGCAGGATAGTAAGGATACGGCAGGGGAAAGATCGCTTTTTGCTGCGCTGGCGGCACTGAAAAGCCTGCATTGAAAACATATTTAAGGAGCTGAATACCATGGCAGTCCAACAGAACAAGAAATCCCCATCCAAGCGCGGCATGCACCGTTCGCATGATTCTCTCACCAGTTCGCCGTTGACGGTGGACCCCGGCACTGGCGAAGTACATTTGCGTCACCACATCAGCCCCACCGGTTATTACCGGGGCAGAAAGGTCGTCAAAGCAAAAGGAGATTAAATCGCCCCGCCGTTCTGGGGATCAAATCTATCCCCACCTCAAGGGCGTTCCAAAATTGAATATCACCGTAGCGGTAGACTGCATGGGTGGCGATCACGGCCCTCATGTGACGGTTCCTGCAGTCGTCGAGTATCTCCATCGTAACACCGGAAGTGACATCATTCTGGTTGGACTGCCCGACGTTATCGAAACTGAATTGCGCGCCGCCAAGGTTGCCCCCAGCCCCCGGTTGAGGATTCACTCCGCAAGTGAAGTAGTGGGCATGGACGAGTCGCCCGCTCTCGCGTTGCGAGGTAAGAAAAACTCTTCGATGCGAGTCGCTATCAACCTGGTAAAGAGTGGTGAAGCACAGGCATGCGTCAGCGCGGGTAACACCGGCGCATTGATAGCAACCTCCCGGTTTGTGCTGAAAACACTTCCTGGAATCGACCGGCCGGCTCTGGCCGTGGTATTGCCCACCATAAAAGGGCACACTTATGTGCTTGATTTAGGTGCCAACGTGGATTGTAGCGCGGAGCATCTGCTTCAATTCGGAGTGATGGGGGCAACCTTGATATCTTCCGTTGAAAACAATGAGAAGCCCAGCATCGGTTTGCTGAATATAGGCGAGGAAGAGATCAAGGGCAATGAGGTAGTGAAACGGGCAGCAGAGCTGCTGCGTAACAGCGGCCTTAATTTTTACGGCAATATCGAAGGTAACGACATCTATAAAGGAACAACCGATGTGGTTGTATGTGACGGATTCGTGGGTAACGTGGCCCTGAAAACTTCGGAAGGGGTGGCGCAAATGCTTTCCACTTACTTGCGTGAGGAATTCAGGCGCAATCTATTCACAAAATTCGCGGGACTCATCGCCTCGCCAGTCATTAATGCATTCAAGCGCCGGGTGGATCACCGCCGATACAATGGCGCCAGTTTGCTGGGGTTGCGCGGGGTCGTCATTAAAAGCCATGGCTCGGCTGATAGTCACGCGTTTGGTTTCGCTATTGCCCGGGCGGTGGATGAGGTTCGCAGCGGAATGCTGAATCACATCAGCGAACGGGTTGCGCAGCTGCCGCATCATCCGGAAAGCTCATCCACATATCCTCGGCCGCTGGCGGAAGAGAATCGCGCATGATGTACTCCAGGGTTATCGGGACAGGCAGCTATTTGCCTGAAAAAATTCTCACCAATCTTGATCTTGAGCAAATGGTGGATACCAGCGACGAGTGGATACGCAGTCGTACCGGTATTGCACAGCGACACATCGCGACGGATAACCAGATGGCGAGCGATCTGGCGCTCAATGCCAGCCGTGAAGCAATGAAGGCTGCGAAGATCGATGCTGGAGAGATCGATCTGATTATTGTCGCCACCACGACGCCGGACGTGATTTTCCCCAGTACGGCCTGCATTCTGCAGGATAAGCTCGGCGTGAAGGATTGCGCTGCATTTGACGTACAGGCTGTATGCAGCGGCTTTATCTATGCGCTTGCCACCGCTGATATGTTTATTCGTGCCGGAAAGTATCGTACGGCTCTGGTCGTCGGGGCGGAAGTCTACTCGCGCATACTCGACTGGAGTGACCGTAGTACCTGCGTGCTATTCGGCGACGGCGCAGGTGCTGTCGTACTCACCCGGAGCGATCGCCCGGGAATAATTTCAAGCCATCTTCATGCGGATGGAAGCTATAAGGGTATCCTGACGGCGCCTGGAAGCTTTTCTCATGGCAAGATTCAAGGCAACCCGTTTGTTATGATGGAAGGTAATACGGTCTTCAAATTTGCTATAAAAGTCCTGGAAGATGTTGTGCGCGAGGCTTTGGCGGAAAATAATCTGGAGGTATCCGATATTGACTGGCTGATTCCCCATCAGGCTAATATCCGTATCATTATTTCCACGGCAAAAAAATTGGGTATACCAATGGAAAAGGTGGTTACCACGCTGGACAAGCATGGCAACACTTCAGCCGCCTCCATTCCGCTGGCGCTGGATGTTGCCGTACGCGATGGCCGCATTCAATCCGGCCAGCATGTACTTCTGGAGGGCGTAGGAGGGGGATTTACCTGGGGAGCGGTATTGATTTCATGGTAGAGCGCTAACCTCCGCGTAAATCACAAGAAGCTGTTTTTACCGTCTGATTATTCCTCGCTTTTATTGTTTGTCGCAATAAGGCATTAGAAGAATGCTATTTCCTAACTTAATGCAACACTATTACCCCGGTTTTACTCTCATCCAAAGATATCCAGGAATTATCAACTGCTTCTGTTCAAATGGATGCAGGCAACAATGACTGCTTCCATAAAATTCGCATGTGTTTTTCCCGGGCAGGGCTCGCAATCGATAGGCATGATGAAGGGTTATGCTGATTTCCCCATCGTGCGCGAAACCTTTGCCGAGGCATCTTCTGTGCTCGGGCAGGATTTTTGGACGATGGTCAATGACGGTTCGACCGATGAGCTTAATCTGACGGTCAATACTCAACCGCTGATGCTGATGGCCGGCATTGCGGTATATCGCGCCTGGCAAAGCCTGGGAGACGTGAACCCGACACTCATGGCGGGCCATAGCCTGGGAGAATATACCGCCTTGGTGGCGTCGGGCGCACTGGCTTTTTCGGATGCGCTATCATTGGTACGCTTTCGAGCCGAGGTAATGCAACAGGCAGTACCGGAAGGTGTCGGCGCCATGGCGGCAATTCTTGGGCTTGACGATGAGGTAGTGAAAGCGCTTTGCGACGAAATCACAAATTCTTCCGACGGAGAATTGCTGGAGCCGGCGAATTTTAATTCGCCTGGCCAGATAGTGATCGCCGGTCACAAAAATGCAGTGCTGCGCGGGATGGAACTGGCCAGGTCGAAAGGCGCGAAGCGGGCGCTGATGTTGCCTGTGAGCATACCTTCGCATTGTTCCCTCATGAGCCAGGCGGCCGACAGACTGCAACAGCGGTTGGAATCGCTGGTGCTCAGGGCGCCAGCAACGCCACTGTTGCACAATGCTGACGTGCAGCGGCACGAAAATCCTGAAGACATAAAAAGAATTCTGATACGGCAATTATGCAGCCCGGTGCGCTGGACCGAAATCGTTCGCTCTTTTGCTTCCGCCGGCGTTACCCATGTGGTGGAGTGCGGGCCGGGAAAAGTGCTGTCGGGGCTTACCAAACGTATAGATGCGAATTTGCAGGGCCTGGCACTGGCGGACAGCGTAGCGCTTCACCATGCTGCTGACATATTATTGTAGGTTGCTATACTATTGATGAGCCTGGCGGCTTTTATAGCGCAGAGCTTATCCTTGTTGATCTTGACTGGGTGTACTGGAGAATATGCTGCAAAATCAGATCGCGTTCGTAACCGGCGCCAGCCGCGGTATCGGTCGGGCCATTGCGCTTGAGCTGGCCAGGCAAAATGCCACCCTGATAGGCACTGCCACTACCGAGGGTGGCGCCCAAATCATTAGCGGCTACCTCAAGGAAGCGGGCCTCAAGGGTGTCGGCATGACATTGAACGTAAACGATGCTGTTCAGATTGAGAGCGTCCTTAAAGCCGTACAAGAGGAATTTGGCGATATCGCAATCCTGGTGAATAATGCCGGCGTCACCCGCGATAATTTGCTTCTTCGAATGAAAGATGAGGAATGGGATGAAATCATGGAAACTGATCTCAAATCAGTATTCCGTTTGAGCCGTGCAGTGCTGAGAGCCATGATGAAGGCCCGTTATGGGCGCATAATCAATATCTCCTCGGTGGTAGGCTCTACCGGCAATATGGGTCAGGCTAATTATGCCGCTGCCAAAGCCGGCATAGCCGGCTTCAGCAAATCTTTAGCGCGTGAAGTGGGTAGCCGCAACATCACTGTCAATTGTATTGCACCGGGTTTCATAGAGACTGACATGACGCGTTCTCTCACCGAAAAACAACAGCAACTTCTGCTCCAGCAAGTCCCCCTGGGCAGATTGGGGCGTCCGGAAGAGATCGCCTCGGCAGTCGCTTTTATTGCGTCGCCGGGCGCAGCGTATATTACCGGCGCAACACTTCATGTGAATGGCGGAATGTATATGGATTAATAATGCGTCCATGAATTTTTATGCCGTTCAACCTGCAAATTACCGAGGAAACCCTTTTATGGACCAGGTTGATTACTTTTGAGCTTCAAAGCGTTCAGATTTTATTAATACCAAAAACTTGCTAGAATGACGGCGTTTTTCTTACCGGAAGAGGTATTTAGATGGAAAATGTAGAGCAGCGTATAAAAAAAATAGTGGCCGAGCAGTTAGGCGTGAATGAGGCCGACGTCAAGAGTGAATCTTCTTTTGTGGATGACCTGGGTGCCGATTCGCTTGACACCGTAGAGCTGGTCATGGCACTGGAAGAAGAATTCGAATGCGAAATCCCTGATGAACAGGCAGAGAAAATCAACACTGTTCAGCAGGCTATCGACTACATCAATTCCCACAGCAATTAATTTTTGCTTCAAGCACATCCCATATCGGAGCCACCTTGTCCAAGCGTAGGGTAGTTATCACCGGACTGGGCATGATTTCGCCTGTCGGTAACACCGTCTCAGATGCGTGGACTAACGTTCTCGCTGGAAAATCCGGCATTACACGAATTACTCGTTTTGATGCTTCCACATTTGCCTCTCAGATAGCCGGAGAAGTAAAGGATTTTGACGTTACGGAATATCTTTCCGCCAAAGATGCGCGTCGTATGGATATCTTCATCCACTACGGTATGGCGGCAGCCATCCAGGCGGTCCGGGACGCAGGTATTGACGATATAGCCAATACCTCTCTCGATGCCGAGCGCGTTGGCGTCAATATTGGCTCCGGCATCGGCGGTTTACCGATGATCGAGGCCACGCATGATGTTTTTCACGCTGGCGGTCCGCGCAAGATATCTCCATTTTTCATACCCAGCACCATCATTAATATGATTGCGGGTAACTTGTCCATTATGTTTGGCTTCAAGGGACCGAATCTCGCCATTGTCACTGCCTGTACCACCGCTACTCACTGCATCGGCGACTCAGCCCGGCTGATCGAGTATGGAGATGTGGATGTGATGGTGGCAGGCGGTGCCGAGTCATGTGTAACGCCACTTGCCATTGGCGGTTTTGCCTCGGCGCGGGCGCTGTCGACCCGCAACGACGATCCTGTTACCGCCAGTCGGCCATGGGACAAGGGTCGGGACGGCTTTGTCCTGGGGGAAGGCGCCGGGATTCTGGTTCTGGAAGAGCTGGAGCATGCCAAACGTCGTGGGGCGAAAATTTACGCTGAGCTAGCCGGCTTTGGCATGAGTGCGGACGCCTATCATATGACAGCACCTTCGGAAGATGGAGAAGGTGCTGCGCGCTGTATGAATAATGCGCTCAGAAATGCGGGGATGAATTCCACTGAAGTGGACTATATCAACGCGCACGGCACCTCGACGCCGTTGGGCGATATAGCGGAGACTGTCGCGGTGAAGCGCTGCTTTGGCGAACACGCGAAAAAGCTTGTAGTGAACTCTACAAAATCGATGACTGGGCACCTGCTCGGGGCTGCTGGCGGGATTGAAGCCATATTCAGCGCCCTGGCCTTATATCATCAGGTGGCTCCGCCCACTATCAATATTTTTGATCAGGATCCCCAATGCGATCTGGATTACGTTCCCAATACCGCTCGGAAAATGGAAATTAACGCTGCCATGTCAAACTCGTTTGGCTTTGGCGGCACAAATGGCACACTTGTTTTCCGTAAAACCTGATTTTCGGTTAAGGTAACGATAAACGAAGGCTCACTATAAAAGTGAGCCGGATCGTGCAGGTGGGGTAATGCCTTTCGAGGGACGTGCCATTCCGGGGGAAACACGAACTCCCTATCTTGCTTCGGGATATCTCGTGCAGCGCCAAGGAGCTTTCTTCGGCCTCAAACTGGCAACGCCGTCCGCGAGCCACATATCTTCGAGTTGCGGTAAAATAGTTCATCCACTACGTCATACTTGTGGCTGACCCTTCACGCATTGTGATCATCCCGATTTTGCCAGTCGAGCTGCCAACCGAGCGCTTCACAGACTTATTCAGAGGTTCTTTTGCGTACGCTAAAACGCTTGATCTTTCTTGCCTTTGCCGGGGTCTTGCTGTTCGCTGGATGGTTCGCTTACCAACTTAATGTTCCCGTTCAGCCCCCTACAGTTCCTTACGAATTTTCCATCAAGCCGGGCAGCAGTTTAAAAAGTGTCGCAAGGCAATTAGCCGACGCTGGCATTTTGCCGGATATGTGGTCCTTTGTCCTGCTATCGCGGGTAATGGGGGCTGCGTCATCGGTCAAGGCGGGTGATTATGAGATTGGTGCAAGTATCTCGCCGCTGCAATTGCTTGAACGCATCACCAACGGTGACATCAATCAGACCGAGATCAGATTCATAGAAGGCTGGACTTTTTCCCAGCTCAGGCAGACGCTGGATGAGCACCCGGCGCTTCGGCACGACACTGCTGGTTTGACCAGCGGCGAAATCCTGCAACTGATCGGCGCAATCGAAACCGCCGCAGAAGGATTGTTTTTTCCCGATACCTATTTTTTTGCACGTGGCAGCAGTGACGTGGCAATATTAAAACGTGCCTATCACGTGATGCAGAACCATGTCGCCACCGCATGGGTTGAGCGCGCGGCAGATCTTCCGCTGGCAAGCCCCTACCAGGCTTTGATTCTGGCTTCAATCGTCGAAAAAGAAACCGGAAGGGAAAGCGACCGCGTCCTGGTAGCGGCTGTCTTCCTCAACCGGTTGCGATTAAACATGTTATTGCAAACTGATCCCACCGTTATTTACGGTCTTGGTGACAAGTTTGATGGCAATCTCCGAAAAAAAGACCTTTTAACTGATCAGGAATACAATACTTATACGCGCCGCGGCTTGCCGCCGACGCCCATTGCTTTGCCAGGGCTCGCTTCCATTCAGGCTGCACTCAATCCCGCCCGGACCAATGCGCTCTATTTTGTCGCCAAAGGGAAGGGTGAATCGCACTTCTCCAATGATTTGGCAGAGCATAACCGCGCCGTATCAAGATATCAGAAGCAATAGCGCCAAAACTCGCTCTTATTCATAATGCATTTAATTCGTAATAAAAAATACGGCCGAATTAATGCTGACCGATCTACGGTTTGCCTGGACTCCAGCCAATGATTTCCTCCATTACCAAAAAGTAAATTGACATTACCGTCTTCAAAAGTAGAATGGCGAGTTATCAATAAACAACAAAATGGGGCCCAGGTTGCATTGGTTCAACCAAGGCTGAACATTGAAAATCCGTAGTCCTCTCCCAACTACGCCTCCAAATCAATTAAATTCGATCAGGAAGATTAATGAGTCATACATTATATGAAGCATCCGTTTTGCGCATCCAACGTTGCGAATTGGCTGTTCCCGGTTCAAACCCGGGCATGTTTGAGAAGGCGTTGAAAAGTGGTGCAGATTTCATCTTCCTCGATCTTGAAGACGCAGTTGCTCCCGACGACAAGCTGACTGCGCGTAAAAACGTTATCGAAGCGCTCAATGATCTGGACTGGAAAGCGCATGGCATTACCGTCTCTGTGCGCATAAATGGCCTGGACACGCAATTCATGGTGCGTGACGTGGTTGATCTGGTCGAGAAAGCAGGCGACAAGGTGGATACCATATTAATTCCGAAGGTAGGGGTTTATTCTGATGTTTATATGGTTGAAGCCATGCTGAACCAGCTGGAAATGCAACAAGGGCTAAAAAACAGAATTGGTATTGAAGCGTTGATCGAAACCGCTTTAGGAATGGCAAACGTAGAAGACATTGCCCGAAACGGAGCGGCGGGCCGCCTTGAAGCGCTACATTTCGGGGTAGCTGATTATGCTGCCAGTAATCGCGCCAGAACAACAAATATTGGGGGACTCAATCCGGACTATCCGGGTGATCAATGGCATGCCGCCATCAGCCGCATGACCGTTGCGTGCCGTGCCTTCGGATTGCGCCCTATCGACGGCCCGTTTGGCGATATTAAAGATCCGGATGGCTTCAAATTGGCGGCGAGAAGAGCCGCGGCACTAGGCTGTGAAGGTAAATGGGCTATCCATCCGTCTCAAGTCGCGCTCGCCAACGATATATTTACGCCGCCTGCCGCGGAAATCGAAAAAGCACAACGTATCCTGGTTGCCTTGAAAGAGGCGGCTGCTCAAGGTAAAGGCGCAGCCGCATTGGATGGCCGGCTCATCGATGCCGCTTCGGCGAGAATGGCCAACAACGTAGTCAGAATGGCAGAGGCGATGCGCGCCAAAGGCGTGTAATGCACTTTTCGAGGCCGCGATTAGCGGCCTTTTCTTTGTTGGTTGTTGACTTGTCGGAATGGGTTATGGAATTGCAGGAAGCCATTTCTATTGAAACAGTTAGCTGTACCGGAGCCCTATCTGTGCATGGCAGGTTTGTCCATCCTGACGGAGCGTAGAGAGGCTGGCGCCTGTGAAGCCCGAATCTGCTTCGGCTGAGGGTTCCTGCCTTCAAAAACGATCAATTCCGCACCGGGACCCGTTAGGACGGGCATGGCTCTCATTGATTGACGTGGTCTGTTCTGCTGAACAGACTCATGAGATAACCGGATAAGACTATTTGATAATAAAATAAGGTGATGCATCTTGGATATACACGAGTATCAGGCGAAAGAGATTCTGACGAAATATGGCGTCAAGATCGCGGAGGGCGGTCTGGCTTACAGCCCCGATGAAAGTGTGCAGCGGGCTAGAGAAATTGACGGAAATGTTTGGGTAGTAAAAGCACAGATTCATTCAGGAGCGCGCGGTAAAGCCGGCGGTATCAAGATCTGCAAGACGCATGATGAAGTCAAAGCGGCTGCGGAAGAATTATTGGGAAAATATTTGATAACGCATCAAACCGGGCCGACGGGTAAAATTTGCTCAAGGGTTTACGTTGAAGCAGGGACGCAAATTGCCAAAGAAATCTATCTTTGCTTTCTGATCGACCGGAGTTCAGAGCGGGTCGTCATGATAGGTTCTGCCCGAGGCGGAATGGAAATCGAGGAGTTGGCTGAAACAGATCCTGATGCCATAAAAAAAGTTTACATTGAACCCTCCGTCGGTCTCCTGGATTTTCAAGCGCGGGAGATGGCTTTTGCGCTAGGGTTGGAAGCTACGCAATTAACCCATGCCGTCAAAACGATAAAGGGTTGCTATCGCGCGTTACGCGACCTCGATGCGAATATGCTGGAAATCAACCCCCTGGTTGTTACGGGCAGCGGCGAACTCATCGCATTGGATGCAAAAATGAGTTTTGATGACAATGCCTTGTTTCGACGTCATGAAGTTGCTGAGTTGCGCGATAAAACTCAGGGAGACCCACGGGAAATGACGGCTGGTGATCAAGGACTGAGTTATATCGGCCTGGATGGCGACATCGGTTGCGTGATTAACGGCGCCGGTCTGGCTATGGCCACCATGGATATGATTCAACTGGCTGGCGGAGATCCGGCAAATTTTCTTGACGTTGGCGGTGGCGCATCCGCTGAGCGTACAGAAAAGGCGTTTCGTCTGGTACTGGCCGATAAAGGGGTTAAAGCAATATTGGTCAATATATTTGCCGGGATCAACCGTTGTGACTGGATCGCTGAAGGCGTCGTGCATGCCGTGAACAATATCGGTATTAAAGTCCCACTGGTTGTACGTTTATCAGGCACAAATGTTGAAGAGGGTCAACGCATCATTGCTGAAAGCGGTCTCCCCATTATCACGGCAAAAACGTTGGCGGAAGCGGCGGATAAAGTTGTCCAGGCCCGTAATGAGGTAATTGCAGAAGAATGCAAAGGAATGTAAATGGCTATTTTAATTGACGAAAACACGCGCATCATAATCCAGGGCTTTACCGGTAAAACCGGTACTTTTCATGCACAGGATATGATTAACTACGGTTCAAACGTGGTGGGAGGCGTAACCCCCGGCAAGGGCGGACAGCAACACCTGGGTCTGCCCGTCTTCAATACGGTAAAAGAAGCTGTGGAACAAGTCGAAGCGGACGCCACTATCGTATTTGTGCCACCCGCGTTTGCAGCGGACTCGATCATGGAAGCGGCGGATGCCGGTATCAGATACTGTGCGGCCATTACTGACGGGATTCCCACACAGGATATGATGACCGTCAAGAACTTTTTGCGGCGTTTTTCTATCAAAGATAGAATGGTGCTCACGGGTCCTAATTGTGCCGGCACGATCAGTCCAGGCCGGGCAATGCTGGGAATCATGCCGGGGCACATCTATAAGAAAGGGAATGTCGGGGTTATTGGCCGCTCTGGAACGCTGGGTTATGAAGCAGCGGACCAAATGAGGATTCTGGGTATCGGCATATCCACTTCGGTGGGCATTGGCGGGGATCCGATCATAGGCAGTTCTCATCGTGATATCCTGGAGAAATTCGAAGAAGATCCTGAAACGGAAATAGTCGTCATGATTGGCGAAATCGGAGGGCCGCAGGAAGTTCAAGCCGGTATTTTTGCCAGAGATCATATGAGCAAGCCGGTAATCGCCTATATCGCAGGCTTAACCGCACCGGAAGGTCGTCGCATGGGGCATGCCGGCGCGATTATTTCGTCTCCGGGCGAAAGTGCGGCGGAAAAAGTTGCTATGCTGAGGGATCTTGGTGTCACGATCTGTCCGACACCTTCTGCCATTGGTGAAACCGTTGCAGCGGTATTGTCCAGAATGTAACTTCTACGCGGATCATGGTTTTGCCAGATGTGATTGAGAGCGAGGTTTAAAAATGGCAATCTGGATAACGGCGTTAAAAATCATTCCATGGGGAAGCGTGCTGGAATCCGCACCTCATATCGTCAAGGCCGCGAAACAGGTTTTTTCCGCGGCAAAGTCCGACTCGAGCGGTTTTGCGGACGCATCAAGCTCGCCAGTCGGCGACGGGTCGGTTAATCCGGATAAGCTGGATAAACGGGTTCGTCTGTTAGAGGCAAAAATCATTGAATTGAGCAATGAACAGAGAGCGTCCGCTGAACTGATCAAATCACTTGCTGAACAGAATGCACTTGTCGTTGAGGCTATCGAAGTTTTTAGGGTTCGGGTAAAGATCCTGCTGATCGCATGTATTTCATTGGTTGGGGTGCTGGCCGGTGTCGTATTCTGGCTTGCGACGAAATAATGCCCGGATCTTGAACGCTTCCGCTAGACCCGCATCTTTTTCCTCCATTGTTTTTTCCAACTTCGTACTACATATCCCACGCAGCCGCTCCATTCATTTTTCCGCGCTTTTTTCGGAATGACAGGGCCCGGACAGATCATTTTCACCGGCGCGGACAATTTATTTGTTCGCTGCGCTACCCTCAATTTTCTTGACACGAAGTAGTTGTACGTTTAGGCTACGCGGTGTTTTAGGGAGGCCTTGGGGATAGCCCTGGGGGTTTTACAGAAAAGACA
>NZ_FMUF01000028.1:0-36835 GCF_900100985.1 Nitrosospira sp. Nsp1
AGCCAAGGTTTGACAACCATTTTTCTCTCCTTACTCCGTGTTGATTTGTTGTGTCCGATATCCAGACTCGAAACCTAAATCGCTATGCAATCAGGCGACATCACTGCAGGAAATGCCATGGAGCCGATCAATGGACTCTCTTTATAGGCAAGGGTATAACCCCGCGTAATTTTTTGAATTTATTATGACCATACTTTATAGCTGGTTTATATAAACGTGTAGCACCAGCATCATGACTCTTTCTGGTACCACTGATATCGCTTCGGCAGCCAGATAAAGCACCGGCAGGATGATGGCCTTCATGTATCTCCGGCAGTGGGCGCATGCAGGTTTTGATGAGGAAGTATCGGGCGATACAAAATCAGAAAAACAGGATAAACGTCTTTGGCTTTTTCATACCGGGCTGTCGATATCAATGAACTGATGCGTGATGCCAAATTTCTGTGCGATATGTTCGCCCAATGCCTGTACCCCGTACCGCTCAGTCGCATGATGCCCGGCCGCAATAAAAGCAACGCCGGACTCGCGGGCGTCATGAACGGTTCGCTCGGAAATTTCCCCAGTGATAAACGCATCTACGCCCAGACGGATAGCTTCGTCGAAATAATCCTGAGCACCGCCGGTACACCAGGCTATGCGTGTCACTGTCTTCGAATCCTCGCCGATTACCAAAGGTTCGCGTCCCAGGGCACGTTCGATATTCATGCGCAGTCCTTTCACGTTCTGCATATCTGGCGAAAGCGTTCCGTGCATGGCAATATTCTGATCGCCAAAACGGCCGGTTTCGACCAGACCCAACTTGTGGGCCAGTTGAGCGTTGTTGCCCAGTTCCGGGTGAGCGTCCAGCGGCAAATGATAGGAGAGAAGCCCGACGTCGTGCGCAATCAACCGCGCAATACGGCGGTGTTTCCTGCCAACAAGGCATGGGTCCTCACCGCGCCAGAAATAACCATGATGTACGAGCAGAGCATCCGCGCCTGCTTCAATAGCGGCTTGAATGAAATCCAATGAGGCCGTTACACTGCTAACCAGATGATGCACCTCACTTCGGCCTTCCACTTGCAGCCCATTTGGGCAATAATCACGGAAATGGGCAATGTTCAGGAGTTGGTTCAAATAGATTTCGAGCTTATCCAATCGCATCATATTCGTCTGGTCTTTATAAAAATCATACTAAATCTCGAAACCTAAATCCCAAATGCACAAGCTCTGGCTGATTTTCGCACAAACGGTAACGATAGTCCTTGCCGCATTGTTTGTCGTTTCCACTTTAAGGCCCGAACTGCTGCCCTGGCAATCGCGTGGCGGCGGCGGTGGTGCCGTGGTAACCATAAAAGAAGCGGTTTCCGACACGGCGCGCCAGAATACCTCCCTGCCTGCCAGCTTCAGCGATGCGGCGCAAAAGGCCATGCCATCGGTCGTCAACGTTTTTACCAGCAAAGAAGTGAAGATAGCCTCCCATCCGCTGATGGAAGATCCCATGTTCCGGCGTTTCTTTGGCGATCGCTTCGAATCGCCGCAGAGCCGGCGTGCATCGAGTCTCGGGTCCGGGGTGATTGTCAGTTCCGAAGGCTATATTCTTACCAATCATCATGTGATAGAGGCGGCGGATGAAATCGAGGTTGCGCTGGCCGATGGCAGGAAGGCCAAGGCCCGCGTCATCGGGTCGGATCCGGAGACCGACCTTGCGGTTGTAAGAGTGGATATGGAAGCGCTTCCGACAATGACCTTCGGGCATTCCGATAATGCCCGGGTCGGCGATATCGTACTTGCAATCGGAAATCCCTTCGGTGTGGGACAGACGGTTACCATGGGTATCATCAGCGCCCTGGGGCGGACACATATGGGCATCAATACCTTTGAAAATTTCATTCAGACTGATGCCGCCATCAACCCCGGCAATTCAGGGGGCGCCCTGGTCGACGCCTCCGGCAATCTGATTGGCATCAATACGGCGATTGTATCTCGTACCGGCGGATCGCTCGGCATCGGCTTTGCCATTACAACCAGCGTAGCCAAGCAGATAATGGAGCAGATTATTCAGACCGGTGGCGTAACGCGCGGCTGGATTGGAGTGGAAGTGCAAGACCTGACCCCGGAACTGGCTGAATCGTTCAAGCGCCCCAACACCAACGGTGCCTTGATCGCCGGGGTGCTCAAGGGTGGACCCGCAGATCGGGCGGGTGTAAAGCCAGGGGATATCATTGTGGCAGTGAAGGGAAGCCCGGTAGTTGATTCATCCGTGATGCTCAATCTGATCGCGGCATTGTTGCCGGGAGAAGCCGCCGACATTACCGTGATGCGCAATCAGACGGAGAAATCCATTCAGATCAATGTCGGCAAGCGCCCCACGCCCGCGCCTCAGGAGCAGTACCAAGACCCGGATACGATGGAATAAGTTTTGAGGTACGAGGCAATGGCTGGCTTTACCGTACCGAAGTGGTAAAGAAAAGCTTATCCGTGTAATATACGGCGGCGAGGTGGATACTGTGGCGCAGATAGCGGTACGGAATCTTGCAGCAGGACTTCCTGAGGCTGGTTGGCGAAATCCGCGGCCGTTCAGAAATTCCTTAGCCGTTTCTTTTCCTTGTTTCAGCCTCCTCCAGTTCCTGCTCCGTATCCATATCGTTTGACGGCTGGTGAGCTGATAGCCTCGCCGGTTGGATAACGAGCCCCGCCACCAGTATGCCTAATTCGTAGAGCAAATAAAGCGGCACGGCCAGCATGAATTGCGAAACCACATCCGGGGGGGTGAATATCGCGCCGATGACGAATGCACCGACAAGAACATAGCGCCGTATCGCCTTTAGTTTTTCGACCGAGACAATGCCTGCCCGGACGAGTATCACAACCAATATCGGTACCTCGAAGGTGATGCCGAAGGCAATGAACATAGTCAACACAAAATCGAGATACCTGCCGATATCGGTCATGACCGCCACGCCCTCTGGTGCGAATTGGGTAATGAATTCGAATACCACGGGCAGAGCGGCAAAATAAGCAAACCCCATGCCGCATATGAACAGGAGGCTGCTGGTGAAGACGAGCGGCAGGACAAGGCGTTTTTCGTGGGAATACAACCCGGGTGCGACAAACGCCCATATTTGATAGAGCGTGTGCGGCAAGGTAATGATAAAAGCGGCCATCATGGCAACTTTCATCGGCACGAAAAAGGGCGTCACCACTTCGGTTGCAATCATCTGCCCCCCTTGGGGAAGCTTATCCAGCAGAGGCTGTGCCAGCAATGAGTAGAGTTCCCGTGCGTAGTAGGCGCAGGGGATAAAACCCAGCAGGAGTCCGCCGAATGCCCGTATCAGCCTGGCACGAAGTTCCACAAGATGGGAAATGAATGTTTCGTCGGTACTCATTATTGTGAGCGGGAGCCAAAGAATTGAACCGGATAGATACCGATTCGGTCAGCGAGTATATGTTATCCGGCGCTAAACTACTCGCGATGTACTTCTGTTCCGGCTGCTTCGCGACTCGATTCCGATTTGATCGACGGCGTGGTCGGGTTGACTGGGGTGGAGGAAGGGAACGATGCTGAAACATCTTCCCCCGCGGCCTCGGGAGAAGATGCAGAAGCGGTCGCGGAAGGTTTTGGTTCTGTTTCCGTTTCCATCACCTCCTGGAACTGAGTCATTTCTTTTTGTACCGAGTCTTCGATGGAACGAGCGGTTCCCTCCACGGAAGCTTTCCATTTTTTGAGTTCTTCCAGTTCCATTTCGCGCTGGATGTCATTCTTGACATCGTTGGCATAACGCTGCGCCCGGCCGAACAGATGTCCTAGCGTACGTGCTACCTTGGGAAGCCGCTCAGGACCGATGACGACCAGCCCCACGACTGCTATAACGAGAATTTCCGCGAAGCTGATATCGAACATTTTTTATGGGAATTACCGGTGAAGCGTAGCGAACGGCTATCGGATGGTATTTCCGCGATTCGCGATTCGTTACATCCCATTAGCCGAATTTTTCACTTTTGCTCGCGGGCCTCAGGATTTTGACTGCGCCTTTTCCCTGGCATCCGCTTCGATGGTCCGGGCACCTGATTCATGAGACACAGAAGATAGCGCCTCTTCATCAGCCGTTTTTACGCCTTCCTTGAAGCCTTTCACCGCACCGCCCAGATCGCTGCCGATATTGCGGAGTTTCTTGGTGCCAAATACCAGAACAACAATCAGCAGAACGATCAGCCAGTGCCAAATGCTGAATGATCCCATCATTTACTCCTTTATCTTGGGTGAGGAATCATAGGCGGCAAGCGTTCCCTGCCGCCTATGATATGAATATGCAGGTGATGAACCTCTTGTCCCCCGACGCGCCCGGTGTTGATTATGGTACGAAAGCCATCCGTGCAGCCTTGCTCCCTCGCCAGCCTGGGTATCAGTACCATCATCTCGCCCAGCAAACTGCGGTGCTTATCTTCGACTTCGTCAAGGGAACCGATGTGTAGCTTGGGTATCAACATGAAATGTATCGGCGCTGCGGGGTGAATATCGTGAAAAGCAAAAACATCAGCGTCTTCATAGATTTTTTCACTGGGAATTTCTCCCCGCACGATTTTACAGAAAACACAGCTGTCCATTTTTATTGCGTCTTCCGCGCTACTTTTTCATCCACTCCCGAGACACCCTCTCTGCGCCGTAGCTCGTTCAGCACATCGTCAGGTCCCAGGTTGTGGTGGGCCAGCAGCACCAGGCAGTGAAACCACAGATCCGCGACCTCTCGTACTACGTGCGATTTGTCCTGCTCTTTCGACGCCAGCAAGACTTCCGCCGACTCTTCCGCAATTTTCCTCAGAATTTTGTCCTGCCCGTCATGCAGCAACTTTGCGACATATGAAGCTGCAGGGTCGGCATTTTTCCGGACTTCAATAACTTCAGCCAACCGGTAAAGCATAGCTGGATCAGTCATTTTCTGTATATCTCTTCCGGGCGCTTGATTACCGGCGCTGCCACTGTCCATTGGCCGTTTTCCAATTTATTGAAAAAACAATTATGTCTGCCGGTATGACAAGCGATGCCATCCACTTGTTCCACCGTCAGCAACAGAACGTCCTCGTCGCAATCCAGCCGGATTTCTTTTACTTTCTGAACGTGCCCTGATTCTTCACCTTTATGCCAGAGTTTCCTGCGAGAGCGCGACCAATAATGTGCCTCGCCGGTTTGCACGGTGAGCTTCAATGCTTCACGATTCATCCAGGCGACCATCAGCACCGCCTTGCTGCCGGCCTCCTGCGTAACGACTTGCACGAGTCCGTCGTCAGACCAGTTTATCTTGTTGAGCCAAATGTCGGACATGGATATGCTTTAGGATCAGGTTATTCGGAACGCTTTAAATATGGGTCTTCAATGGAGCGCTTGGTGGTGAAGAGCTGATTCCGGGTTTCAGCTTGACTGGCATTGATGGATGCTCAGAAGGTGCGATAAAGGCTGTCTGATTCGACGGCGCGCACCGGGGATAATAGATAAACAGTGAGCGCCTGCTTCTACAGATCGGGTGGAATGAAGGGTTTTCGGAATCTGGTGTATCGGGTTTTCCTCGCTCCAGAAAGGAAAGCAGAATGCCAGTCATTCGCGTACTCGCCACTCCTTATCTTTGGGACATCCCATCCCTGCCTTGCTGCAGCGGTCGTCGCTTTCGTGGCATCCCATTCGTGGTATCCATGTGAGTGGACTGGTTATTCTACTACTAAAGCCGTACTTCAATGCCGTGTTCCGCCATATACTCTTTGGCCTGAAGTATAGCGTAATCGCCATAATGGAAAATACTGGCCGCCAGCACCGCGTCGGCATGACCTTCCAAGATTCCTTCCACCAGGTGATGCAAATTACCGACGCCACCACTCGCGATCACCGGCACATCCACCGCGTCGGATACAGCGCGAGTCAGTGCGAGATCAAACCCGTTACGGGTACCATCCTTGTCCATGCTGGTGAGCAATATTTCGCCTGCCCCCAGCGATTGCAGTTTTTTGGCCCACTCGACCGCATCCATGCCGGTAGCCTGACGCCCCCCGTGAGTGAATACTTCCCAGCCATCGCCGACTCGCTTGGCGTCTATCGCCACCACGATGCATTGAGACCCGTAACGGTTCGCGGCATCCGCCACCAGTTGAGGATTCTGTACCGCCGAAGTATTGATGCTTACTTTATCGGCACCTGCATTCAGCAACCTTCGCACATCCTCAACCTTGCGCACCCCGCCACCGACGGTTAATGGAATGAATACCTGGGCTGCAACTTCCTCGATGATACGAAGAATCAAGTCACGATTATCAGAACTGGCAGTGATGTCGAGGAAGGTCAGCTCATCCGCTCCCTGATCACCGTAACGGCGTGATATTTCGACAGGATCGCCCGCGTCCCGAAGCCCGACAAAATTGATGCCTTTGACAACACGGCCATTTGTTACGTCAAGGCAGGGAATGATACGCTTGGCAAGACCCATACGATACCTTTATAAATCGCAAATTTGCCGACATCCGCTTTGAAGCAGATGCTCAGCCACTTCGTACCCTTAGTAGCAGATCATCTACCCGGAAGCCAAATTTACCGCAGTTCTATTTTTTCGAAATGAAGACGGAGCTTTATCAGGAGAGAGATTTGTCGTTGGATATTTTCATACTCAGCTCATCCGCCAATGCTTGTGCCAGTTTGAAATCCAGAGCGCCTTCATACAGGGCGCGTCCCGTAATTGCACCCATGATACCTTCCAACTCGAGGTCGCAGAGCGCTTTCACATCGTCAAGATTGCCGATGCCTCCGCTGGCAATGACGGGAATAGTAAGCGCCCTGGCCAGTTCCACCGTGGCCTGCACATTGACGCCGCTCAACATGCCGTCACGCCCGATATCGGTATAGATGATCGCTTCGACCCCGTAATCCTGGAATTTTTTGGCGAGATCCACGACGTCGTGACCAGTCACTTTAGACCAGCCGTTGACAGCCACCTTTCCGTCCTTCGCGTCCAGCCCTACCATGATATGGCCGGGGAAAGCGTTGCAGGCATCATGCAGGAACCCCGGCGTCTTCACCGCTGCGGTACCGATGATAATGTAAGTAATGCCATCGTCGAGATAGCGTTCGATAGTTTCCAGGTCACGTATGCCGCCCCCGAGTTGGGTCGGAATTTCGTCACCAATAGCCTCAACAATATCACGTATGGCCGGCTCATTTTTTGGCCGGCCGGCAAACGCGCCGTTTAGGTCCACCAGATGCAATCGGCGGGCGCCCTGGCTCAGCCAATGTCTGGCTATGGCGCCGGGATCTTCGGAAAATACCGTGGCGTTTTCCATCACGCCCTGTTTCAGGCGTACGCATTGGCCGTCTTTCAGGTCTATCGCAGGAATAATCAGCATTTTTGAGTCAGGTTTAAAGTGTAGAAGTGAGTTTTGAAGTTTGGAGCGGGAAGAGGTCACGCCTGGACTTGATTATCCCTTCCTGAAACTGAAACGGCTCCCATCGCACAAAATTATTCAGCAGCGCCAACCCTGCGTCATGGCTTTTTTCCGGGTGAAACTGGACGGCAAAAATATTATCCCTGGCCACCGCGCTAGTAAACGAAAAGGGATAGTTGGTGGTAGCCGCCGTCGATTCCGGGTTGGCGGTTTCCACATAATAACTGTGCACGAAATAAAAGCGTGCATCGCTGGGGATATCTTTCCACAAGGGATGTTCAATGGTTTGATGAACCTGGTTCCAGCCCATATGCGGTACTTTGAATCGTTGCCCGCTGATATCAGCCACCGCCGCGGACGGAAAACGCCGCACGGTGCCGGCCACAATGCCGAGGCCTTCCACGTTGCCTTCCTCGCTGCTGTCACACAGCATTTGCAGGCCGATGCAGATACCGAGAAAAGGCTTGCTCATCGCTGCATAACGCACCGCACCGCGCAATCCGCGTTTATCCAGTTCGCGCAGGCAGTCGGGCATTGCGCCTTGGCCTGGAACCACTACACGCCCAGCCTTCCGTACGACCTCCGGATCGTCGGTAATGACAATGGAGGCGGTCGGCGCGACATGTTCCAGCGCTTTGGACACCGAGCGCAAATTACCCATGCCGTAGTCAACGATTGCAATATCAATCATGCTGTGTAAATGATGAGGGTTGAGGGTGTCTACAAGGAGCCTTTGGTGGACGGAATCGTGTCCATGGCGCGGGGGTCGGTTTCGATTGCCATGCGTAATGCACGCCCAAATGCCTTGAATACGGTTTCTGCCTGATGATGCGCGTTGCAGCCGGACAGATTGTCAATATGCACGGTCACCATGGCGTGATTGATAAACCCTTGAAAGAACTCTTTTATCAAATCCACGTCGAATTCGCCGATGCGGGCACGTACAAATTCGACGTTAAACGCCATGCCGGGGCGTCCCGAGAGATCCACCACCACCCGCGTCAACGCCTCATCCAGCGGCACATAAGCATGGCCGTAACGGCGCAGGCCCTTCTTGTCCCCGATAGCTTGCTTGAATGCCTGTCCAAAGGTGATGCCGATATCCTCTACCGTATGATGGGCATCGATGTGCAGATCGCCTGTAGCAGTGATCTCCATGTCTATCATGCCGTGGCGCGCCACCTGGTCCAGCATATGATCGAGAAATGGCACTCCTGTATCCAGTGCTACGTTCCCGGTACCATCCAGATTAACTTTGACGTTAATTTGGGTTTCCAGGGTGTTTCGATTGATTTGGGCCTGACGCATGGATAGGTTAATTTAATTGTTGGATTTGTTAAGCGAAGCCTGAAGCGCCATCAAAAATTTTGTGTTTTCGTCGGGTTTGCCCACTGTCACGCGCAGGCAATTCTTCAGTAACGGGTGGTACCCATCAAGATTCTTGATCAATATACCGCGCTCTTTAAGTCCCAGAAATACCCGATTGGCTTCATTCCCGTCACCCTCTCGAGTCACGCGGAACAAAATGAAATTCGCATCCGTCGGGAAAACCTCGATACCGTTCAGTGCTTCCAGTCGTTCACCCATTATCGCGCGTTCAGCTTTGATCGCTGCGGCCTGTTGCATCAGGACATCGTGATGCTGTAATACCTTTTCCGCGATCAGTTGGGTGACAACACCTACATTATACGGCAAACGCAGTTTTTCAAGCTGTATCAACCATTCAGGTCTTCCGGCCAGAAGCCCCAGCCTTAAACCCGCCAGTCCCAGCTTGGAAAGCGTGCGCATCAATAACAGATTGGGGTGTTGCGCCAGTTTGCCCATAAAGCTGGCATCGGCGAAGACATGATAAGCCTCATCCACAACCACCACGCCGGGAGCAGCTTCAATAATACGTGAGATTGCTTCGCTGTCAAACAGGTTGCCAGTGGGGTTATTAGGGTATGCAATAAAAATTACCGCTGGCTGGTGCCGCGTAATGGCAGCAAGCATCGCGTCCATATCAAGCGAAAAATCAGCGTTTAACGGCACCCCTGCATATTTCATCCCAGCGAACACGGCAGTCATGCGAAACATGACAAAGGCAGGTTCGACACTCATCAATACCGCGCCAGGTCTGGCGAAGGCCAGAGCGATGATCTGGATGATCTCGTCCGAACCGTTACCCAGCATGATTTCCATTCCATCGGGGATTGCCAGCGCTTGGCGTAACGAAACCTTGAGCGAAGCGGCACTTGCATCGGGATAGCGATTAATCGGCGCATCCGCAACCAGCCGCGCGATCTCATCGCGCAGTTCGGGCGGCAGGGAATAAGGATTTTCCATTGCATCCAGCTTCACCATACCGCTGGCGGGCGGCACGTGATAGGCGGAAAGCGCGAGGATTTCGGGCCGAATGATTTGATTGGGCGATCCAGGCATTTTTATATGATTTAGCCTCGATTTACGGTCGGCATTCTGCGGCATACAGTTTGGGTTGGCTCATGGAAGAATCTGTCGAGTTACTTTATGTCGGCGCCATTCACGATCCGATATTCCGCTGACATCGCATGGGCTTGCAAACCTTCTCCATGAGCCAGGATGGAAGCAATCGGCCCCAGTTTTGCCGCGCCCTGTTCCGACACCTTGATAATACTGCTGCGTTTCTGAAAATCATACACGCCCAACGGTGAAGAAAAGCGCGCGGTACGGGAGGTGGGCAACACATGATTGGGGCCGGCACAATAATCGCCGAGCGCTTCGGAAGTGTAACGGCCCAGGAAAATGGCGCCGGCATGCCTGATCTTTTCCAGCCATTTTTCCGGCTGTTCGACCGACAGCTCAAGATGTTCCGGTGCAATATGGTTGGCTATGGCGCAGGCTTCATCCAGATCCCGTACCTGGATCAGCGCACCGCGGTCTTCCAGCGAGGCCCGTATTACCGCCTTGCGCGGCATTGCTTCCAGTTGCCGATCAATACTTGCCGCTACCGCATCGATAAAATCGGCATCGGACGAAAGCAGGATCGCTTGCGCCAATTCATCATGCTCCGCTTGTGAAAACAGATCCATGGCGATCCAGTCCGGATTTGTTTTGCCGTCGCAAATCACCAGGATTTCCGAAGGCCCGGCTATCATGTCTATGCCTACCATACCGAATACACGGCGTTTGGCCGCGGCCACATACGCGTTGCCGGGGCCGACGATCTTGTCCACTTGCGGTACTGTCGAGGTACCATAAGCCAGTGCGCCGACGGCTTGAGCGCCGCCAATGGTAAATACTCGATCAACCTCGCAAATGGTTGCGGCAGCCAGTACCAGATCATTTGTCTCGCCACCGGGGGTGGGCACGACCATGACGAGTTCGCCCACTCCCGCCACCTTGGCGGGAATTGCGTTCATCAGTACCGAGGAAGGATAAGACGCCTTGCCGCCGGGAACGTACAGGCCAACACGATCCAGCGGGGTTATTTTCTGGCCAAGCAGCGTACCATCAGGCTCGATATAGCTCCAGGATTGTGCCAACTGCTTTTCGTGATAGACGCGCACGCGCAATGCGGCTTGTTCCAAGGCATCACGCTGATCCGCGGGTAGATCTTGCAGGGCTTGTTGCAAGCGCTGGCGGGGCAATTCGAGTGCCGCTGCCGAGGCTGGATCCCAATGGTCGAAACGGCGCGTATATTCCAGCAGGGCTTCATCACCCCGCTTCTTGGTATCGGCCAGAATATCCGCGACGGCCGCATCCAGCTTCGCATCCTGGGCGCTTTCAAAAGCCAGCAGTTCCATTAGCGCTTCATTGAAGCTGGCATCGGTGGAGGAAAGCCGTTTGATTTGAATCATGAGAAGGAACGTTGATTTATTGGTTGTGACGTTTTTGCTGATTCATTGTCTTATTTGATGATTGCCGCCGAGAAAGCTTCCAGCATCGGCTGTATCGCTTCCCGCTTCAATTTCAGTGCTGCCTGATTGATGATCAGTCGCGCCGAAATCGGCACGATCTCTTCCACTGCCTTGAGATGATTCGCCTTTAGCGTGCCGCCGCTGGAAACCAGATCCACAATCGCATCCGCCAACCCTACCAGCGGCGCGAGTTCCATCGAACCGTAGAGCTTGATGAGATCCACGTGCATACCTTTTTCGGCAAAGTGTTCACGTGCGGTTTGCAGGTATTTCGTTGCGACGCGTACTCGTGCTCGCCGGTTTACGACGTCTTCGTAATCGAAATCATCGCGCACCGCCACCATCATGCGGCAGCAGGCAATATTCAAGTCCAGCGGCTGATAAAGCCCTGCGCCGCCATGTTCCAGTAATACGTCCTTTCCCGCGATGCCCATATCGGCAGCACCGTACTGTACATAAGTCGGTACATCCGAAGCGCGCACAATGATGAGCCGCACGTCATCACGATTGGTGGCGAGGATCAGCTTGCGCGATGTTTCGGGATCGTCGAGCGCGACGATCCCTGCCGCTTTCAATAGCGGTGCGGTATCGTCGAAAATGCGGCCCTTGGAGAGGGCGATAGTGATGCCGGTTGTCATGGAGAATTTGCGAAAAACCGCATTTTACTCCAAAGCGGCTATGCTGGCTGCTGGACAATATTGAAAGATGCGATGGCCATGCCCAGATTCGAAGGAGTCGTTGAATAAGTGCTTCACGGAGTGTGTTGATGGTTCAAACCAGACGTTGCAACACAGCCGCACTGCGCGGCACAATCAGGCATATGCCTTGATATATCTCATCGTCAAGCATATACTCTAACAGTTGCCAGCCAAGAGGAGATACAGCAATGAGCCAAGTAGCCAAACTGTTCACTAACGGCCGCAGTCAAGCAGTACGCCTCCCGGCCGCCTATCGGTTCGATACCAAGGAAGTTTTCATCCGCCAGGACCCGGAAACAGGTGACGTAATCTTGTCGCGTAAGCCAGCGACCTGGGAGGACTTCTTCTCTGCGCTCAGGAATGACGATGTGTCGGCTGGTTTCCTGGATGAAAAGGAGCGCTACCACGGAACGCAAGATCGTGACCCCTTCGAGGAGTGGAGCGAATGACGCGGTACATGCTCGATACCAATACAGTGAGTCACCTGATTAAGAAGCATCCAGCTGTCGCCCGGCGCGTGGTGGCTACGCCTATGGCATTCCTTTGCATCTCGGCTATCACCAACGGAGAATTGTTTTTTGGCTTGGCGAAGCGGCCAGATGCCAAGCAACTCCACCTCGCCGTGCGGGAACTCCTCCTGCGCGTCGACGTGCTGCCTTGGGGCGGCGCCATTGCGGAGCATTATGGAACTGTGCGAGCCGGTATGGAGCGTCAAGGCAAGATACTTGCGCCGCTTGATCTGCTGATTGCCACGCACGCGCTGAGCGTAGGCGCGGTATTGGTGACAAACGACCGGGCTTTTGGTCGCGTAGCCGGCTTGCTTCTCGAAGACTGGACGGATTGACCGGCGAAGATTTATCGATGGCATGCGCTGGGGTGACTCTGTCAACGCCTTCCAACACGACTATAAGAAGGAAACATGGAATCAACTGGAAAACGATTTGGCCGATGTTGTGTAAGCTCTGGCGAAGAATGAACCTCTGCGGGTGTGTCGCTTACGTTAATTCAATTCGTTCCCCGGTGATTTAAGTTTTATAAGATTCAATAATGTGCATACTACAAAAGTATTCCGCACGGACTATCATGCCTCATTCCGCTTGGAGTTCACGACGGATAGCCATCCGGCGCCGAATGACGCAGTTACGATTCGTCCGTATCGTGTCTCGGATGGCGAATCAGCATTCGACGCATATGAGAATGAGGCCTGTCGGGGCTAATCATGACTTCCCATTGGTCGCGGGAGCTCTGCGCAAATTTCGGTGGTGGAAAGTTGATCTCATGTTTGTTCAAAGCCTTGCAAAGGGCATCAAAGGTTAATTTTTCGGAAAACTGCTCATCCCATTTGTTAATCCACTTCCATTGCAGGCATTCTTTTACCGCCGTCGGGCCTTCGCCGCATATGCCTTTAAGCTCGTCATCAGGCTCCGGCCATTCAAGTCTTGCCTCTGTTTTGAGTTCTTCTATGGATTTGGAACTATCCTTTAAATGTAGAAAACGGAATGGTGTACCCGGCTTAGTTTTCAGTTCCTTTCGTTTTTTATCAGGGATGGTGAACCACCCCGGTTTCCCCAGAGTCGTCATGCCCTTGCCTTCTGTTTTCTTAATGATTTCAATGATGCGATCCAAGGGTGGCTTCGGAGGATCCTCGCGAATTTGATCCAACAACCGTCCTGTCCTGGACAATAAATCCGGCGGATAAATGCCCAGCCGCTCGTCGAACCTTCCCTGTCGCACCGCGGCCTCGTCGAGCTTGCCGATAAGGTTGGTCACCAGCACATAGGCCACCGCCCGTTTCTTTGCCCCATTATTCAAATCCTTCAGCTTGGGGAGCATGCCTGGTGTCAGAAACGAAAACACGTCAAGTGGCTTATTGCTGTCCACCTCTCGCCGTTTCAGCACCGGGTCGAACTCATCGAACAAAATCACCACACGGGTCAACATCGATAGCGCTTCGAACACGGCCCGCGCCCTCTGCTCGATATCCGCCTCGCCGTATTTCACCAGGTCGCTGGGCGTGACTTCCACCAGCGGCACGTCGCAACTAACCGCCAACGCTTCGACCAGCGTCGTCTTGCCGGTGCCGGCCGGACCATGCAGGACGAGAGAATATAGCGGGTCACCCTCGGGTAGGGATACCCCTGACACATGGGCGCGCATCCGCTGCAAGGTGATCGCTACGGAATTTTGCCGCTTGAGTCCGTTTTTCGGCCAGTCCTTTTCCTTGATCCAATTGGGGCGCGGGGCTATGGTTTTTAAAGTATTGGCGTCAGGAGCCAGACGCAAGCCGTAATCCGGATAGAACAGCGCGTCCAGCGTCAGGTCCTCACTTAACTCTTTATTTTTTCTCTTGACCGAGAAATGTTCGAGGATGATATGATTGATGCGCCTGTCGAGCATCTCGTTGATTTTGGCTAACGCCATGACTGCCCGGGCGGTCGCCTTCAGGTTAGCCCTTAACGGAGGCTGGGAGTATTCCCAGTCCCAACCCTTCTTGCCCGACGAAGCCCGCTTTACCCCTAACAAACTTTCGATTGAAGGGTCCGCTTGTACCAATCCGTCAACCTCTTTTGCCAGTCTCCTGGCTAATAGTTCAGAAAACGCCTTGGGTAAATCATCTCTATCCTTTATTTTCAGATGAGAGTTAGCTAGATCAAGCAATTTCGTCATTTCTGCGGACAGTTTTTTTCGAATGTCCTTGACCTGTTGAATGCTCGTATCATCAAGCTTTTGGATCAGCTCATGTGTGATATCCGTCGCACTAATGGGCCAAAAATTGGAGATCTGTCCTGCTCTTGTGTCCTCAAAAAAGCGCAACATGTTATCAGCCATGTCAGTCTTGAATTCGCTGTCGCACGCGTGATGCAACAGTTGGGCCATGGCATGAAGAGTCGCCGCATTATTCATCAGATGGCGGGGACCGCCGGGTTGTTCGTGATAATGACGCAAGTTGGCAAACCGACCGCGGCTCGAAATCATTTTCGAGAGGTCACTCACCGCTCGGTCAAAACGGGTATCCTTTCCCCACTCCTTGGTCAGCTTTCCATAGGAGGCCGCCGCGCAGGCCAGCTCGCAGGGCTGCGAATCCCAACACTCACCAAGGGATACCAACGCCAGCTCCCGATCAAGTACGGAAGACAGGTAATTCCTGACCGGGTGCAGCAGATTTTCCACTTGGTGCGCTGATTCGTCGAATTCTCGCTTAATGTCCTTGCATAAGTTTTCGAATGTCTTAACGTCTGTTTCATCACACTGTGTGACTAAGCTAACCTTCTTCTTGGTCCGCTTCTTTGCGTCTTGCACAGCCTGGAACGCAATTAGATGAGCGGAAGCTGAGCGGGTTACGTCCGCCTTTGTCTTGCGTGATGATGCGGAAGGTTCGGATTCCGTAGAGCCATAAAGCCTTTCTTCACATGTCGAGAGGGTGTTTTTACATATCTCCAGTGGATCTTGGGATGTTGGACTTGTTTCACCTTCGCACTCCTTTTTACGATAGGCAATAATATCTTGGAGCGTGCTCTCAAAGGTTTCTTCAGTTTCCTTTAATAGCTTTTCCAGCTTCTGCTTAAACTCAGTAGACTTAGTAATATCCTTTACTTGAAGGCATTTTTCAACTGACGAGACTTCCGTAGACTGATCAGGAGGGAGCGCAAGCACCAGGTAGTGGGATAGCCGTCTGAATTTGAGAAGACACGAAAGGGACAACCGTTTTTTCTCCGCTTCCGCCCATTCTTTCAAAGGCTCGGGGGTTCGGCCAAGGAAATAATGGTCATTAAGGCTATCAAGCTGCGTTGTTCTTGCTATGTAATTGCCTGCCTCCGCTATGAAATTGCCAGTATTACGCAGAGCGTCGGCAAAACTCAAGAGCGCGCGTATGCATTCGCCGGTGACGAACGCGGTCACCAGGCCGCCCGGCGCGGCGCGTGCGCCGCCGATGTTCCAATCACTTCGATCTGCCGAATAAAGCTCTCGGATGATCCAATAATAGCAAAGCATTGCGGTCTTGGAGAAAGCGGCGCCAGGCTGCGCGACCAAGGTCCGCAAAACACTCGCCGCAACCAGTACTGATAATTCGTGTTCCGCAAGTTTTTCCAGTGTCAAATCCTGCTGCAATTGTTTTGTCAGGCTCTTGATGAGCTCAAGCCGCGTCTTCTCTTTCTCTTTGCTAAACGGCTGATCATGACGGGTGAGAAGCGCTCTTACAACAAGAGAATTCTCGTGCCGCCAATCCCCGAAAGCCGGCAGCATTTTTTTTTCTCCGAACGGTTGCAGGCAGTCCATCAAGACCTCGATCCCCTCGTCCCTAAGTTCCGCACTTCGCTTCCGTACCGCGTCCAATTTTCGCAACAGTTGGATATGGTCTTCCAGATCGTGCTCTTGAGTAAGTGGGTCAGCCATGGCAGTCTCCCTTATTTAAACCGCAATGGGACGGGATTTTTCCGTCCACAAGGTTTATACGAGTATAGCTTTCACTGAACAAAACAATTTAGAACCAGTCATCTGGCCAACATACAAATGGAAAATCGTCGATGCGAAGAATCGTTCAATTCAGATTCCTCACTATCCGATGCATCCACAACTATGTGGCCAGCAAACAATATTCTCGTTGACGAGCTTTGACCCTGACTGTTAGCCCCACATATTTGTATATTAGACTATAAGGAAATATTTGCGCCCCGCCCATTAATATGGGTATTACAAAGCAGGCGTGCTGGTTGTATCGGAAGGCCGTGAATAGGCAGAACCGCAAATTTGAAAAATCATGGATTCTGCTTGCACAGGAATGACGAAGCAAGAGAGGAGGTCGCTATAGCGTGACTTCAGATCAATAGCATAACTTCAGATCGAGCCGGGATTCATATATGTATCGCCCGTTTATCCACGCCCAGCGCCGCCTCGTGCAGTACTTCCGACAGCGATGGATGGGCGTGAACGATGCGAGCGATATCTTCGCTGCTGGCTGCGAATTCCATCGCCGTTACCGCTTCGGCGATCATTTCGGAAACGTAGGGTCCGATCATGTGGACGCCGAGGATACGGTCGGTGTTCGCGTCCGCCAGCACTTTGACGAAGCCGCCGGTCTCGCCCAATGCGCGTGCGCGGCCGTTGGCCATGAAGGGGAATTGCCCGGCTTTGTATTGAATACCCGCTGCTTTCAGTTCCTGTTCGTTTTTGCCCACCCAGGCGATTTCGGGCGAGGTGTAGATAACCCAGGGAATGGTGTCAAGGTTCACGTGTCCAGCCTGTCCCGCGATGTTTTCAGCGACGGCGACCCCTTCCTCGGAAGCCTTATGCGCCAGCATGGGCCCGCGCACCACATCTCCCACGGCATAGATATTGGGCAGATTGGTGCGGCAATCGCTATCCACCTCGATAAACCCGCGATTATCCAGCTTCAGGCCGACATTGTCCGCACCCAGTCCAGCCGTGTTGGGAACCCGGCCGACTGCGATGATCAGTTTATCCACTTCCAGTTTTTGCACGTTGCCCTCCTTGTCCTGGGCGTTAACGTACTCCACGGTGATGTTCGCTTCGCTGGTCTGGATTCCGCTTATCCTGATGTCCGTATTGATGACCAGGCCTGATCCTCTGGTAAAGATTTTTAGCGCTTCTTTTGCGACTTGCTCGTCAGTCGCCGGTAGTAACGTAGGCAGCGCTTCAAGGATGGTGACTTCGGAACCGAGTCTCCGCCACAGGCTGCCCATTTCCAGGCCGATGACGCCGGCGCCAATCACGCCCAGCCGCCCGGGCGCTTCTGTCAGCGCCAGCGCGCCGGCATTGTCCAATATGCGTTCGTTGTCTATCTGTGCAAACGGTAAAGACCGCGGAGTGGAACCGGTGGCGATAATGACGTGTTTTGCCTCGATGGTGTCCTCTGTTTCCCCGTTCTTTACCTGGATCTGCCAGCTCCTGTTGTTGTCGCCATGTTCCTCGATGCTTCTGAGCAGTGTTCCGCGCCCGTGCAGGGAGGCGACTTTATTTTTTTTAAGCAGCATGGCGACCCCGCCGGTGAAGGCGGTGACGATTTTATCCTTGCGAGACATCATCACCGGAATGTCCACCGACAGGCCTTCCACCTTGATCCCGTGAGCCGCAAATTTATGCGCTGCACGTTCATAATTCTCCGACGACTCCAGCAGCGCCTTGGATGGAATGCAGCCGACATTCAGGCAGGTTCCACCCAGGCTGGGATTGCCTTTCGGATTTTTCCACTCATCTATGCAAACAGTGTTGAGTCCCAGTTGGGCGCAACGAATGGCCGCGACATAACCGCCGGGGCCGGCACCGATTACCGCTACATCAAAAGATCGAGGCATATTGAAATTAGTGAAAATATGAAAAAAATTATTTTGCAGGAATGCGGCTTACGTTCGATGCCCTCAGCCTTCCAGCAACGGGCTCATGGGATATTCCAGGGCCTCTTTCATTGCCACCAGGGAAAGCACCGCTTCGCGCCCATCGACAATGCGGTGATCATAGGATAACGCGAGATAGCACATCGGACGAATCACTACTTGCCCATTCTCGGCCACAGGGCGCTCTTTAGTCGCGTGAATGCCAAGAATCGCACTTTGCGGCGGATTGATAATGGGAGTAGAGAGCATCGAGCCGAATATGCCGCCATTGGTGATCGAGAAGGTGCCGCCCGTCAGCTCTTCCATCGTCAATTTGCTGTCGAGGGCGCGCTTGCCGAAGTCTGCAATCTGCCTTTCAATCTCCGCCTGTGATAAAGCGTCCGCATTTCGAATGATAGGGACCACGAGCCCGCGCGGACTGCTCACCGCGATGCCGATGTCGTAATAGCCGTGGTAGACGATGTCATTTCCATCCACGGATGCATTGACGACAGGAAATTTTTTCAACGCCGCCACCGCCGCCTTGACAAAAAATGACATGAGGCCGAGCTTGATGCCGTGCTCTTTTTCAAAACTCACCTTATAGCGTGCGCGCAAATCCATTATCGCTTGCATGTTCACTTCGTTGAACGTGGTGAGTATCGCCGCGGTGGACTGCGACTGCACGAGTCGCTCGGCGATACGCGCCCGCAGTCGGGACATCGCCACCCGCTGTTCAGGTCTGTTACCCATAGGCGCAGGCGCGGCTGTCGCGGAAGGTGTGGTAGTTGCCAAAGGTGTCGGAGTTGCCGAAGGCTCAGGAGTTGTCGGTGACGGCGAGGGAGAAGGCGCGCCGGAAGGCGAAGGTTTCTTTTCCACATGGGCCGCCACATCCTCTTTGGTAATCCGGCCATCGCGTCCGCTACCTTTAATCGAGCTGATTTCGCCGACGTCGAGGGCTGCCTGCGCCGCCATATTTCGGGCAGCGGGCATCATCGTCGCCATAGACGCCGATGCCGCAACGGCTGAGGTGCCCTCAGGAGTGGATTTCGCACTTGAGGGAGCCGCCGCAGTGTCACCGGGAACCGCCTTGGTTTCGGCCGGAGTGGCCTCGGTGTCTATGGTGGCAATGATTTCGCCGCCGGCTACTACCGCTCCGTCGCCCTTGACGATTTTGGCCAATACGCCGGCGGCAGGCGCCGGCAATTCCATCACGATTTTATCTGTTTCGACATCGATCAGATTCTCGTCTCTATCAACATGTTCACCTTCTTTTTTATGCCAGGAAAGCAATGTGGCTTCCGCCACCGATTCGGATAAAACCGGAACTTTGACATCGACGCGCATGGTTCTTCCTTTGGCTTAAATTTTTTCGCGAAACGCTGCCACTATCAATTCATTCTGCTGGAATTTGTGTTTTGCCAGGTACCCCACCGCCGGAGACGCTGACGATGGCCGCAATGCATAGCCTAAAATCTGATCGGGACGCTTGTGCCGCAGCAGGTAGTGCTGAATGCGGTGCCAGGCACCCTGGTTGCCGGGTTCCTCCTGACACCAGAGTATATCTTTAGCGTGAGGGTAGCGGTCAACCTCAATCTGGAAATCATGATGCGGAAAAGGGTACAGCTGCTCGACCCGAACAATTGCGATATCCTTGATTCCCTGTTCCCGGCGATAGGCCAGCAGTTCGTAATATATCTTGCCGCAGCAGGCGATGACGCGTCGTACATTTTGCGGATCGAGCTTTTCCATTTCCGGAATCACGTTCTGGAAACCGCCATCGGCCAGATCTTCGAGACTTGAGAAGGACTCCTTATGCCGCAACAGGCTTTTGGGGCTCATGATGATAAGCGGCTTGCGCAACGGCCGGATTATTTGCCGCCGGAGCATGTGAAACATCTGTGCGGAGGTGGATGGAACGCACACCTGAATATTGTATTCGGCGCAGAGTTGCAGAAAACGCTCCAGACGTGCGGAGGAGTGCTCGGGCCCTTGCCCTTCGTAGCCGTGCGGGAGCATCATCACCAGGCCGCATAACCGGCCCCATTTGGCTTCGCCAGAGGCGATGAACTGGTCTATCACAACCTGCGCACCGTTTGCAAAATCGCCAAACTGCGCCTCCCACACTACCAGTTCATTCGGTTCCGCGGTTGTGTAGCCGTACTCGAAGCCCAGCACGGCTTCTTCCGAGAGTACTGAATCGATGATGACGAAACCAGGCTGCTCCGGAGCAATATGGCGAAGGGGAACGTATGTTCCCTCGTTCCATCGCGCCCGGTTCTGGTCATGCAGCACGGCATGGCGGTGAAAAAAAGTTCCACGTCCCGAATCTTGCCCTGAAATGCGTACAGCATACCCGTCCTTCAGAAGCGCCGCATAAGCAAGGGTTTCAGCCATTCCCCAATCCAGCGGTAATTTTCCTTCGCCCATCAGGCGGCGGTCGGCGATGACCTTTTCCACCCGCGCATGTAATTTGAACTTGGAGGGAATATCCGTTAACCGCGCGGCCAGCTTTCTTAATTCCGCTATCGGCAGTCCGGTCTGTACCTTCATGTCCCACTTGTTATTCTTCAGGAAGGGCGTCCAGTCCACCGCATTCGAAGATTTGTAGCCATAAAGGATGGTTTTGTTGGGGTTGCGGCCTCCATCCATGTCATCCCGATAGGCTTTTACCATCAGCTCCGCCTGGCCGGCGCCGATGATACCTTCGGCTTCCAGTTTATCGGCATAGAGCTTGCGTGTGCCGGGATGGCGGCCGATGATCTTGTACATCAGCGGCTGAGTCACCATGGGCTCGTCCTGCTCGTTGTGGCCGAGGGTGCGGAAACAAACCATGTCTACGACCACATCCTTATGAAACTTCATCCGAAAATCGAGCGCGATCTCAGCCACCATGACAACTGCCTCAGGGTCGTCCCCGTTGACATGGAGAATCGGCGCCTCGATCATTTTCGACACGTCCGTGCAATAAAGTGTGGAGCGCGTATCGCGCGGATCAGAAGTTGTGAAGCCGATCTGGTTATTGATGATGACGTGTATCGTGCCACCGGTGCCATAGCCGCGCGTTTGCGACAGATTCAGCGTTTCCATCACCACGCCCTGGGCCGAGTACGCGGCGTCGCCATGCAGAAGCACGGGCAGCGCCAGATCGCCATGCCTGTCTCGCAGGCGCTGCTGACGGGCGCGCACCGAGCCTTGCACTACCGGGTCTACAATTTCCAGATGCGAGGGGTTGAATGCCAACGTCAGGCGCATCGTACCGCCGGGAGTGGATACTGCTGAGGAAAAACCCTGATGATATTTGACGTCGCCTTCAGTCAGGTCCTGCGCATATTTGCCTTCGAATTCCTGGAACAGATCGCTCGGCAACTTCCCCAATGTGTTGACCAGGACATTAAGCCGTGCGCGGTGGGCCATGCCGATGATAATCTGCTGTACGCCCATCTGGCCCGCGCGTTGCAGCAGATTATCCAATAGCGGAATCAGGCTTTCGCCGCCTTCGCCGGAAAAGCGCTTCTGCCCGACATAGCGTGTGTGCAGATACTTTTCCAATCCTTCCGCCGCATTGAGGCGTTCCAGGATATGGCGTTTGTATTCGGGGGAGAACCGGGGTTGCGCGCGCGAACCTTCGATGCGATTCTGTAGCCATCGTTTTTGCTCGGTATCGGTGATGTACATATACTCGACGCCGATACTGCCACAGTAAGTTTCCCGCAATATGCGCAGAATTTCCGCTAACGACGCGCGCGGTGGCCCGATCAATGAACCGGTGCCGAAAACCGTACTCATGTCTGCCTCTGTCAGCCCGTAATAGGCGGGCTCAAGCTCGGGAATATGCGGTTTTTCCTGATGCTTGAGCGGGTCGAGATCGGCGTGGCGCACGCCCAGAAAGCGGTATGCGTTGATGATTTGCAATACCGAAATCTGCTTGCGTTCTGTTTCCAGGTCGGAATCGTCCTGTAGAAGTTCCTCCTCGGGGCTATGCCCGCTGAGCCGCCAAGGCGCTGCCGCCGCTCGGCTGAACGATTCGATTTCCGATGAGTACGGCACGTTTTGAGAAGCCTGCCCAACCGGTCCGGCCGTTCCTTCCGCCTGCCGCAGTTTGTCGAAGTATTCATGCCATTCCGGCGGAATCGATTCCGGATTGTGCAGGTACTTTTCATAAAGCCCTTCAATGAAGGACGCATTGGTACCGAACAGCAAGGAATCCTCAAACAGTTGCTTCATCATGGCTGGAGATCTCCTGGCTGGCAGAATGAGACTATTTGCGTAAGGCAATCGAGACTACATCTCGCGTGGTGGCCCCGGTATAGAGCTGACGTGGTCGCCCTATTTTATAGTCTGGATCGGAAATCATTTCGTTCCACTGGGCAATCCAGCCTACCGTGCGCGCCATGGTAAAAATGGCAGTGAACATGGAGACCGGGATTCCCAAAGCACGCTGCACAATGCCGGAGTAAAAGTCAACATTGGGATAGAGTTTCTTGGAGATGAAGTAATCGTCTTCAAGCGCAATTTTCTCCAGTTTCAGCGCCAGCTTGAACAAGCGGTCGTCATGCAGCCCCAGTTCGCTCAGCACTTCATGGCAGGTTTCGCGCATCAGCTTGGCGCGGGGATCAAAATTCTTGTATACACGGTGGCCGAAGCCCACCAGTCTGAAAGGATCGTTTTTGTCTTTGGCACGTTCGATATACTCGCCGATGCGCGAGTCGTCGCCGATTTCCTCCAGCATGTTCAGGCAGGCTTCGTTTGCTCCACCATGTGCAGGTCCCCATAAGCAGGCGATACCGGCTGAGATGCAGGCAAATGGATTGGCACCGCTGGATCCGGCGAGCCGTACGGTGGAAGTGGAAGCGTTCTGCTCGTGATCGGCATGCAGGATCAAAATACGGTCCAGCGCCCGCGCCAACACCGGGTTGGGTTTATATTCCTCGGCGGGCGTGGCGAACATCATGTGCATGAAATTTTCCGCGTAGCTAAGATCGTTGCGCGGATATATGAAAGGCTGGCCGATATTATATTTATATGTCATCGCAGTGATGGTAGGCAGCTTTGCTACCAGCCGAAAGGCCGACAGTTCACGGTGGCTGGCATCGGAAATGTCCATCGCATCATGATAAAACGCCGACAATGCACCGACTACTCCGACCATCACCGCCATGGGATGGGCATCGCGGCGAAAACCGGTAAAAAAGCGCGCGAGTTGTTCATGCACCATCGTATGATCCTTGATGGTCTTGTCGAACGCGGACTTCTGTTTTCTGGTCGGCAGTTCCCCATTCATCAGCAAATGGCACACTTCCATGAAATCACATCGCTTGGCCAACTGCTCGATCGGGTAGCCCCGATAAAGCAGAATGCCCTCATCGCCATCAATGTAAGTTATTTTGGAACTGCAACTGGCGGTGGACAGGAAGCCGGGGTCGTAAGTGAATACGCCGCTCTTGGCATGCAGAGTACGAATATCCACCACATCCGGCCCCATGCTGCCGGCCATGATGGGAAACTCGGCCGGATTGCCGTTATCCAGATTGAGAGTCGCTATATGTTTTTGTTCCATGTCGTTCCCCTGTTATTTTCTTTCCGGCAAAAAAAACCACGATGCAATTAAACCTGAATCCGGTAGTTGGACGGGGTGAAGTGTACGGTTTTTGGGCGCAGGGCAAGATGCAACGACGCGGAATGCGACCATGCAGAGTGGAGCAGTGCCTTCTGCAGGAAGGTGCGACCTCGAAGCGGGATGCTGCGCCCCTTGCGTGTGGAACGCGATCGTGGCATTCCCTGCGCTGCCCGATCCCCGCTGCGCGGGTTCTCTCGGGCGACGCTTCGGGACACCGTTCCATTCCAAGAAGTTGCAACGCAGCCATGTGCCGCAAAAATTGTGTAATTCTCCCCGTGGCGACTTCATCCGGAAGGTGAGCGTCAAGTATGTTATTAATCATAACACTGATCTATTAAATGAGCAGTCAACTACCGGATTTAGGTTAAATAGTCTGCAAGAGATGCAGTACGGGCTTCAGTCTCATATCCTCCGCTTCTTTTTTTAGCGCGATCATATCCCACAAGTCATTATCGGGAAGATCCAGCAATATTTCAAATTGCCGGAGTTCGGCTTCATCCAGTTTAGCGTAATACGCATCCATAAACCGTTGCAGCACGATATCCAGTTCCAGCAGGCCACGACGACAACGCCATCGAGCACGCTCCAGTTTCCTCATACTGTTCTCTTAACCATCATGTCTTTGATCCGCCCGATGGCGCTGGTGGGATTCAATTCCTTGGGGCATACGTCCACGCAGTTCATGATGGAATGGCAGCGGAACAGGCGGTAGGGGTCCTCCAGATAATCCAGGCGCTCGGCTGTCGCCTGGTCGCGGCTGTCGGCAAGAAAGCGGTATGCTTGCAATAGCCCGGCGGGGCCCACGAATTTATCAGGATTCCACCAGAATGAAGGACACGCAGTGGAGCAGCATGCGCAAAGAATGCATTCGTATAGCCCATCCAGCTTTGCCCGGTCTTCAGGCGATTGCAACCGCTCGGTTTCCGGCGGGGGGTCGTTGTTGATGAGGTAAGGCTTGATCGAATGATACTGCTGGAAAAATTGCGTCATATCCACGATCAGGTCGCGTATCACGGGGAGCCCTGGCAATGGCCGCAGTTCCACGGGCTCTTTCAATCCGGCCACAGGGGTAATGCACGCCAATCCATTGCGCCCGTTGATATTCATTCCGTCCGATCCGCATACTCCCTCCCGGCAGGAACGGCGCAGACTCAAGCTGTCGTCTAAGGTTTTTATCCGGATGAGCGCATCCAGCAGCATCCTGTCGGCCGGTTCCAACACGACATCATAATCCTGCATGTAAGGTTTTTCGTCCTTATCGGGATCGAAGCGAAAAATAGAGAATTTCATAGTCTGTTAACCTTTCAGCGGATGTGAGAGAGCATCGGGCGCTACGCCTGCGATTCGCAGGAGATAACACATCGACGCTTCCTCATCATCCGCGATAAAAAAGCCGAAAAACAACCCGACCAGCCCCCGAAAGACAGCTGAGGCCGGCCGATCGGTCTTTACTCGACAGGAATGACCGGTTTTGCATCCCATATCTTATTGGCATATTGCATGATGGTATGGTCACTGGAAAATTTACCCATGTTGGCAATATTCAGAATTGCCTTTCGTATCCACTCGTCCTGGTTCTGGTATGCGATCGCGACCTTTTCCTGACAAGCGATGTAAGCGGCATAATCTGCCAACAGCATGTACTTGTCGCCGCCCTGCAAGAGAGAATCTACAATCGGTTTGAAACGGCCCGGCTCACCCACCGAAAAAAAGCCCGAAGCGATCATATCCAGCACCGTCCGCAATTCGGCGTTAGCGTGGTAAAAATCCCAAGGCTGATAACCCTTTGCTTTCGCCTCGGCGACCCCTGCCGCCGTGAGGCCGAATATGAATATATTATCCTCCCCGACTTCGTTGCGGATTTCGATATTTGCGCCATCCAGGGTGCCGATCGTGAGTGCGCCGTTCAATGCCAGCTTCATGTTTCCGGTACCGGAAGCCTCTGTACCCGCTGTTGAAATCTGTTCGGAGAGGTCTGCCGCCGGAATCATTTCTTCCGCGGTCGATACATCGTAATTGGGTATGAATACCACTTTCAGACGCCCCGCCACCTTTGGATCATTATTGACGACATCGGCGATATCGTTGATAAGCTTGATGATGAGCTTGGCAGTGGCGTAACCGGGTGCCGCCTTGCCGCCGAAAATGATGGTACGTGGAACGTACTGGGCATTTTGATCCTCGCGAAGGCGGTTATAAAGCGTCACTATATGCAATACATTGAGAAGTTGTCGTTTGTATTCATGGATCCGTTTGATCTGGACGTCGAACAGCGAATCAGCACTGATATCAATGTTGTGCTTATGCTTCAGCATGGTGACGAACCGCTCCTTGTCCGCGCGCTTCACGTCAGCGAACTCCTTGCGAAAAGAAGCGTCGTCGGCAAGTGGAATCAGATGTTTCAACTGACTCAAGTTCTTGACCCAGCCAACGCCGATGCGCGAAGTGATGAGTTCGGCCAGCCGCCGATTGGCCTGGTTCAGCCAGCGGCGCGGCGTGATACCGTTGGTAATATTGATGATCTTACCGGGAAAAAACCTGTCGAAATCCGCAAATATGGTCTGCTTCATCAGTTCGGTATGAATTTGTGCTACCCCGTTCACCTTATGGCTGCCGACAATGGCGAGATGTGCCATGCGGACCCGCCTGCCTCCTTCCTCGTCAATGATGGACATGCGGCGCAGTATCGCGGTATCGCCGGGATATCGGTGCATTACATCTTTCAGGAAGCGGCGATTGATTTCGTAGATGATTTGCATATGGCGCGGCAAGACATTTTCGAACAGGGCGACTGCCCAGGTTTCGAGCGCCTCGGGCATCAGCGTATGGTTGGTATAGGCGAAAGTGCGGATCGTGATATCCCACGCTTTGTCCCAGTCGAGACGGTGCAAATCCACTAATATGCGCATCAGCTCCGGGATCGCAATGGCGGGATGCGTGTCATTCAACTGGATCGCGACTTTATCCGGAAGGGCATCGAAATTGGTCTGGTACTTGTTATAGCGATAAAGGATGTCATGCAGCGAAGCGCATACGAAGAAGTATTGCTGTTTCAGGCGCAGCTCGCGTCCCATTGCCGTGGTATCGTCCGGGTAGAGTACTTTGGACAAATTTTCGGAATCGTTCTTATCCTCCACCGCTTTGACATAATTGCCCTCGTTGAAGTAGCGTAATTCGAAATCGCGCGTCGCCTTCGCAGACCATAAACGCATGTTGTTGACGGTATGGGTGCCATAACCGGGGATAGGGGTATCAAATGCCATTGCCATTACGTCATCGGTATCGATCCAGTGGTAGCGCGATATGTCATCCTCATCTTCATATTGAACCACATGGCCGTGAAATTTGACTTGATGCAACACCTCCGGGCGGGGGAACTCCCAGGGGTTGCCATAGCGTAACCAGTTATCCGGATGTTCCACCTGCCTGCCGTCCTCGATACGCTGCGCAAACATGCCGTATTCGTAGCGAATGCCATAGCCATAACCTGGAAGGCTGAGCGTCGCCATGGAATCGAGGAAGCAGGCAGCGAGACGTCCCAGGCCGCCATTTCCCAAGGCGGCATCCGGCTCTATTTCACGTACGTCGTCCAGGTCGATCCCCAGTTCACTGCATGCCTCACGGAATTGCTGATCAAAACCGAGATTATGTACGCTATTCATCAGGGTGCGCCCCATCAGAAACTCCAGGGAAAAGTAATAAACCCGCTTGGCATCATTGATGTAATAGCTGCGCATGGTCTCCATCCAGCGGTCGATCAGGCGGTTGCGCACCATGTAGGCCGCAGCAAAGAATCTGTCGCGATTGGTGGCGGTGATCGTGTCTTTACCTACTGAATAGGTCAAGCCGTTGGAAAGAGAGTGTTTGACTGAATCCGTGTCGAGACCGACTTTTTCATGTTCAAAGATGGAAAGCTTTAAGGGATTATTCATGATTTATCCTGTTAGGTTTACGATAAATACAAAGATGTCCACTAGACGATACTGCTCTCACAAAAACAGGTACGGCATCAAACAGGTACGCATCAATAAGCTTGTAAATCAGCGCCTTCAGGGTCCAGTGAATGGCGCCAGAACTGATCATCACTATCAAACAAGCGATAGGTACCTCGTGGTCCCCAACTGCCGGCGTTATAACCGTTGATAAAATCGCGCTCCATCGCCCATACCTTGATGATGGGATCGACTGCGCGCCAAGCCCATTCCACCTCATCAATACGAAGAAATAATGAATGGTCACCCTGCATCACATCCAGCAGCAAGCCCTCGTAGGCGTCATGCTCCTGGTCGCTTTGCTTGCGGTAGGTGGCATCCAGGCTGATGGTGCGAGTCGTCAGATCAAATCCCGGCACCTTGACCTGAATTTCCATTTTCAAGGAGTCATTGGGCTGAATGCCCAGCATGATCCAGTTCGGGCGCGATGACTCATGATGCTCCTGGTGCATGCGGCGCAGCAAATCCTGGGGCGGCCTCTTGAAGCGGATACAAATTGCAGAACTGTTTTCCGCCATGCGTTTGCCGGTGCGCAGATAAAACGGCACGCCAGCCCAACGCCAATTGTCGATGAACAGTTTCAGCGCCGCATAAGTTTCCGTGGCGCTGTCCGGCGCCACACCAGGTTCATCCACATAGGCGGGAACAGGTATGCCATCAATAGTGCCGCTGGTATATTGCCCGCGAAAGGCATGCGCATGTACCGAATTCTGCGTGATTGGCCGTATTGCCTGCAGCACTTTCACTTTTTCGTCCCGCAGATGTTCCGCGGCCAATGTTACCGGCGGTTCCATCGCCACGAGAGCAAGCAACTGCATCAGGTGGCTCTGGATCATGTCGCGAAGCGCCCCGGCCCCCTCGTAATAATCAGCGCGCCCAGCAATGCCCAGGGTTTCCGAATGTGTAATTTGCACATGGTCGATATAATGATTGTTCCATATCGGCTCCAGCAATATGTTGGCGAAGCGAAATACTATTACGTTTTGCACCGTACCCTTGCCCAGGTAGTGGTCGATGCGGTAGATTTGCGGCTCATTCAAATGCCGGTACAGGCTTCCCTGCAAAGTCTGTGCACTCAGCAAGTCATAGCCGAAAGGCTTTTCAATTACCACGCGGCACCAGCCTCTCTGCTGATTCAGCAACCCTATCACGCCGAGCTTGTCGATAATCGCCGGAAACGCTGAAGGTCGAACAGCCATGTAAAACACGGTGTTGGGTGGGAACCCCGGTGTTTCTTCCAATACTTTCTTTAATCTGAGATAAGCATCGCCGTTGGTGGGGGAGTTGGGATGATAATGCAGCCGGGCACGAAAACGTTCGAAGGCCTGCTCATCGATACCGTCAGCAAATTTCGACTGAAGCATCTTCGCTACCTCTGCGATCCACTGATCATTGCTCCACGGTTCAAGGCTGCAACCGAGTATTGCCATTTTGTCCGGCAAGCGCCCGGCTACGTCCAGTCGAAACAGCGCAGGAATCAATTTGAGCCGCGACAGGTTCCCGCTCGCTCCGAAGATCACCAAGACACAAGGTTCAATAGTTTTCATTCTGTATTCCCTCTTGTTTTATTGCCGGCGCCGAAAGCGGTACAAATTCCGAAACATGACTGGCGACAGCCATGACCATTTTTGTCTTATCTGGCCATTCTTAAATGTCCCATTTATGCTGGATTTTCATTTGACATGGGACGCGCTTGATATTCGTCATTGCCATTTGTGGTGCGTTTAACCTAAATCCGGTAGTTGATCGCTCCTTTATAGATCAGTATTATGATTAATAACAATATTTCATATCATTTGGCATTCACGTTCCGGGTGAGGTCGCTACGGGGAGAATTGCACAGTTTTTGGGGCACATGGCTGCGTTGCAACTCCTTGGAATGGAACGGCGCCCCGAAGCGTCGCCCGAGGGACTCCGCGCAGCGGGGATCGGGCAGCGCAGGGGATGCCGCGATCGCGCTCCACACGCAAGGGGGCGCACGCATCCCGCTTCGGGGTCGCACCTTCCTGCGGAAGGCACTACTCCGCCCTGCGCGGTCGCATTCCGCGTCGTTGCGCCTTGCCCTGCACCTCAAAAACCGTACACTTCTCCCCGTCCAACTACCGGATTTAGGTTTAAAACAAGCTGATGCGTAATAAAATCCATGATTGAATGTTTTCGTCAGTAGGTTCTCGCCTTCGGTGGGAAAGAATCCACGGTCAACGGTTTCAACCGGACCGGCTTGTAATCCAGCCGGCGCCCTTCGCTGAAATACAACGTATGCTTGAGCCACTTATCGTCATCCCGGCTGGGAAAATCATCGCGCGCATGGGCGCCGCGGCTTTCCGTGCGCGCCTCCGCCGAAATCATGCTGGCTACAGCCACTTCCACTAAATTGTCGAGTTCCAGTGCTTCCACCCGGGCGGTATTGAATACTCTGCTTTTGTCCCTGATCTCGGTGTGTCTGGCGCGCTCGGCCACTTCCTCGATCTTTTCCACCCCCTGCCTGAGCGTGTCCGGGAAACGGAATACGCCGCAATGCATCTGCATGGTCTTGCGTAAATCGTCGCTTACTTGCGCTACGTTTTCGCCATCCTTCTGATTGTTCAGGCGGTCAAGACGCGCGAGCGCTTTATCTGCGGCATCGGCAGGCAGTTGTTTATGATGCGGATGCCTGTTCAAATCCTCAATAATCTGGTTGCCGGCAGCGCGGCCGAAAACGATGATGTCGAGGAGCGAATTGGTGCCGAGGCGATTGGCGCCGTGTACGGATACGCAAGCGCACTCCCCCACGGCATAAAATCCCTGCACGACCTCCTCAGGTCCGGTTTTATACGGCGCAACCACTTGCCCATGCAAATTGGTGGGGATTCCCCCCATCATATAATGCGCGGTAGGCACCACTGGAATCGGGTCATGGATCGGGTCTGTATGGGCAAATTTCATGGCGATTTCACGAATACCGGGCAATCGCGCTTTAATCACATCCGCACCGAGATGATCAAGTTTTAGCAGCAGATGGTCGGCATCCCCGCCGCAGCCGCGCCCTTCCTTTATTTCCATCGTCAGCGCACGCGACACCACATCCCTGCTGGCCAGGTCTTTGGCATGGGGCGCGTAGCGTTCCATGAAACGCTCGCCGTTTTTATTGAGCAAATAGCCGCCTTCGCCGCGCACCGCTTCGCTGATAAGTATGCCAACTCCATACACGCCAGTGGGGTGAAACTGCCAGAATTCCATATCCTCCAGAGGGAGGCCTGCGCGTACCGCCATGCCGAGACCATCGCCCGTATTGATCAATGCATTAGTGCTGGCACTGAATATGCGGGCGCCGCCTCCGGTCGCAAACAGCGTCGCCCTAGCCTGCAGGAGCATGACGTCGCCGGTTTCGATGTCCAAGGCCGTCACGCCGCATACATCCCCTTCTTCATCACGGATCAGATCCAGCCCCATCCATTCAATAAAAAACTGGGTGTTGGCCTGCACATTGCGCTGATATAACGTATGCAGCATGGCATGGCCGGTGCGATCCGCCACGGCGCACGAGCGCGTTGCCTGGGCGCCGCCGAAATTCTGTGATTGACCGCCAAATGGACGCTGGTAAATTTTCCCGCTCTCCAGGCGGTCGAACGGCATGCCGAAATGCTCCAGTTCATACACCACTTCGCTGGCCTGGCGACACATGAATTCGATAGCGTCCTGGTCGCCGAGATAATCCGAGCCTTTCACGGTATCGTACATATGCCAGTGCCAGTTATCCTCCGTGACATTTCCGAGCGCCGCGGCAATGCCACCCTGCGCAGAAACCGTATGGGAACGGGTGGGGAAGACCTTGGATAACACGGCCACCTTGAGTCCCGCCTCGGATAATTGTAATGCCGCGCGCATGCCGGCGCCGCCGGCGCCCACGATTACCGCATCGAATTTTCGCTTACTTATTGTCATGCCATCTCCAAAGCCCACAAAATTTCCGCAGACCAGATCGTATAAAATATCAGGAACAGGATGACCAGTATCTGTAACGTCAGGCGAATGCCGGTAGCATGAACATAATCCATCAGAATATTGCGCATTCCGATCCAGGCATGCCAGAAGAGGCTGACAAGAAACAGGAAGGAGGCGATTCGCATCCATCGATTACTGAATATTGCTTTCCAGGATGCTTCATCATGCGGCGGCGAAATCATTAATATTGCTGCAAGTAAAAGCGTAAAGACAACCATGACTACTGCGGTGATGCGCTGAGCCAGCCAGTCACGCAGACCGTAATGAGCGCCGGTTACGACGCGCTTTACCATATCCACGCCGCGATCAGTAGCGTGAGAATGATCCCCACGGTCAGCACCAGCTTACTGGTGAAGCGTGCCTGTTCCAGTTTGCCGCCATAATGCAGATCCAGCGCCAGAAAACGAATGCCGGCAAAAAGATGATGCAGGAAAAACCACAAGAAGAGTGTTAACGCGATCTTGAAAAGTGGGTTCTCCAGAAAAGATTGAAATTGAGCGTAGCCTTGCGGTGAGTTTAATATCAGGTCAAGGCCGCAAAGGAGAAGCGGAATGCCCGGAAAGAACAGCAACGCTCCGCTCAAGCGATGCAGGATCGAGATCACGGCAGGGAGCGGCTGCCTGATTTCCAGCAGATTAAGATACTTGGGACGTTTTCTCTGCAATTTTTTTCGCTCTCCGGTAGGTCGGATCCTGCCTTTACGGATTAGTGTAGACCGTTATACCGAGCGGCACAACATGAGTTCCCTCATAAATAATCCCTAAAAAAACTAAGGCATTACATTCGGATTCAGCCCGAATGCATCTTGAACGATTTTGAATTGGCAGCAGCGCGGAATATTTTTTATCCGAATTACTCGATGTACTAAAAAATCTTTTTTTTAAATCCTTCGCATCGAGCGGGATGCTTGAGCATAAAATGCGAATACGAAGGAAGGTGCATTACTCATCCATTGATGGGTGAGTTTCGGACTTCGCTACGTTGGATAAGCGTGCCGGATGCGTGTTAGACAAGCGCGTCGGATGCGTGGTAAATTCCAGGAAATTTCTTGTCCCGGCAACTCACCTACAGGAGTGCAGGAATGGATCGTCCTATTCGCATAGCGATCACGGGTGCAGCCGGCCAGATCGGTTACAGTCTACTGTTTCGCATCGCTGCGGGAGATATGCTTGGCCAGGACCAGCCTGTCATTCTGCAGTTACTGGACATACCGCCGTCATTGCCTTCGCTCAAGGGCGTCATAATGGAGCTCGATGATTGCGCATTTCCGCTGCTGGCGGACGTAACCATCGCCGATGATCCCAAATCCGCTTTCCGCGACGCCGATATCGCAATGCTCGTGGGTGCGCGCCCGCGCAGCAAGGGTATGGAGCGTAAAGATTTGTTGGAGGCAAACGGCACGATATTTATCGGTCAGGGCAGGGCGCTGAATGAAGTTGCCCACCGCGACGTGAAGGTCCTGATCGTGGGCAATCCCTGCAACACCAATGCCTACATCGCCATGAAAAATGCACCCGACCTGAAGCCGGCCAATTTTTCGTCAATGATGAGGCTGGATCATAATCGCGCCTTGTCGCAGATTGCCATCAAACTGGGCCAATCGGTAGGCAGCGTAAAAAAAATGATCGTCTGGGGCAATCATTCCGCCACCCAGTATCCCGACTTGAATCATGTCGAGGTTGGTGGAAATAAGGCCGCCTCCCTCATCGATGACCCTGCCTGGGTAGAAGATTATTTCATCCCTACCGTGCAGCATCGCGGTACGGAGGTCATCGAGGCGCGTGGTATGTCGAGCGCAGCAAGCGCCGCTAATGCTGCCATCGCTCATATCCGTGATTGGGTTTATGGCACGCAAGAAAATGACTGGGTATCCATGGGCATCTCTTCCGATGGCAGCTACGGGATTCCTGATGGTGTCATGTATGGTTTCCCCGTGGTATGCGAGAAGGGGGCCTACCATATCGTTCCTGATCTTGAGATCAGCGAATTCAGTAAGGAAAAAATGCAGGCTGCCTATCGGGAACTGGTGGATGAGCGAGATTCCGTGAAGCATTTGTTTGGGAAGTCCGCAGCTTGATTTTTCAACGCCTATGATCATCTCCGCTGGTTCTCGTTTTCGCGCCGCGCTTGCCGAAGAGAAGCCTTTGCAGGTGGCGGGTTGCATCAATGCGTACGCAGCGCGCCTCGCGGCCCGAACCGGGTTCAAAGCACTCTATCTTTCCGGCGGCGGTGTGGCAGCGGCGTCGCTGGGCGTGCCCGATCTTGCTATTTCGACGCTGGACGATGTACTGACCGATGTGCGCCGCATCACGGACATCACCGATCTGCCGCTACTGGTGGATGCGGATACCGGTTTCGGCGGTGCTCTCAATGTCGCCCGCACGGTGAAATCAATGATCAAAGCCGGCGCAGCGGCGATGCACATCGAAGATCAGGTTGAGGCGAAGCGTTGCGGTCATCTTCCGGGCAAGATGATTGTCAGCGAGGCGCAAATGGTTGATCGCATCAAGGCTGCGGTGGATGCCAGGACCGATCCTGAGTTTGTCATTATGGCGCGCACCGATGCACTGGCGGTTGAAGGACTGCAATCCGCCATGGAGAGGGCGTGCGCTTGCGTGGAAGCGGGCGCGGATATGATCTTTCCGGAAGCCGTGACTGAACTGGACACCTACCGCCAATTCGCCGCGATCGTGCGCGTGCCGGTCCTGGCCAACATAACCGAGTTTGGCGCGACGCCCCTTTATACAGTCGAGGAATTGGCCAAGGCCGACGTTTCCCTGGTGCTTTATCCATTATCCGCATTTCGCGCCATGAGCGCTGCTGCCCTGAACGTGTACCGGGCAATACGCAACGAAGGCACCCAGAAGAAGACGATCGAAGCCATGCAGACTCGCGCCGAGCTATATGACTTTCTTGATTACCATGCCTACGAGGAGAAATTGAATAGCATGTTTTCCGAATCCAGAAAGCCTGAAAATGAGTAAGACTACCGAAAGCGCTCCTGCCAGAATCAAGAAATCCGTGGTGTTGTCAGGTGTGATAGCGGGAAATACCGCCATCTGTAGCGTCGGCAGAACGGGCAACGACCTGCATTATCGCGGTTATGACATTCTCGACATGGCCGATAGCTGTGAATTCGAAGAGATTGCCTATCTGTTGGTGCATGAGAAGCTACCCACCCTGGACGAACTGGCTGCGTATAAGGAGAAACTCAAAAGCCTGCGCGATCTGCCTGTCGACGTTAAAACCATCCTGGAAGCGATTCCGGCAACCGCTCATCCGATGGATGTGATGCGCACCGGTGTATCCGCATTGGGCACGATAGTGCCGGAGGCGGAGAAACATACCATCGATGGCGCGCGTGATCTGGCGGACCGGCTTCTGGCCTGCCTCGGCTCTATTCTGCTTTACTGGTACCACTATTCGCACAATAATCGTCGTATAGAGCTGGCGGTTGATGAGGATTCCATAGGCGGACATTTCCTGCACCTGCTGCACGGCAAACCACCACCCCAGTCGTGGGTGAAGGCAATGCATACTTCACTGGTGCTGTACGCGGAGCATGAGTTCAATGCTTCCACTTTTGCCGCTCGCGTGATTGCCGGCACCGGGTCCGATTTCTACTCGGCAATCACCGGCGCTATTGGGGCGTTACGCGGCCCCAAGCACGGCGGCGCCAATGAGGTTGCATTCGATATCCAGACGCGCTATGGCAGCCCGGATGAGGCCGAGGCGGACATCCGCCGCCGCGTGGCCGATAAGGAAATCATCATCGGATTCGGCCACCCGGTATATACGAGCGGCGATCCGCGTAACAGGATCATCCGGGAGGTTGCGAGGAATCTTTCAGTGGAAGCTGGCAATACGGAAATGTTCAGTATTGCGGAGAGATTGGAAACAGTAATGTGGGATATAAAGAAAATGTTTCCCAATCTCGACTGGTTCTCCGCTGTGGGTTATCACATGATGGGGGTACCGACAGCGATGTTTACACCGCTGTTTGCGATCGCGCGCACCAGCGGATGGGCTGCGCACATCATCGAGCAACGGGTGGACAACAAGATTATCCGGCCTTCCGCGAATTATATCGGGCCGGAGGAGCGGGAGTTTATGCCGATTTCGGCGCGAACGTAGCCGGATTGATTGGAACCCTAATTATAAGCAAGAAACAAGGAACCTCTCTGTACAAGACGCATGCAAAAGAGGTATCCAGACCGAACAGGTGTAGTAATAGACAACATATCAGTTCTCAAGCTGTCGCGTGCAACTTCAATCCTTGCGCTTTCATTACTGCTGATTCGCATTACTTTTCTCTTCGTTATTAGTGCCTTGGTCGGCTGTACTTACTTCTCCCATTCGAGTGCACCTTTTGCTGGAAAAATCGGTACTGATTCGCCAATTGCATATCACTGCAAGAGTGGTCGTACGGTGGATGCATCTTATCACTCCAACACCACAGCCATTGTGCGGTACGAGGGTAGAGCTCGCGAAATGATTGTGGCGATATCGGGCAGCGGTGCACGCTACGTCGGTGGTGGGCTGGAATGGTGGACGAAGGGCGTGGGGCCAGGGTCACAAGGGACGCTGTTCCGTCAAGAAGATGACGGCACTAGCGGAGAAATAATCGAGATGTGTGTTCAAGTGACGAGTACAAGATCCCAAGATTAATGAAGGGGTTATCGGATAGATCGTTCGATGGGGAGAAGTTGGTTGTTAATTCAAAGTGGTAGGTCGGGCTCTGCCCGACAATGAAAAAGTGGGGGTGTAAATAATTTTGTGTAATCGGTCATTAGACAGGAGACTGTCATCCATAAGGAAGAACGATGACCAAACGTAAAATAGTAGAGCCCGACCTGATCGATCGATTGCTGGCTGATTACCAGAAACCGGAAGACCTGCTTGGTGAGAACGGGATACTCAAGCAGCTGAC